>CAMWVS010000055.1 GCA_947177775.1 uncultured Prevotella sp.
ATATTATATATATATACGAAGGAATATGAAGCATAAATTGAGAAGTGCCGTGTGTACGGAAGGACGACGGATGGCAGGAGCCCGCGCGCTGTGGGTCGCCACGGGTATGAAACGTGAGCAATTCGGAAAGCCCATCATCGCGGTGGTCAACTCATTCACCCAGTTTGTCCCTGGACACACCCACTTGCACGAGATAGGACAGATAGTAAAACAGGAAATAGAGGCCATGGGATGCTATGCGGCTGAATTCAACACGATAGCCATTGACGACGGCATCGCCATGGGACATGACGGCATGCTCTACTCGCTACCCTCACGCGACATCATCGCCGACTCGGTGGAATATATGGTCAACGCACATAAGGCTGACGCCATGATCTGCATATCGAACTGCGACAAGGTGACGCCGGGCATGCTGATGGCCTCAATGAGGCTCAACATTCCGACCGTTTTCTGTTCGGGCGGCCCTATGGAGGCCGGACGCTGGCGCGGCGAGAACGCCGACCTGATTACGGCGATGGTGAAAGGTGCCGACCCGAGCGTGACCGACGAAGAGATGGCCGAGATAGAGGGCTGTGCCTGTCCGGGCTGCGGCAGTTGTTCGGGAATGTTCACGGCAAACTCGATGAACTCGCTGACCGAAGCCATAGGATTGTCCATGCCTGGCAACGGAACGATTCTTGCCACACACAAGAACCGCATAGAGCTGTTCAAAGCCGCTGCACGACAGGTGGTGAAGAACGCGCTGGCATACTATGAGGACGGCGACGAGAGCGTTCTGCCGCGCTCGATAGCCACACGCGAGGCTTTCCTCAACGCCATGACGCTCGACATCGCCATGGGCGGAAGCACAAACACCGTGCTCCATCTGCTGGCTGTGGCTCAGGAGGCCGGCGCTGAGTTCACGATGAAAGACATCGACGCGCTGAGCCGCCGTGTGCCGTGTCTGTGCAAGCTGGCTCCGAACACCCAGAAATACAGTGTACAGGAGTGTGGACGTGCCGGCGGAATAATCGGTATAATGAACGAGCTGAGCAAGGGCGGACTAATCAACGGCACCACGCGCCGCGTCGACGGACTGACGCTGGCCGAGGCAATGGCGAAATATGACATCACGGCCGAAACGGTGGACGCCGAGGCCGACAGGATATATCAGAGTGCTCCCGGCGGCCGTTTCTCGACGAAGATGGGCAGTCAGGACACACGTTGGGGCACGCTCGACACGGACCGTACCAACGGTTGCATCCGCGACCTGGAACATGCCTATACGAAGGATGGCGGTCTGGCCGTGCTCTTCGGAAACATCGCACAGGACGGATGCGTGGTCAAGACGGCCGGCGTGGACGAGAGTATATGGCGCTTCAGCGGTCCGGCTAAAGTGTTCGACTCGCAGGAGGCTGCCTGCGACGGCATTCTCGGCGGCAAGGTGGTCAGCGGCGACTGCGTCGTAATAACCCACGAAGGGCCGAAGGGCGGTCCTGGCATGCAAGAGATGCTCTACCCCACTTCCTATATAAAGAGCATGCACCTCGGCAAGGAGTGTGCCCTGATAACGGACGGCCGCTTCTCCGGCGGAACGAGCGGCCTGAGCATCGGCCATATATCGCCTGAGGCTGCCGCCGGCGGAAACATCGGAAAGATAAAGGACGGCGACATCATAGAGATAGACATACCCAACCGCTCAATCAACGTGCGCCTGTCGGACGAGGAACTGGCAGCAAGACCGCAGCAGCCGCTGACGCGCGACCGCGTGGTGTCGAAGGCCCTGCGGGCATACGCCCAGAGTGTCAGCTCGGCGGACAAGGGCGGAGTGAGGGTGATTGAATGAGAACTCCTTAAAGAAAAGAAATATGATTACAGGAGCAGAAGCACTAATGTTGGCCCTCAAGAATGAGGGCGTGAATACCATCTTCGGTTATCCGGGAGGTTCGATAATGCCGGTGTTCGATGCGCTTTACGACTATACGAGAGGTGAGAAGAAAGCGTTTGACCATATACTGGTGCGTCATGAACAGGCGGCTACACATGCCGCCGAAGGCTATGCACGGGTCAGCGGCGATGTCGGCGTGTGCATCGTGACCAGTGGTCCCGGTGCGACAAACACACTGACGGGTGTGGCTGACGCTATGCTCGATTCAACACCGATTGTCGTTATTGCCGGACAGGTGGGCACGGCTGCACTCGGCACTGACGCCTTTCAGGAGGTGGACCTCGTTGGTGTGGCCCAACCAATATCGAAGTGGAGCTATCAGATACGCCGTGCCGAGGACATAGCGTGGGCTGTCAGCAAGGCTTTTTATATTGCACGGACAGGCAGACCTGGCCCCGTTGTGCTTGACTTCCCGAAAAATGCGCAGGTGACCACCACCGAGTGGGAGCCGCAGCACGTGGATTTCGTGCGCAGCTATGTGCCTTATCCAAAGCCGGACGAAACGGCTATAGCCGCTGCCGCCGAACTGATAAACAAGGCGGAGCGACCGCTGGCACTCGTCGGTCAGGGCGTAGAGTTGGGCAGTGCCCACAATGAGCTGGTTGAGTTTATCGAGAAAGCCGGTATTCCGGCCGCACGCACATTGCTCGGACTGTCGGCGCTGCCTACGGGACATCCGCTCAATATGGGTATGCTCGGCATGCACGGCAATCTGGCCCCGAACATAAAGGAACAGGAATGTGACGTGTTGATTGCCATAGGCATGCGTTTCAGCGACCGCGTGACGGGACTGCCGTCAGCATACGCAAAACAGGCAAAGGTGATACACCTCGACATCGACCACTCGGAGATTGACAAGTGCATCAAGACGGATGTGGCTGTGATTGGCGACTGCAAGGTGACGCTGCCGGCCATAACGCGTCTGCTAAAAAAGAACGAACACAAGGATTGGGTGGAGAGCTTCAAGCCGCTTGACGCTCAGGAGCGCGAGGCCGTGATAGAACCGGCAATACATCCGGCGGACGGTCCGCTGCTGATGGGCGAGGTGGTCAACGCTGTGGCCGAGGCGACGAGGGGTGAAGCGATTCTGGTGACTGACGTAGGCCAGAACCAGATGTTCTCCAGCCGCTATTTCAAGTATAACAGGAAGCGCTCTATCGTCACCAGCGGCGGATTGGGCACGATGGGATTCGGTGTTCCGGCGGCCATCGGTGCGGCGTTCGGTGCTCCGGAGCGTACGGTATGCATGTTCTCGGGCGACGGCGGATTCCAGATGAGCATACAGGAACTGGGCACCATCATGGAGCAGCAGACGCCGGTGAAGATGATTCTGATGAACAACAACTATCTGGGCAATGTGCGCCAGTGGCAGGACATGTTCTTCGGTCACCGCCAGTCGTTCACGAAGATGATGAATCCGGACTACAGTCTGATTGCGGCAGGATATCATATTCCGTATGCCGTCGTGACGGAGCGCGCGGACCTGGCAGCGGCCGTTGAAAAAATGCTGGCTACGGACGGCCCGTATATTCTTGAGTGTGCCATAAAGGAGGATGACAACGTTCTGCCGATGACGCCTCCGGGAAAGAGTGTGGACGAGATGATGTTGTCAATAGACATCTGACTTTTAAGGTCAGAGCGCAGAGTGATGAATGAAGAGGTATGATTACCTTTGGGGCATGTCCGTCAACAAGACATATCCGTCAACAAGACATATCAGACCTCTGTACTCTGCACTCATAACTCATAACTCATAACTTTAAACAGCATGGAAGAAAAGACATTATATACACTGTTGGTCTATTCGGAGAATCTTGCCGGTATTCTCAATCAGATTACGGCCGTATTCACACGCCGTCAGGTGAACATCGAGAGCCTGAACGTGTCGGCGTCAAGCATCGATGGAATACATAAGTACACCATCACGGCATGGAGCGACAAAGACCAGATAACGAAGATAACGCGGCAGATAGAGAAGAAGATTGACGTGGTGAAGGCTCTGTTCTATACCGATGACGAGCTGTTCATCCGTGAGACAGGACTCTATAAGCTGTCAACGGACGTTGTGATGAACAATCCGGAAATTTCACGGACAATACGCCGCCACGAGGCTACCATCACGGAAGTTAATCCGACATACGTGATTGCCATGAAGAACGGCCGGACAGAAGAGATTCTGAGCCTGTATAAGGTTCTGAATGATTTCAACTGCGTTCTCCAGTACACCCGCTCCGGCCGTATAGCCGTGACGCGAAGCATGCAGGAGGAAGTGACGGACTATCTGGAGCAGAGGGAGAAAAGTTTTATCAGTTAAGATTGCAGAATGACGAGTGGAGAGATTTGAGTGAAGAGTGAATAGGTATGAATGATGAGCGAAGAGATATGAGTGAAGAGGTATGATATGCTCTTATAGGCTCGAAGTATGAATGCAGATTTGCTCAGCTTTGCTAATAAACATGCGACAAAAGGTGATCATACCTCTTCACTCATCACTCTTTACTCATAACTAAAGATAATATGGACAAGACAGGACGATACGATTTTATGGCAGAGCCGTTCCATTGTGACTTTTCTCACAGGCTTTTTATGGGACATCTGGGTAATCATCTGCTCAATGCGGCAGACTTTCATTCGACGGAACGCGGTTTCGGAATGGACTATCTCAATCCGAGACATAAGACGTGGGTGCTCTCACGGCTCGCCGTTGAGATGGAAGAGATGCCGGCGCAGTATGACAAGTTTAAGGTGGAGACGTGGGTGGAAAGTGCCATGAAGTATTTCACCAACCGAAACTTCCGTGTCGTGGGAGCGGACGGACGGGTGTTCGGCTATGGCCGCAGCGTATGGGCTATGATAGACACTGATTCGCGTCAGCCGCAGGATATATTCGCCATACGCGACGGAGCTATCGGCGAATGGATTGAGACGGAACGCGAATGTCCGATAGAAAAGAGCTCGCGTGTGAAGATGAGCAGTGACGCAAGACTTCTGCGCACGATTGACACATATTATAATGATGTGGATGTCAACGGTCATGTGAACTCGGTGAAGTATATAGAGCATGTGCTTGATTTGTTCCCCGTGTCATGGTACATGGAACATCGCCTGCGCCGTTTCGAAATAGCATACGTGGCGGAAAGTCATGGAGGCGACCGGTTGAACTTCTATATGGAACAGACGGACGGAGATGACTGTTGCGTGCGCGTTGCGAAGCAGGAAGAAAACGGCGAAAAAGATGTGGAAGTGTGCAGATGTAAGCTCTGTTTTGTAAAAATCTGAAAGTATATTTGGCTTTTTCGTTTTAATTTTGTACTTTTGCAGCTCATTTGAGTGACAAGAAGTAATCAGATGGGATTATTATAGTCTGTCATTTGAATGATGAGAAGTAATTAACAACAAACGCCCGGCAATATGAGCCGGACATAAAAAAGATATAATAATTATGGCAGAAATGAATTTTGGTGGCGTTATAGAAACAGTTGTCACCAACAAAGAATTTTCATTGGAGAAAGCTCGTGAAGTGTTGAAGAATGAAACTATCGCCGTTATCGGTTATGGTATTCAGGGTCCCGGTCAGGCATGCAACCTGCGTGACAACGGCTTCAACGTTATTGTAGGTCAGCGTCAGGGCAAGACATACGACAAGGCCGTGGCCGACGGATGGGTGCCGGGCAAGACTCTGTTCTCCATCGAGGAGGCAGCAGAGAAGGGAACAATTATCTGCATGCTGCTCTCTGACGCAGGTCAGATTCAGGCATGGCCGGCTATCAAGCCTTATCTCACACCGGGCAAGACTCTTTATTATTCACATGGTTTCGCCATCAATTGGAGCGACCGCACGGGTGTGGTTCCTCCGTCAGATATAGACGTGATCCTCGTCGCTCCCAAAGGCTCGGGTACATCGCTCCGCACAATGTTCCTTGAGGGCCGCGGTCTTAACTGCTCATACGCCGTATATCAGGATGCTTCCGGCAAGGCTGAGGAAAAGACAATCGCTTTCGGTATCGGTATCGGTGCCGGATATCTCTTCAAGACGACATTCCAGCGTGAGGCAACCAGCGACCTTACGGGTGAGCGCGGCTCACTGATGGGTGCTATCGAAGGATTGCTGGAGGCTCAGTATGAGGTGCTCCGTGAGAACGGTCACTCTCCTTCTGAGGCTTTCAACGAGACCGTTGAGGAACTCACACAGAGCCTGATGCCGCTCTTCGCACAGAAAGGTATGGACTGGATGTACGCCAACTGCTCCACAACGGCACAGCGCGGCGCTCTCGATTGGGCTCCCCGCTTCCGTGACGCCATCAAGCCTGTGATGCAGTGGCTCTACTATTCAGTCAAGACCGGCAACGAGGCCCAGATTTCTATCGACAGTAACTCTAAGGCTGACTATCGTGAGGGACTCAACAAAGAACTGGAAGCCATGCGCAACATGGAAATGTGGCGTGCCGCAGAGACTGTGCGCCAACTCCGTCCGGAGAACAATGCCGAATAAATTTCGTGGCTATGATGTAGCCGCAGATTGAATTTCATTATAAACAGAATGTCATGAAAGATGCATCCACATTTTCCGGATGCTCTTTCATGACATTCTGTTTATAGTGTTTTGGTAAACAAGTGGCAAAAAATCATAAAAGCCAAATAATTTAAAGGGATTTTTTACGTATTTAACTGCTTGCCCTGTCACCTGCCGCATGGAATGGCGTATCTTTGCAAATGGAAAAACGAACCGGTGGCAGGAAGCTTGTCATATAGAAGTAGTTCGTCTGACTTGCAGCTGCAATCAGGTTCGACAGGATAACTAACAAATAAAACTATTCATTATGGAAACAAAAGCAGTAAATGGAAAATTCGAGTTGGTAACTTTGCCATACGCGGCAGACGGTCTTGAACCGGTAATCAGTTCGTCAACTATTGCCTATCATTATGGCAAGCACCTGCAAACGTATCTCAACAATCTTAACGATGCCCTGCCGGGAAGCAGATATGTGGAAATGAGCCTGGAGGATATAGTCAGAGTGGGTGAAGGTGCCGTATTGAACAATGCCGGACAGGTTCTCAATCATAGCCTCTATTTCACTCAGTTCCGGCCGGCCGGTGAAAATGCGACAGTGCCTTCATGCAAACTCATTAAGGCCATTGAAAGCCAGTTTGGTTCTTTTGACGCTTTCTGTAATGAATTTGTAGCCAAAGGAATATCACTATTCGGTTCCGGTTGGGTTTGGCTGTCAGCTGACAATTCCCGTAAACTGATAATAAGCCAGGAACCGAATGCCGGTAATCCGGTAAGACATAATTTGCGGCCTTTGCTTACATTCGATGTATGGGAACACGCTTATTATCTGGACTATCAGAACAGGCGCGCAGAACACCTTTCCCAACTGTGGAAGATAATCGACTGGGAGGTGGTGGAACGTAGATTTGAGGAATAAAGAGCTTCCCTTTTCTACGGATAAAAGATGAGGGTGTGGCTGAATGTCTGTGATTCAACCGCACCCTCGTTTAATGTGCCGCCTGGCCATAAAAAAATTGGATTACAATTCTTTTTTCAGATCCTCAGCCATCTGGGCATATTCTTCATCCGAGAGATAGACTTCTTTGGGGTTCATGCGGAACACGCCGCCAAAATCCGGTCCTCCTACATATTTGGGTATGAGATGGAAATGAAGATGTTCCAGTGTGTCGGAATATGCGCCATAATTTATTTTGGCCGGATTGAATACCTTCTGCATTGCGCGTGTGACTTTTGCCACGTCGCTCATGAATGCGTTTCGCTGTTCGTCGCTCAGCAGATTAAGATCATCAACATGTTCGTTGTAGGCAACAAGGCACCGTCCACGGTATGTCTGCTCCTTGAATATAAACATGCGCGACACGCTTAACTGTGCCACTTCAATCATAAGGCTTTTCAGTGTCTCATTGTTCTGACAATAGAGACACTCTTTCGGATCACTCTTCATTGTTTTGTTCTATTTTTATTTGTTTGACTTGTTTTTGAGATTTCAATAGCCATACAAAGATAGAAATAATTTTCCAAAACACAGAATCTTTCCGGTTTTTCTGTATATGCCAGACCTCAAAATTCATTTTGACAGCATTCCGTCCATGGAATGCAGCATTTCTTCATCAAGCAAATGTCTCAAGGCTGCATCAATCTGCTCATAGGGTCGTCTGATCGAATGAAGCTCTGTCACATGATGCTGTTGCCCGTCAGCAAAAAGTGCCATTATCTCGTTCTCTGTTTGGGCTATTGTCCTATCATTCACAATCTCGTGGCGTTGCTCCAGGCAGAAATCACATGTTCCACATTCGGGTCCGGCATTCTCGCCAAAGTATCTGAGAAGCATCTGGCTGCGGCATTTGCCTGTTGCGGCAGCATACGACGCCATAGCTTCTATACGTTTGATATACATCCGTTTCCGGTCGTCATAAACTTCTTTGGGGATTATAAGATGGTCGGTGTCTTCCCTACGCTGCCGATAGCGTATGAGCGGCGTGCGTTTGTGAGGGATAAAACTTATGATGCGCTTCTGGTTCAGAAGTTTCAGATTCATGTAGACCTCATGCATGGTCAGACCTGTCTGATAAGCGAGAAAGCTCTCGTCAATATAACAGTAGTCGTTGAACAGGCCTCCGTAGTTACGCAACATTTCGACAATGAGCTTGTCTTCTGCCTCCGAATTGTTTTCCAAACGGTAGAGATCGCTGCGTGATACGATGAACATTACCTGCGCGCAATTATCCTGTTCTTCCATATACTCAATGTAACCGGCATTATCGAGAAGCTTCAGTGCCGAATCGGCATATAACGGAAAATGTCCGTAAATGTGGCAGAATTTGTCCAATCCGAATTCGAAAGTCATATTATATCCGGCCCCGGTCGGTACTTGATAGAAATAGGCAAGATGCTCATAGACCGTTTTGATGTATTCCTTGTCGGGGAACGTGCTTTTTATGCGTTTGTTGATTTTGCCTATATCGCCCTTGTTCCAAAGCAATATGGCATACGATTTCTTTCCGTCACGCCCACCGCGCCCAGCTTCCTGAAAATATGCCTCAATGCTGTCAGGCATATCCATGTGGATGACAATGCGCACGTCCGGCTTGTCTATGCCCATTCCAAACGCGTTCGTGGCTACCATCACACGTGTCTTGTCGCTCTGCCAGGCTTTTTGACGCTCGTCCTTCTGCGCGTTTTCCAATCCGGCATTGTAATAGGTTGCCTCAATCCCTCTTGCGCACAACAGTTCGGCAATCTCTTTCGTCTTTTTTCTGCTTCGCACATAGACAATGGCACTTCCCTCCACACATTGCAGAATATGTACCATTTCCTGCCGTTTATCCATTGTCCGACGTACCACGTACGCCAGGTTTTTCCGTTCAAAACTCATGCGGAACACGCGCTTCCCGGAGAATCCCAGCCGTTCCTGAATATCGTCGACAACACTTGGAGTCGCTGTTGCCGTCAAGGCGAGAACCGGCACGGACGGGTGAATACGCCGGATGTCCACAATCTTCAGATACGCCGGACGGAAATCATATCCCCATTGGCTTATGCAATGGGCCTCGTCCACGGTGATAAAGCTCACTTGCATGTGCCTCATCTTAGTCTGGAAAATCTCAGAAGAAAGCCGTTCTGGAGAAACATAGAGTATCCGTATGGCCCCAAAGATACAGTTTTCGAGTATAGTGACAATTTCACTGCGCGTCATCCCCGAGTATATGGCCGCAGCGCGTATGCCGCGCCGTTTCAGGTTCATTACCTGATCTTTCATCAGCGCAATGAGCGGAGTGATTACGATACACACACCTTCCTGAGCCAACGCCGGTACTTGAAACGTGATCGATTTTCCGCCGCCGGTCGGCATTAATCCAAGGGTATCGTGGCCGCTGCCTATACTCTCGATTATTTCTCTCTGGATACCGCGGAAATCATCATAGCCCCAGTATTTGCGGAGGATGTCTGTATATTTGTCTGATTGCATATTCTCAATCTTCCGACGGCATGATGTCCTCTATCTGCAGCTGCACCTCACCGCGCTTATATGTATTCTCCTCTATTGTATATACGATATTGAACGACCGTTTGCTTTTTATGTACCGTGCGGCGGAACTCTGTCCGAACGCGATACCGTTCATGACGTTGCTCGACTGACTGTCCACAAGTTCCAGTTTGATGTGTTCCTGATGGCGACCGACGACCTTGCTCGTACCGTAATCATAAACATTACGCGTACAGAACAACGGTTTCGGATTGCACGGCCCATGAGGCGCGAACTTCTTCAAATCCGCGTGCATCTTCTTTGTGATGTCCTTGAAGTCAATAACTTCCTCGATGTCAAGTATCGGCATTGTCTGTTCCGGCATGATATGTTCATTGACATACTGCTGGAAACGACGTCTGAATTCTTTTATATTCTCCGCTTTCAGAGACAGTCCGGCGGCGTAGGTGTGGCCTCCGAAGTTTTCAAGCAGGTCGCGACAACTCTTTATGGCATCATAAATGTCAAATCCGGCAACACTTCGTGCCGAACCTGTTGCCATGCCGTCACTCATGGTCAACACGACTGTCGGACGGAAATAGATTTCCGTCAGACGTGAAGCCACAATGCCGATAACTCCCTTTTTCCAGTTCTCATCATAAAGAACTATTGACGACAAATGCTTCTGACTTTCCAGTTTCTCCACAATGGAGTTGGCCTCTTCCGTCATCTGTTTGTCCACGTCCTTGCGCTGCTCGTTGTATTCGTTTATCAGGTAAGCCTCCCTCATGGCACGGGTGAAATCCTTTTCAACAAGCAGCTCAACGGCCTCCTTGCCGTTCTGCATGCGTCCGGAAGCGTTTATGCGCGGTCCTATTTTGAAGACAATGTCGCTCATAGTCAGTTCCCGGTTGGTCAGCCCGCAAATCTCAATGATAGCTTTCAGTCCCACGGACGGGCTTTGGTTGAGCTGCTTCAGTCCGTGAAAGGCCAGTGTGCGGTTTTCTCCTGTTACGGGAACTATGTCGGAGGCTATGCTGACGGCACAGAAGTCAAGCAGTGGGATGAGTCTTGAGAATGGGATTCCATTGTTCTTGGCGAAAGCCTGCATAAACTTGAAACCGACACCACATCCTGACAGATGGTGAAAAGGATAGGTTGAGTCCGGTCGTTTAGGATTGAGGATAGCCACAGCCGGAGGCATCTCTTCGTCCGGAACATGATGGTCGCAGATAATGAAATCTATGCCAAGGCTTTTGGCATAGGCAATCTCCCCGATAGCCTTAATGCCGCAATCGAGAACGATAATAAGTTTGACACCTGTTTCTTTTGCATATTCTATTCCCTTATGGCTCACACCATATCCCTCCTCATAACGGTCCGGGATATAATATTCTATGTTGGAATAGAACTGTTGCAGAAACTTATACACCAAAGCCACAGCCGTACAGCCATCCACGTCATAGTCTCCATAGACCATGATGCGTTCTTTGCGTCCCATGGCATCGTTCAGCCTGTCTACGGCCACGTCCATGTCGTTCATCAAGAAAGGATCTATAAGCTCGTTGAGCATCGGGCGGAAAAATCTTTTTGCCGCCGATTCCGTCTTGATGCCGCGCTGTATCAGCAGATTGGCAAGAATCGGACTCATTCCGATTTTCTCTCCCAATTCCTTAGCTGCCTTCTGTCTTTCTGGTGTAGGTTGTTCGTAATTCCATTTGAATTGCATTAATATATTGTTTTTTTATTCTTTTCTTTTATTATATGTGCCCATTGGGACGCCGCATGGCATTTTTCCATTCCGTTGCAGTCCCTTTTGCTGTGAACATGCGATATGGCTTGTAAAGTTACGAATAAAAAACAAGAAAATGCGAATTGAAGAGCAAGTTTTTGAGTTTTTAAAGAAAAGTAATGTGGCTGCCGCATGATGTATATTAAGACTGTGTGGCACAATGAACGTAAAAATGTTCATCGCGCCACACAGTCTGTTTTTCACATATAGCCATTCTTATGCGTTAAGCTTTATCGAGTACGTAGGATATCAATACTGCAATCATTAGAGCCGAGGCTATAGCCACCATGGAGAAAAAGAGAACTTTTCTTAGTATGCGGTTTCGTTTGATAGCTTTAAGGCTCTTTTGTTTAAATACGCTGGCCTCATCCTTTCCGCCATTCATATTTCTCCCCCCCCCGAAAATTTTAATAAAGTGTTGATAATCATAGTATATATAGCGTTTGTTGAAGTACGGCTGCCCCCTCGCAGGGACAACCGTACGCGGTTACTTATGCGGATATCAGTATCAGATACCGAGTTTCTTGCGGATGTCCTTGGGAATGGCATTCTTGTTGACCATGAAGTCCATCGTGTTTGCAATGATGAAAGTCTTGGTCATATACCATGTACCTTTGTAGTCGCCATACTCACCCCATGAGTTTTTCACCATGTAATACTCCTTTCCATACTGGTCCTTAGCCACACCGTAGATGAGCATGCCGTGGTCGTCGGTCAGCTGCCAGTTGTCATAGCGCTCCTGACGCATTTCCTGAGTGGGCACGATCTCGGGAGCCGTGCATCCCAGAGAGTCATAGAGTTCGGTCTTCTTGTCTTTTGTCAGGCGGAGCCAGCGTGCGGCGTCACTTCCGGTGAGGCTCTGAACCTGCTTCATGTCGTAAGCGTAGGCCGTACCCTTGCGTGTGAATCCGTCTTCCGAAACATCACCTCCCCAGGCGATGGTGTAGCCATTGTCAACGGCATTGTCGATGATGCGCTGCATGTCCTCCATCGGAACGTTCCATGACAGCGGATTGCGCCAGTTGTCCTGAACCTCAACGGCAAACGCTGTGTAGAAAGGATGGTGGGTATAGCTGGTGATGGTCACATAGTCGTTCCAGTCAAGACCGAGGCTTGAGGCAAACTGCTGCGGAGTATATGTCTTGCCCTCATACTTGAATGTCTCGGGACACTTGCCGAGGTAGGCGTCGAGAATGCCCTGCAGACCTACTTTCCACTGGCCGGAAATTTTCTTGGCCTCGCTTCTTGCGATGGCTGTCACGTAGGGAGTCATCACCTCGAAGAACTCGTTGAAGTTGTGGAGCGAATCGCCGTAGAGACTTCCGGGGAAGGGCATGGCGTCCTCAGGGCAGATTCCGTAGTTCTGGAGAACGTAGAGCACGTCGTATGCTGAGCCGCCCTGTGAGAACTGGCAGTCGCCATGGAGACGGACAACCTGCTTGGCGCGGTCCATATAGTTCTTGTTCGCAACGAACGACTCGCAGAGGTCGTAGGTCTTTCCTGACTTCTTCAGTATCTCGCTCTCGAAATACGACAGTGTCGAGTAGGCCCAGCAAGTGCCGCTGCGGTTCTGGTCCTTAATGCTTGTGATAGGATTTTCCTTGATAGTGGTGAACACCGGTTTGTTCTTGTTGACGGAGTCTTTCTTCTCCTGTGCGTTGGCTCCCACGGCCATGAGGGCGATGAGAGACATTGTTAAAACTTTCTTCATGTTTGTTTTTTATTATTTGATGTTTCTTTCTTTTCTTTCTATGAACCGGTCTTTGTGTGAACCGGCCGGCAGCTTATGCCTCCATGAATTTCTCCACGTCCGCAGGATGGTATGGGATGCGGTTCTTGCCGAGGAAGCGGCAGCCGTCTTTCGTTATCAGGATGTCGTCCTCGATGCGTATGCCTCCGAAGTCCTTGTATGTCTCCAGCATATCGAAGTTTATCCATTCCTTGCAGTGACCGCTGGCGCGCCATTCGTCAATGAGCGCGGGAATGAAGTAGATTCCCGGTTCGTCGGTCATGACAAAATTCTCTTCCAGACGCCGCCCCATGCGCAGGCAGTTTGTTCCGAACTGTGTCGACGGGCGGGTTTCATCGTCGAAACCAACAAACTCCTGTCCCAGTGCTTCCATATCATGGACGTCAATGCCCATCATGTGGCCGAGGCCGTGGGGAAGGAACATAGCGTGGGCTCCGGCCCTTACGGCTTCCTCCGTGTCGCCTTTCATCAGGCCGATTTCCTTCAGGCGTTCGGTCATCAGGCGGCAGACATCCATATGAACGTCAAGCCATCTGACGCCCGGGCGGGCTACGTTGAGCGTATGGTCGTGACACTCCTCCACAATCCTGTATATCTCCAGCTGACGTTCCGTGAACTTGCCCGACACGGGATATGTGCGGGTGTGGTCGGAGCAATAGTCGTTCAGCTCACATCCTGCGTCACACAGTGTCAGCCGTCCTGCCTCAAGCAGACTGTCTGACGGTCCTCCGTGCATAACTTCGCCGTGCTGGGTGAATATGGTGGGGAAACTTACTTTCTGCGCGTGGGAGCCGGCAAAACCGTCAACCTGGCCACCCACGAAACGCTCCGTGACGCCCGGACGGGTCAGCTTCATCGCCGTCGTGTGCATCATGTAGCCCACCTCGCAGGCCTGTTCAATGGCGTCAATTTCCTGTTGCTCCTTCGTGGAGCGCATCTTCACGACCGCCTTTATCAGTTCCTGTGATGCCGCCTCGCGCTGCTGTCCGGGGTGTATGCCGAGCAGGTCCATGACCTGAATCATCGTGTCATGGCGGTATGTGGGAAGAATATGAATCTTGCGGTGCTGTTCAAGCGCCTTGTTGCAGATGGTCTTCAGTTCCTTCATCGGTGCAGAATTGGCCACGCCGGCCTGTGCGGCCATATCGCTGACGCTGTCAACAGAACCGAACCATACAATATCCTCGATGTCGATATCGTTGCCGAAGAGCGTTTCACGGTCATTGTCAATGTCTATGACGCCGACAAGTCCGTCGCGGTGGAGACCGAAATAATAGATGAAAGAAGAGTCCTGACGAAACGGATAGTAGGCGTTTGCAGGACAGTTTGCCGGTGATTCGTTGTTACCGAACAATATGATGATTCCGCTGTTCACAAGTTGTTTCAACGTTGTGCGGCGGCGCACGTATGTCTCAGTATTGAACATATAATGATAAATAAATCTTTTTAAACCGTTTGATTGTTTTGCAAAGATATACTTTTTTTGCTGAAAATAAGTATCTTTGCACTTAATTTAGACAAAAAACAATGCAGGTAGACAGAAATACGGGGCTTGTGCTTGAGGGCGGCGGCATGCGCGGTGTGTTCACAAGCGGTGTGCTTGATGCTTTTATGAAGAACGAACGCTATTTCCACTATGTCGTAGCCGTATCGGCAGGAGCATGCAACGGCATGTCATATATCAGCCGGCAGCCACGGCGTGCACGCATCTCAAATATCGACATGCTCGTCAAGTATGATTATCTTGGTGTGCGCCAGCTCGTGTCCCACGGTTGCATTTATGACCCGGAACTGCTCTACGAGCGTTTCCCAAACGAACTTGTCCCGTTCGACTATGACACTTACTTCTCCCATGCCGACACGTTTGAGGTTGTCACGACAAACTGCCTGACCGGCAATGCCGAATATCTCTCCGAACTGTCCGACCGTCGCCGGGCTATAGACATAGTCCATGCCAGCAGCAGCCTGCCATACGTCTGCAAGACTATTGAAGTGGACGGTGTTCCGATGCTCGACGGAGGAATCGTGGACAGCATTCCCATCATGCGTGCCATCGCGCAGGGCCATCAGCGCAATGTGGTCGTCTGCACCCGCAACCGCGGCTACCGCAACACCGGGAAAGACCGTAAGATTCCGAAATTCATCTATCGCAAATATCCCCGCCTGCGTGTGGCTCTGAGCCGGCGCATCGCCGTCTATAACGAACAGCTGGCTCTCGTCGAACGTATGGAAGACGAAGGCCGCATCATCTGCATCCGGCCGCAGCGTCCGATGGATGTAGACCGCATGACCAAGGATGCCGACCGGCTGGAAGCTCTATATGAAGAGGGATTCCGGCTGGGCTGCGATTTTTGCCGTAAGTTCGGATGAGAAACGTCAGAACCATTTCTCACCCGCAGCCTCAAAATTTATGAGGACATCAATCAAAAAAAACATTACGTTCGGATATTTTTTGAATAGAATAGCAATCCTATTTCTTCACCAACATCAACGTTTCTCACCTCAGCGTTATATTCACGTCGACACCGCCATGCACGGGCAGCCCGCGCTGGGCAAATTGGCGCCCTACCCCATCGGCGGAACTGCTGACGAGAAACGTGCTGTAGCGTGTGTCGGTCAGGTTGCGGCCCCACAGCCGGACACGAACGGAACCCAGATGGAACACAGCATGAGCGCCAAGGGTAGCATAAAATGGCTGGCAGGCTGTGTTATCAATGTCCCACCACGTCTTGCCAAGGCCGGAGACATCGGCACCGAGGGTTATGGAACGCAGCAGACCGGTCGTCGATATGGGGAAACGCCAGTCGGCCGTAGCGCTGAATGTGTGACGGGGGATGAACGGAACATAACGGCCACGGTAGCTGCGTGTCTCCTCATGAGTTCCACCAGCGGCTTCGCCGGTCTCCCCTGTCGCTTCACCGCCATCATCGACACTTACCACATCGGTGTAGCTGCGGAACGTAGAGTGAACGAAACCGTATGCGACAGCCCATGTCATGCGGCCGTCAAAACCACTGCCGCGCATGGACAGCTCCGCACCGAGACTGCTGCTGCGACCGGCATTGACCATCATGCGGCCATAACCGTAGTTCGCCGCCATGACAGAAAGCTGCTGATTGCGTATCTGCATGAAATAGGCGGCAACATCGGCATGAATACGGTTGCCGAAAAGATTGAGGTGGGCGCCGGCCTCATAGCTCCAGCTTGTCTCCGGTTTATATGAAATGGTGTTGTTGACGAGCAAATAGTCTTCAGGTCCATGGTCCACCGTCACGTCCTCACGCATCAGTTGCATCAGCTGACGGCCGAGCGAACGCTGTTCGGTCTGGAATATGTCGGAGAACATCTGAAGATTGTATCCGCCGGCACGGAAGCCCTTGCTGACCGTGGCATAGATATTTCCGCTGCGTCCCATCCCGTATGTCACGCCGAACTTTGGCAACAGCTGGTGATATTCATGGCTGTCGTCCCCCTCCATTCTGGAACGGAACGTGTGACTGGTCTCTACAGGCCGGCCCGCCATCATGCCGGAATAGCCGAGCGTGAAACGTGCTTCGGTGGCATAGTCGATGGACGTGCGCTGATAGTCATAGCGCAGGCCGAGAACGACGGTGAGGCGGTCGGACAGTTGCAGGTCGGTCTCGTGATAGACGCCGATGTTTGAGAACGGCGTGTCAAAACTTCCAGGAACACAGTTGTCCGTCAAGGTCATCGCGCCGGCCACAGCCGCCGGCATTCCCATCGCCCCGATGATACGGCTGTTCATGACGTCGCCGAAGAAGACCGGCGCGTCCGTCTTCATCCACTGATGGCTGAGAAAGACGCCCGACGTATGGCGCCACATTCCATGCCCGTGGCCGCTCAACGTCAGTTCCTGAACGACACCGTTCATGCGTTCCCGCTGCTCCAGAAGCAGATAGTCCTGCGGCAGATAGTCCTGGTCCATCCGCATGAAGTCGGCCAGATGCTGATAGCTCGTGACAGAGGTCAGACGCACGCATCCGAAGTCATACGCCACGTTGACGGCCGTGTTGACCATCTGGCGGCGATATCCGTTCATGATGTTCATTGACGGCTCGTCCCACGTCTTCGTGTCAGGATGATATTCGCCGTATGCAAAACCGTTCTGATTGACATACTGATAGTCGGCCGTCAGGTCGGCTGTCAGGCGGGACGTGGGAAGCCATATCAGACGGGCACGCCCGCCGGCTTCATTCAGCAGGTCGGCACGCCCGCCGAGATTGGCGTTACGAAAGAAACCGCGGCCACCGTTATAATATCCTGCCGTAGAGAAAGCCAGTTTGTCGCTTGGCCGGTGATAGTGAGCCAGCTCCACGCCTCCGCCAGGCTCCGTGCTTCCGCTAAGCCGCAGGTCCGTTCCCTGATAGCTGAGCGGATTTTTTGAATAGATGCGCACAATGCCGCCTTCGGAATTCATTCCGTAGAGCGTTCCCTGCGGTCCGCGCAGTATATCGACGCGGTCGGTCTGATAAAAATGGCTGTTGATGGCACTTTTGCACAACAACGGCATGCCGTCATAATAGACGCCGACGGCCGGACTGCCCGTGCGCGAACCTATTCCGCGCACATACACGGAAGAAGTCAGACGCGAACCGTATGAAGGAACGCTGAGCGAAGGAACATAGGCCGAAAGGCTGCTGAGGTCGGTCACTCCGAGCGAAAACATTTCGCGCCCGGTGACCACACTGCTGCTAACCGGCAGACTCCGGAGACGACCGGCTTCCTTCGGCTGGGCAACAACGGTCAGCTCGTCAAGGTCTACCACCCGCGACGTGTCGGCCACGGCTTCTGCCGACAATGCGTTTTCTGATTCTGTCGCCTGTGCTTTTTCTGCTGATGCCGCATTTTCTACAGACGACACACATCCTGCCGCCACCGCGTTTCCAGCTGTTTCTGACGAACTTGCGAAAGCCGGAAGGGATAAGGAAAAAAGTCCCGCCAGGCACGAAATAAAATTGTTTGCGTTCATTGCTCGTTGTCTTGCTCTTGATTACGGGTGCAAAGGTAGTGCTTCCGGAGCAAGTGCACAATCATTATTTATAAGGATATTCGGGATTCAAGAGTAACGTGGAATAGCTCGCCTAAAACCAGCTGCGCCATTGCATAATCCACATTCCATCACCCATACATCGCCGTTCTGCATCCTGTCGTAGTGGCGTTTGCGCATGATTGCATAATCCACATTCCATCACCCATACATCGCCCCACTATTCATCATCCGCAGCATCCGCAATCCGTATCCATTTTCCTCCTCTCCTTCCCTTTGTAGACATCCACATCGCTGTCATCAAAATTCCGAATTTAACGCCCGCGAGAGCATGGACTTTTCAAAAAAAAGCGGCCACGACTTCAAATTTTCAAATCTCGCGCGTATTAAAAAGTAAGAGAAATTCGCGATGTTTTATTTACATATTTCTCAATCACCTAATTACCAACGACTTACAACCACACCCCATCTCACCACGATCCAAATCCCTTGTCCCTACCCTGCCGTAAGGCCCTCCCGGGGTTGCAACGGTGGCTCCGTTGCAATGCAACAAGGCCACCGTTGCATGACGAAAGCGGCCCCGCGACGACCCAAGGAGGCCCTTACGGCAAGAAGAAAGTATCTTTTCCGGACAAAAACAGCTACCTCAAAACGTCACAAATCTCTGCTACGGAAAAGCCGTAAGGCCCTCCTTGCTATGAAACATCTCCAAAATCAGCATTCCGCCACACAGCGAACACAAGCCGGGAGG
The DNA here is from genome assembly GCA_947177775.1 of uncultured Prevotella sp. Taxonomy (GTDB): domain Bacteria; phylum Bacteroidota; class Bacteroidia; order Bacteroidales; family Bacteroidaceae; genus Prevotella. Next base: position 19,211 of record CAMWVS010000055.1, read on the forward strand.
CCTTTACGGCCGTAAAATGCCCTCAAAAATGAGCTAAAACGAGAATTCCAGAAGATTCATTTTTGTAAATATAAATCAACCGTCTATCAATATCTGCATGATATATGATGAATAAGTATTCTGTCAAGAAGATTTTATCGATTACAAACAGATATTGAGCAAGATTGCCGAAAGTCCGAGACCTCCGGTCTAACGAGTCCAAGATATCTATGAAGGCCGTCATCTGAATCATAAAGACCATGAAAGGTCAGGAACTCACGGTATGAAAGACTCTGAATATGAATCTCTATATATCGACCGCCAAGGTATGTGGATAGTTCCGACGACAGCATCTTCGCATTACTGCCGGTCACGACAATCTGACACTTCTCGTCGAAATCCAGACTACGGAGGACATTCTCAAACCCTTCGATGTCCTGCACCTCGTCAATGAGCAGATAATTATCTGTACCCTCTTTCAATTTGCTGTCAAGCTATCGCGACAAATCATCTGCATTTCTGATGTCGGCATACTTTGTCTTCTCCTTATTGATATATACGATATTGGCATCCGGATTATCGGCTTCAATCTCCGTGACGAGTTGACGGATTATATATCTTGCCAACACGACGCTGCCCGGTAAGAGCAATTATCATCCCCTTCCCGATAAATCTCCGAATATGCTCAATATACTGTTGCCTTGCTATAATCTTCATAGCTGCAAAGGCAGTGATTTTTATTAATCATACCAAACAAAACGGAACCAAATTACAATTCTATTTGCTATATATTACAAAATCTCTTGACAAACTGCGAGAGGCGCAACAGTTTTGCATAGATGGTCGCAAGCGAAACAGAGCCTATTGAGGCAATGTGGTCAGCGGCATTTGACAAGTCTGCACTACAGCTGGCCACACTGCCAGTATTGAAGAGTCGTCTAAACACCGAGTGTCTGATAGCCTGAGCGGAGTGCTCCGTAGGCTTCGCTGTACCCACTTTTGCCATGTCAGCCACTCCATATTCTTACGCCGCCTCCATCTTTCGCAGATGTAGCCATTGTGTCACTCTCCGTTGGCCAGCAGTCCACGGGCCGAGACAGTGATCTCCGCCTTCCTACGTTGTCGGCATATCATAGACTCGTCTTTCCGAGACGGGACAATTCTATTCACATTTCAATATTAACACGAGTTCGGGAAAGTTTCTTATCCCGAACTCGCGTTATATGCCCAGCATCCTGCAATTACAGTTGTGACAAAACGAATGATTGTATAAAAACCGTAAGGCAGGGGAAACTAACACAAAATTAATGGATCAAGCCGAAATTTGCTATACAGGAAATTTGCTTGAAGACCACAGTGTGGTCAGGCGTAGACACCGCCAAGCCTCGTTGTCTGACAGCGAAATCATGACTATTTTGTTGTATTTCCATTTCG
>CAMWVS010000056.1 GCA_947177775.1 uncultured Prevotella sp.
AAAGACACACACCGCCCGTCGCCCGCTTGTTTTTCTCCCCCGCCCGCCCCACAACCCTTATATTCTAATACGTCACGCCCCCCAAAAAAGTTTTAATCCGACTTTTTGGGGGGCACTTCACTTATTCGAATATATCATAAACAAATCTCTCTCTTCGCCTCAAAGATACAGTATGCTCTCCGGCCCCATGTTGAAGAGCAGGTCGAGAATGCTGAGGTTGGGCTGGAAGCCGTGTTTGCGCTCAAACACCTGATAGTAGCGGCGCGGAACGAAATCGGCGTCGGGAAGGGGATGTTTGGGATTGATGGTGTCGCGCAGGTCGAGGACGCCGGGAGACGGAAAACAGGAGGCTGACAGGAGGGCGGGAGCGGCCGACGGGGAATGCGGCGTCTCTTGTGATTGGGACAGAGTAGCGGCCGGCGGAGACGTCTGCGGCGTTGCCGGGCGGACATATTCCGTCGTAAGGCGGATGTCGGGCCGGATGTCCAGCAGCTCGCACATACGGCGGCAGATGGCCATATCGAAATCGTAGAGGCTCTCCCAGCGCTGTTCGAAGAACGGGCGGATGTCGTCGGCATAGTATTCGAAGAACGGTGTCTCGCTGTAAGCGCTCATAAGGGCGTGCCAATGGAGATGGCGCCAGTTGCCGTGGTCACTGATACGCGCGCCACAGTCCGAGCCTGATGCGTCTGCCGAGCGCTCCACGGGCACTGTGAGCGACTGCAGCCCGTTGGCCGTGGCTATGACACAGCGGTTGCGGTATGTCTGCTTACCGTAGCTGTCGTGCTGCTCTATGAATACGGTTTCGTGGCGGTGGAGCTTCTGATACCACTGCACGGGACCGAAATATGTCATTGAAAGAAGTGCGTTCATGTCTTCATATAAATGTCGGAGTGAAGAGGCAAGAGAGGTCTTCACTCTTTACTCTTCACTCCGACTTCTCTTACCTCTGACTTATTTTAATATCATCGTCCTGCCGCTGACATAACCGTCATAGACAGGATAGCTGTCGTCGTGGCTGTAGACAATCATACAGACCCGGCCGATGATGCTGCTCTCGGGCACGAGGCCGAGCGGACGTGAGGCCGATTTGCCCGTGCCGCCCACGGTCTCCATCAGATAGTATTCCTGATCGGCGCATGTCACGGCTCCCGGAACAATGACGGGACCGTCACCAATATCCAGGGTATCTCCCGGGACGGCACGGCAACGGGCCACAAAAACTCCCGACAGGGAGTCCGCAGGACTGTCGAAAGCCACGATGTCGCCCCGTTGGATTGCACTGCGGCAGATACGGCCGTAGCGGAACAGCCCTCCCATGCGCCCCGTGCGCAGCCCGTAGCTCCAGCGGTTGACCAGAAGACGGTCGCCGGAGATGAACTCCGGCCGGAGCGCCGAACCGCGGACTGTACAGACAGTGAAAGCCAGTGCGCGGAACGCCATGGTGAGCACTACCGCGGCCACCAGTGTCAGGACGAACTTTACACAGGCTTTCATGTCTTTTCTGATTATGTTATCACAGCTGTCCGTCGCGGCCGGGCCGCTTCGGGCGTTATCTGATGTTGTCCACCATGCGGAACAGACGGCTCCAGCGGATGCCGTCGAGACCTCCGCGGTCGGGATCGCTGGACCACCAGATGAAAATCGGCTTGCCCACGATATGGTCTTCAGGAACAAATCCCCAGATGCGCGAGTCGGCAGAGCGGTGGCGGTTGTCGCCCATCATCCAGTAGTAGTCCATCCGGAAGGTGTATTCCGATGTCTCCTTGCCGTTGATGAAGATGCGCCCGTCGCTTATCCGGAGGTCGTTGCCCTCGTAGACGCGTATCGGCCGCTCGTAGACGGCGATGTTGTCCATCGTCAGCTTTATTGTCCCGCCCTTCTTGGGAATCCACACCGGACCGTAGTTGTCGACCGTCCAGTGTTTGTTACCGTTGAGCGGATAGGTGAAACGGGAATCCTGTTCGGTCACCGGGCCGAGGATTTCCGCGAGGTCCTTGCGCCGTGACAGTTCGTCGTAGGCACGTTTTGTCAACGGAATATAGCCGGCCATGTTGAGACACGCGAGATCCTCATTCGTTATTCCGAGGTCCTTCATCAGCTCGTCGGGCAGCGCCTGAAGCAGCCGGACGTAGTATGTATATTGAACATTGTCCGGTTCCTTGTTTGCCTTTCCGTCGAGATAGACGATGCGGTCGCGTATCTGGAGCGTCTGACCGGGCAGTCCGACACATCTCTTGACGTAGTTCTCGCGACGATCGACGGGGCGTGTTGCCAGATCGCCGTACTGCGCACGGTTCCTAAGAACGTATTCACGGCCATCGGCGTAGATATAGTCGAAGTAGCTGCGGAGGTCCGTCGGACTGAGCGAATCGAGGTCGACGGCCGGCGGATTGAGCCCGTAACCAATCTGATAGCATATCTGATAGTAATCCTGATCCCTCACTTCCGGTGCCGTGCAGATGGTGTCGCCGCACGGGAAGTTGAAGACCACGATGTCGTTGAGCCGGACTTTGCCCAGTCCCTCGACGCGGCGGTAGTCCCACTGCGGCCACTTGATGTACGACGGACAGTCAAGAACGGGCAGCGTGTGCTGCGTCAGGGGCATGGTGAGCGGCGTCTGCGGTATGCGCGGGCCGTAGCTCATCTTGCTGACGAAGAGGTAGTCGCCGGTCAGAAGCGACTTCTCCAGCGAGCTGGAGGGTATGACGTAGTTCTGGAAGAAGAACAGATTGATGAAATAGACGGCCACGAGGGCGAACACGATGGCATCGACCCACGACATGACAAACCTCACCATTGGGTTAAGGGAGTCCTTCCACCACTGCCATTTGATTTTCTTGGTGATATAGACGTCGTAAATGAATGGTATGACGATGAGTCCCAGCCAGCTCTTCACCCAAACAAGGAAGGCGAGATAGAGCACCAGGACGACAATGAACTTCAACCATTGTTTTTTCATATTTCTTTCTTTATTTTAGGAGTTAGAGGCATTAAAGGATTTATCGCTACCTGCTGTCGCTCAGGAGTTCCTGCCCTGCAAGCGGTCACAGACCGGACGAAAGCAAATCTTTGACTCCTAAACGGCGAAGCCGCGATAAATCCTCAAAACTCAAAACTTAAACATATCGTTGATTGTCAGCAGACCGCTGTGAGTGGCCGTATATTCGGCAGCCAGCACCGCCCCGAGGGCAAATCCGCGGCGCGAATGGGCGTCGTGGGTGATGGTGATGCAGTCGGCATCGCTGTCATAGCTGATAGTGTGGATTCCCGGCACCTCGCCGCGGCGTATGCTGTCGATGGCCAGCTGGTCGGCGGCAGGCGTGTTTTCCGTCGTCACCGTACCGTCCGGCTGTGTCAGCGTGCCGACGGTCCAGGAGTTCTTCCGGTCGACGGCCTCAGTGATTTCGCCGGCAAGAGTGATTGCCGTTCCGCTGGGATGGTCAAGCTTGTGGACGTGGTGGACCTCCTCCATACGCACGTCATACTGCGGAAAACCGTTCATGATGCGTGCCAGATAGCGGTTGACGGCCGAGAATACGGCCATGCCAACGGAGAAGTTTGAAGCCCAGAATAGCGTTTTCCCCTCTTTCTCGCACATCCGGCGCACGTCGTCGCCATGGTCCTTCATCCATCCCGTCGAGCCGCTCACCACCTTCACGCCGCGCGCGAAAGCCTTCAGATAGTTGTCGTAGGCCACGTGGGGCGCGGTGAACTCGATGGCCACATCGGCCGAGGCAAACTCCGGACTGTCGAAGTCCTGCTGGTTGTCTACATCTATGATGCTCACTATTTCATGGCCGCGGCCGCGGGCTATCTGCTCAATCATCCTGCCCATCTTGCCGTAGCCGATTAATGCTATTTTCATGTTAATCCGAATTAAACAGCGCAAAGATACTTATTTTTACTCATAATACGTTGGTTTTCAGACTAAAAAAGCTAAAAAATGTAACGGCGACTTCGTTTTGCAGACAAAATTTCGGATTCATCCGACATTTGGAATGACAACACCGGATGTATGGGACAGTGCGCTCGCTGCCCTCTTGGGCGCAACGGATTTGTTACACGGCTCAAGTAACGGTGTTACACGGGCCATGTAACAGTGTTACACGGGCCATGTAACAGTGTTACGCGGGCCATGTAACGATGTTACACAGGCCGCGTAATAGATGCGAAAAAGAAAACCGGGCGTTCATGGGCGCTTCCCCGCGGTCGTTCTACAGGCTCCACGCCAGTCCTATCTGCGTCGTGAACGTGCGTGCCCGGACGTCGTCATGATAAGAATAGTGGGTCTCGCGGAAGTAATAGGACGCCGACAGGTCGAGGCTGAGGTTGTCCGTGAGGGCCAGCTGGAGCCTCGGCGTGAGCACGAAGAGAAGCGCGTTGCCCTTGTCACCCTGTGCGTTGAGATAAAGCGGATTGACCGTGCGGAGGTCCTGCGACTCATATCCCTTCCACGTATAGATGTTGTAGAGGTCTGCTCCGAGGAAGAAAGAACCGTAACGGCCGAAGTCCATCAGCGTGTGGACCTTCATGCTGTAGCCGCTTCCCATGTTGTAGTCGCGGTCGATGACGGCATAATAGTCGCTCAGCGAACCTCCGAGGAGTATTCCGCTGAGGAAGATGCGCTGCTCCAGACGCGCCAGATTGCCCACCGCGGGGAAATGGTAGAGAAGTCCCGGACCGACCGAAGCGGCTTCTGAAATGCGGAACGGAACGAGGCTGGTGCCGTCCTTGACGGGCTGGGAGTCGTAGTAGTTGAAATGCTGGAAGAGGCCGAACTCCGCCTGCATGCCGTTGGCGGAGTAGACCGGTGCGCTCCACAGTTGTCCGAGCAGATGGACACGGCTGATAAGAGGCTGGTTGGAACTCATTCCGAAGGTCACGTCGGCCGTGAAATAGTCATACGGACGGTTCGTCGTTTCGTCATAAGGGTCGCCGTAGATAAGGCTGACGTTGACATAGGGATTGGTCTCGCCGCGGAACAGGGCGTTGTCGTCAGCCAGATAGCGCATTCCTGCGGACAGCGTCAGGCCCACCGGCAGCCGGTCGTAGTCGTGATAAAGGCCTCCACCGTCACGTCTGACGCGCCACGCCTCGCCGCGGATGATGCGGTTCAGACCGCGTATCGGACAGACCACCGTGCCGAGAAACTCGCGCCAGAAACGGGCCATACCGCGCTTGCTGTCGTCGTAAATAAGGTCGCTGACGCGGTAGGTGACCTCTCCTATGGCAATTCCGCCTATTGTAGTGGCCATCAGGTCGTTGATGGCCGGCGGTTCCGTCTCGCAGACAGTCTCCCACATCAGGCTGCCGCCGAAGGCATAGGGGGCCGACTGCCAGAAGTCGAGACCGTTGCTGCGGGCGGCGTTGAAGTAGAGTCCGCCGTGATAAGGATGTGAAAAAAGGTTGGTGGAGAACTGGTCGTTGTCCCAGACGAAACCCGTCTTGAGGTTGTTATGGATGGTGTGAAGGTTGATTTTGGCGTATTCGGCGTCGAGAACAAAGCGGTCGAAGCACATTACGAAGGCGTTGATGCCCACTACTTCGGCCGCAGCGAGCCAGGGGTGACGGCCCCCCTCGGTCCCCCCAAGGGGGGATGAAGGGTTGGCGGAGGTTAGAATATTGTCCCCACTTCTCAAAAAAGGCATGTCCTTTTCCGTGGAAATTCTGCCATCGGCAAGGGCTGACGCCATGGCCGTGGGACTTCCCGTGGCGTCTTCCTCCGTCACGAGACGGAGATAATGGGCCGCCATGCTGTCCACGGCCTCCGGCGTAAGTGCTGCCGGAACGGTCGCGGGGGTATCGGATATTTTCGCCGTGGGCGTTTCTGTTGTCTCCGTTATTATATCAGAAGTCTCCGTTATTATGTCTGGGGTCTCCGTTATTATGTCTGATGTTTCCGCCGCAACGGCCATCAACGGCATTGCGGCTATGAGTATGCATATTGTCGTTCGTCTTTTCATCGTCATGTTCATTTCCTGTTATACTTCAACGACAGCCCCGCCTCAATGATTGCACGGTCGCGGTAGCGCCGTGAGTGACAGTAATATCGCGTGTCGCCATATCCAGCGGAGACAAAGGCGCCGAGCGTGCGGCCCAGCTGCCAGTCGAGATTGATCCGCGCCTGCAGCGAGTAGAGGCGGTCGGGGCTTCCGGAGGAGTTCTTGGCGAAAGTCTCAACGTGATAGAAGCCCAGGTCACCGCTCAGGGAAAGGCGCGGCGTGAGCATGAAATACTGTCCGATGCGGTAGAACACGGCACCGGAGAAATCTTCATCAAAGCCCATATAGTGGGTTCCAAAGCCGATTATGTTGTATGTGCTGCGGTTGCGGAAACGCACGGCAAAGTTTGTCTTCACCGACGAACCGCCGTAGACCATGAAGTCCATACGCGTTGAGGGATTGACGTTGACCAGTCCGATTTTTCTCGCCAGCGTGTCGCGGCTGTAGTTGATAATACCCACCTGCACGCCGCGGGGATGGCTCACGCAGACATTGAACAGTCCCACCTGCGACCCGTTGAGCGTATCGGCATAGTTGTATATCGCCGCCTGGATGCCGCGCATGTATGACGAGCAGATGTTTGCGGCACCGGAAATCTGCATGCCGCGGCGCACACCCATCGAGATGTTCGTCACCGCACTGAGCTGGATGCCGCGCATCGGTTTCGTACAGGCGTTGGTCAGTCCGGCTATCTGTAGGCCGTTGAAGTCATGGCCCACGTTGGCAATGCCCGCCAGCTGCACGCCGCGCATGACGTCGCCGGAGGCGTTGACCGCTCCGGCCAGCTGTAGACCGCTGCCGGTGCCGTGGTTCACCGTCGAGAGTGCCGCAATGTTGACACCGCGCATCTCCCTTCGGGTCACACCGGTGAGCGCCGAAAGTTGTACTCCGCGCAACGTATCGACGTTGGCAAACAGTCCGACGTTGACGTTGCTTACGAGCGAGCCGTCCACAGCATGTCGCCCGATGCTCACTCCTATATTCGCCGCGGCCTTTTTCTCCTGCGCCTGACACGGCAAGAAGGCCGTCAATGAGGCAGCAAGCAATCCTGCCGCCAGACTACGAATGGATATTGTCTGATAACGTTTAGTCTTCATTCCATACCATTTGAATGTTTTCTGCGGCAAAGATAATCATAATTAAGTGAAGAATGAAGAGTGAAGAGTGAAGAATTTGCTGCCGCCGTTCCCACGAGGCATCATTGTAAAGCAACCTGGGAACGGCGGCAGCAAATTCTTCACTCTTCATTCTTCACTTAATTTATGTTCTTCATTTAAAAAGTTTGCCGCGGGCATACCATCACTGGCACACCTGCGGCGGTGAATCTCAGACATGTTGAATTCTATTCTTTTTCTCTAAATACAATTATGCCGTCATGCGACACATCATTCGGCAGTCTCAGCCTGTGCCTGAGGAGCAACCGTTACTGTGTCAGCCGCGGCTTTCTCGGGACATTCTTCCTTACATTCCTTCTTGCACTCTGTCTTGACTGTATCGTTCTTCACCGGTTCATCGCTCACTGCGGAACGGCCGTTAGATGTGAATGCACTGCTTACTGAAACCATCGCTACGGCAAGAATTGCCATCATAACTAACTTCTTCATACTTTCTCCTATTTTAAAATTAATAAATCAAATGTTTCTGATGATATAAAGGCAATAGCCGTGCCAGAAATACATCACACAACGGAAGCACCTGATTCTGTGGAAGATAGAAGCAATACGGGCACAAAACGGGCATGAATAAAAGTGTGGAAAGGTGTGGAATAGTGTGGAGTTTTTCCACATGCGACGTGTGGAATGGTGTGGAGGTGGGTCACAACCGACGATGATATCCACAGTTTAAGAACAGGAAAAAAGATGTTGTGAGGTTATATATAAAGCTGATTCATGCGCTTTTGCAGGGACATATTATTGTTTTTTCCCCTGCAAAAGCGCATGAATCAACTTTATATACTGTATTCCGGAAACCGTAAAAGCGAGGCCTGTTGCGCGTTTGTCAGACGCTGATGCCATACCTCTCCAGCTTGTTGTAGAGCGTCTTGCGGTCTATTCCGAGCATCCGCGCGGCGAGACTCTTGTTGCCGTTCGTAGCCTGCAGGGCATGGCGGATCTGCTCCGCCTCCGTTCCGGCGTCGTGGAGCGGGGCTATCGGCGTTGTGGCAGGAGCAGCCGGATGGACTGAGGCGGTCATGGGGCGATCCTGCTGCGGAACGGCCGTGGCGGCCATAGCCTGTTCGACATGCTGCCGGCCGACGACACCCGACTGTGCCAGCAGTGCGGCGCGCCTGACCACATTCTTCAGTTCGCGCAGATTTCCGGGCCACGAGTGGCGGGCGAGCAGCACCGAAGCATCGGGAGAGAAGCCTGATAGGGACAATTCCAGATCGCTGTTGGCCTGGCGCAGGAACAGGTCGGCGAACAGATAGAGGTCCTCGCTGCGGTCCCGCAGTGCCGGCATCTGTATCGTAAACTCATTGATACGGTGGTAGAGGTCTTCACGGAACGTGCCGGCGGCCACGGCAGCAGCCAGATTTTCGTTTGTGGCACAAACCAGCCGGAAATCGACGGCGATTTCTTCAGCCGCTCCCACCGGCCGTACACGGTGTTCCTGGAGGGCACGCAACAGCCTCACCTGTATGTCGTAGCTCAGGTTTCCCACCTCGTCGAGGAACAGCGTTCCGCCCTCTGCCGCGACGAAAGCGCCGCGGCGGTCGGCCACGGCACCGGTGAAAGCGCCTTTCACATGGCCGAACAGCTCTGATTCTGCGACGTCGCGGGGTATCGCTCCGCAGTCGATGGCGACAAACGGCCCGTCACTGCGGCGGCTCATGGCGTGTATGCGGCGTGCCACATATTCCTTTCCCGTACCGCTTGCACCGAGGATGAGAACCGACATCGGGGTCGGAGCCACCAGCCCTACATAGCCGTACAACCGCCGTGCGGCATCGCTCGTTCCCTCGATGAAACCGTCTTCCCGCGCCGCGGCAGCCGATACTGCCGGTGCGGTCTTTGCCGATGAAACCACGGTCTTCGCCGCCGGCGTCACTGTCTTCGCTGCCGATGTTGCGCCGGAAGAGCGTTTGGCGAGCGCGTCATTGATTTTCTGAAGGAGAATGTCCGGCTGCAGAGGTTTGGCAATATAGTCGTCGGCACCAGCCTTCATGGCCAGCACGACATTCTGGACCTCGGCATAGCTCGTCATGACGATGAACGGCACACCGTCACCGCGTCCGCGCAGCCATTCCAACAGCCGCAGGCCGTCGGCGTCGGGCAGCCTCATGTCGGAAAGCACGAGGTCGAAATCGCCTCCGTTCTTCCCTTTGCCCTTACCGCCACCTCCGAACAACGCCATCGCAGCAGCAACGCGGCCCGCCGTTTCGACGGCGAAACCTTTCTTGCCGAGCCACGTGCGGAGCATTGTCGAAAAGGTGAGGTCATCCTCTACAATCAGTATCCGTTCCATTTTTTTCAATGAAATATATCCTGCAAAGATAAGAAAAGTTTTTGAATTACGAGTCTTGAATCAGGAATTCATCACCGCCTCCAGCTCTTCTGTCACCTCCCGGCACCATTCGCCCCACTCCACCGGAACATCCACGGCATGGCGTGCGTCGGCGAGGCGGCGCATGACCGGTACCACGGGCGATTCGAGCATCGTGAAAACCGGTATCAGACGGTGGGCCAGCGCGCCCGCCGCCTGTATGTCCTGCGTCTCGGCGGCACGGTGCATGGCGGCTGCGTCGGCAGCGGTCTGCGTCCGGAAGCTCGTCAGGATTTCCCTCACGGCGTCCTCGTCGCCATCGGCAAATGCCGTCAGGGCGGAGAAGCGAAGAGAAGAAACCGGAGCGGACGACGACGGTGATGATACGGAAGATGTTCCATCAAGCGACGGTGATGATACGGAAGAAGATACTTCTACCGCCGACGGCAATACCGAAGAAGAGGTATCAGCCTCCGGCGCCATTCCATCACCATGCCCTGTGACACGGCGGATGACGTCCGTCAGCTCTGCGGCGGTGAACGGCTTGTGCAGACAGGCGGCGAAACCGGCGCGCAGGAAGTCGGCGTCGCTGATAGCGTCGTGGGCCGTCATGGCCACCACGGGCAAGCGTGAGCCAGCCGGAACAGCGTCACCGAGGCGTGCGGCAATCTCAAAACCGTTCATGGCAGGCATCTCTATGTCGGTGAACAGCACAGAGAAACGGCCCGTTGCTACGTTGGTCCACATCTCGTCAACGTCAGAACATGTCACCACCTCCCAGCGTGAGGCCGACAGCGAGGAAAGCATTTCGCGGAGCAGCTGAAGCTGAAGGGCATCGTCGTCGACCGCCAAGACGCTCAGACTGTCGGGAAGAGCCGGTCCGTCGACTGCCGACGACGCCGGTGAAGACTGCACAGCCGGTGAAGAAAGCGGTGAGGCATCGGCCACGGCAACCGGAATGCTGACGGTGAAGGTGCTGCCGCGGCCGGGGGCCGTGTCGAGGTCTATCGTGCCGTCGAGAAGCGTGACCAGCTCGCGTGTGATGGAAAGCCCCAGTCCCACCCCGTCGATACCCTGCGCACCGGGCAACCGGGTGAAAGCGTCATAGATCCGGCGGCTCTCATCCTCTGTCATGCCGCGGCCCGTGTCGGCCACGATCAGCACGAGACGGCCGGAGGCTACATCGGCCGTGACGGTGACGCTCCCCGAATCGGTATATTTGACGGCGTTGCCGATGAGATTCTCCGCTATCTGACGTATGCGGAAAGCATCGCCGAGACACGTCGGCGGCATCGTCGTGGCGCAGCTGTACACAATCGCGAGCCCCTTTTCCTCGGCCCGCAGACGGAAGCTCTCCACGCAGTCGGCTACCAGCTGAGCCGGCGAGAAGCTGACGGAGCGCACCTCCAGCCGCCCCTGTTCCAGCCGGTGATAGTCGAGCAGCGCACCGACGAGGCGCAGCAGATGGAGCGCACTGCTCCTTATATTATCCAGGAAAGCCCGGGGACGGGCGTCGCTGACATGGGGCATGAGCAGCTCGGTGAAGCCGGAGATGGCCGCCACGGGCGATTTGATGTCATGGCTGACGGTCAGCAGCAGCCGTTCGCGCTGCTGGAGAAGGTTCTCGGCGCGACGGCGGGCTTCATCCAGACTCCGACGATAACGCTCCGCACGGCGGTTGTCACGCCAGACGAAGACAAACGAGACCGTCGCCACGACCACGGCGAGGGCAGCCAGAATCCAGACGCGCACGGTGGCTTCACGGCGGTTGTCGCTGTTGCGCACGGCCTGCTGACGCATCCGGTGCGTCTCGGCCCGTCCGATGTCGTCCATCAGCCGCTCGGTGCGTTCGGTCAGCTGCATGCCGGTGGCCAGCAGGGCCTCGCTCCGGCGGAGTATGCGGTCACGGCGGTCACGGCGCATGTTTTCCTCCGCCCGTCCCACGTCGGTCAGGACCTCGGCCACGGGTTCGGCAAGGTCTATCCGCTGGCGGATGCTGTCGGTTACGGCGGAAACGGTGTCGACGGTCGTGGCGGTGGTGTCGGAGCGTGAGCGACGAAAAGCGTCGGCCAGACGGCCGAGGAACGTGGGGCTGGTTTTCTCGACAACGTATGTCACGCGCTTCTCGTCCACCTTGCGGGCCATGTCCCGGTGGACGACCATGGAGTCGCGCCCGCTGCGCAGCCGTTCGGCCTTGCGCTCATAAAGACTGGCCCGTGCGTCATCGGACATGGCCTTGAGAAGCAGCAGAGTGTTCTCGCGCTTGCTCACCAGCAGCGTCCGAAGCGTGTCCACACGACGGCGCTGGAGCGTGTCGGAGAGTAGCGCCGCAAGGCTGTCGGCCCTCACAAGAACAGTGTCGGTCAGCCGGCAGTAGTCGTCGCCACGTCCGGTGTGGCCCATGAAGATGGCGCGCTCGGCGTTTTCCATGCGCAGTATGCCGTGGACGAGACCGTCCATAGCCTCACGGCGCATGTCGGTACGGCGGGCTATGTCCGTCAGCCTCAGCGCCGAACGGCTGTAGTCCCATACGAGCACGACGGCGAAGGCCGACACGGCGAGCAGCACCGCATAGCCGAAAGCGACTTTAAGGGGTATGTCCCAGAAACCGGAGGGTTTGTCCATGGGCAGGGGGATTATTGGTAGACGGTGGCAACAATGGTGCGCGGGCCGCCGAAGTCGCGGAACTCACACAGATAGATGCCCTGCCACGTGCCGAGAGCGAGGCGCCCGCCGGCGATAGGGATGGTCAGACTGACACCGAAAAGCGAGCTCTTGGCATGGGCCGGCATGTCGTCGGAGCCCTCCATGACGTGGTCGTAATAGGGCTGGTCGGCCGGCACGACGCGGTTCATTATCTTCTCCATGTCGCTCCTCACGTCGGGGTCGGCGTTTTCGTTGATGGTCAGCGCGCATGATGTGTGGCGCACGAAGAGGTTCAGAAGGCCCGCCTCGGGAAGCGGCGAGGGCAGCCGCGAGAGGATTTCGCGGGTCACGAGATGACAGCCGCGGCGGCTGGCGGGAAGGGTGAATTGTGTCTGTTGTATCATCGTCCAATTGGTTTTTATTGTTTTCAGAAAGAGGCTGAATGTATTATTATTGCCATTGATTTATCCTGCAATATTCGCGAAAAAAAGCGAAATACGCAAGGATTTGGACATTATATGCCATTAAGAAACGTTAATTAAGAGAAAGCACTGCACATATAAAGCCATATATAACTAATTTTGCAACTACTATAAAGAATCATAACTAATCAAACCTAAAAAAGGATTCAGACATTGTTGAAAATGAGAAAGAAAATCTATTGTTTTGCTGCGGCTGCCATGACGGCCGTGGCAATGAATGCCGTACCCCTGACCGTGTGCGACTTCGAGAGCTATCCCGTGGGCACGACGTGGAAACTCTGGCACAACGGCAACGGTGACATCGCATCGACGGCAACGGTGGAGACCGACCCCAAGGATGCCACGAACAAGGTGCTGCACATCGTGCTCAGGGAATGGGGATGCCACCCCGAGTTTGTCCTTCCGACAGAACTGCGCGGACGGGCGCTGACCGACCGCTATCCGAGGGTGACATGCGATATCCTGCGCAGTGAGGCCGACGCCGACGACTGGAAACAGTTTGCCGTCTTCGTGGGCGCTCAGGAGGTCTACCGCGACGAAGGCTATCCCTATCAGGGCGACAAGGGCGTGTGGCAGAGCCGCAGATACAGCCTCCTGCCGGCAGCGGAAACCAACACCGAGGATGTCATAAGGCTGGGCTTGCACCACAACAACACCGACTACTACATCGACAACATCCGCATGGAGGGAGAATATGACGACTATCTGACGCCGGAAGACGGCGGGACGCTCGACTACTGCTCGGCCAACACGTCAAACTCCTACCGCACCATCAGCGACAACATCTTCGTTCCGGCCGGCACGACCGTCAATGTAAGGACGTCGCGATATTCGGAATGGACGGGAAAGGTGGCCGGAAGCGGCCGGCTCAACATCTACGCCGGTGGAGAACGGTCGTACATCGGAACGCAGTCAAGCAAGGGCGCGACCACTCCCGACTGGTCGGCCATGCGCGGCGAGGTCAGCATCTATCCCTATAAGGAGGTGGCCCCGAGCTGCGACTTCTACGGTCTGCTGCTGAGCAGCGGCACGTTCCAGCCCGACAATCTTGACGCCTCACGTTGCAACGAAGTGTTCGCCGGCAGCCGTGTCACGCTCCACGACGGGGCGACGATTGCCGTTGAGTCCGGCACGCGCGGCATCCGCTTCGGACATCTCGACACCAAAGCCGGCTCGACACTCGACGGATACTACAAGAAGAGCACGGCCGGGTCCTATTATATTGTCGGCGCGGCCAACACCGACGCCGTCCTGGCGGGAACAATCCACGCCTCGACGTCAGGCAACACCGTAGGCCTCATCAAGGAGGGCACTGGCACATATATCCTCAGCGGCAACGATAACAACATCAGTGCCGGCATCCGTCTGCTCGGCGGAACGCTCCTCATCGCCAACGACGCCACGGCGGCCGAGACCGGGCGCAAGAGCGGCGCGACGGGCAACAAAGGCACCATCTTTGTCTTCAACGGCACGACGCTGGGCGGCAACGGCAGCATCGGCGCACGGACGGAGGTCTACGGAACCGTCAGACCGGGCATGACAGAGCCGGGCCTGCTGACCTTCGCCGACTGGACGACAGCGGCCGGCGTGAACATGACGCTACATCCGGAGGCCAACATCGTCTGCCGGGTGAAGAGCGCGGAGGAACACGCGCGACTCGACATACGCGGAACGATGGCCTACAACGCCAAGACGCAGGCCTTTGAGGATTCGGAGAAGACGCCACGGCTGACCATAGCCCTCGCCGACGGCGCGTCGCTGCAGGTCAACGACGAGGTAACGCTGCTGACCGCAACACGGAAGGAAGGCAGCGACTGGGGCTTCCGGATCCGCTATCCCAAGGCCTACACGTGGGTAGTGGAGCAACGCGAGGACGCCGACGGCTCTTTCCGCATTGTTACCAAGGTGACGTCGCTTGACTACAGCGGTCAGGGTGACGTTGAGGACGACGATGACGACCCGGGAAACGAGGGCGGCTATCCTGACGACGACTGGACGGCAGACATGACCGACGACACGCCGCTGCGCACGTATGCGGCGCGTCTGAACAAGAACATCGGCGTGGCTCTGGCGACTTACCGCTACGACAGTAGCCGCGAAGACGGCGAGACGGGACTCGTAGGCCGAGAGTTCAACATGCTGGTGGGCGAGAACGAGATGAAGTTTGACGCCACGGAACCCTCGCAAGGCGTGTTCAACTATGGCGGCTCGGACGCCGTGATGTGGGTGGCCGGGAGATACGGTCAGGAGGTGCGCGGCCACACGCTGGCATGGTACTCTCAGGTGCCCGCGTGGGTCAGCCAGGACGGCAAGAAGAACAACAACGGCTTCACCCGCCGCGAACTGCTCGACATATTGAAGAACCACATCTTCAACGTCGTCGGACAGTATAAGGGACGCATCTGCGAATGGGACGTGTGCAACGAGGTGCTCGACGACGACCAGAGCATCGTCCGCACAGACCCGACGGCATATAAGCTGCGCCCGTCAATATGGTCGACATTCATCGGCGAGGAGTTCATCGACTCTGCTTTCGTATGGGCCCATCAGGCCGATCCTGACGCCCGGCTGTTCATCAACGAATATGGCGCGGAGTTCATGGGCGACACGAAGACTGAAGCCTACTTCAATCTGATAAAGCGTCTGAAGGCCGACGGACTTCCCATAGACGGCTGCGGACTGCAATGCCACTTGACCACGGGCCAGCTCGACACTCTGAAACTGGAGAAGAACATACGCCGCTATGCGGAACTTGACCTCGACTGCATCATCACCGAACTGGACATAGCGCTGGCCAATCCCTACAGCGACGACGCTCTTGAAACGCAGGCAAAGGAATACGGCGCCATCACCCGCGTCTTCCTACGCAACGACAACTGTCCGTCAATGCTCTTCTGGGGCATCTCCGACAATCACTCATGGCGTCAGAACAGCCCGCTGCTATTCGACGCCGGCCTGAAGCCGAAACCCGCCTACTATAACGTCCACGCACAGCTCCGTCGGGCCGCAGAGAAGGCCGATGCCGACGGCATCGTCTCCGCACTGCAGCCGGACAACGGCGCGACGATTGTCTCAACGACGCTCTACGACCTCTCCGGCCGACGCATCAGCACGCCGAAGGGCATCAGCATTGAGAAGAATGTATATTCGGACGGCAGCGTGAAGGTGGTGAAAAGATAAAGGGCAATAGCCCACGAAAGCCCCACCCGACGAGGGTGTCGCAGAACCATGAATTTGTAGAAACGTGCTAAAGGCACGTTTACGTAATCAGTTGATATTCAATAAACATCACTTTGCGATGTCTGTTGAATATCAACTGATTACGTAAATGAAGGTATAACAGAACACACTCCCGGAATGTCTGTTGGCGGCCAACATTGAACAGCCGCACCAGGGTGAAGCCTTACAGAGAACCGGAGTCAATCAGGTAAATATCAGAATAGAATTACCGGGAAGTATTATTTGAGTTAAAAATTATTAACCCGGGGAGTAAAATGACTTAAATGTCGTATATTTGTGGCGATATTTATATTAACTACACCTACCATCGCATTTGAAATTACTATAGCTCTTGCCGGACAGGAAATGTAGATGATTAAGAAAAGACGCTGAAGCGACTCTATATTTATTTTTTCATAACTTAAAACAACAACAATGAGAAAGATTATTTTTTCAGCAGTAACAGTCATCGGACTGTCGTTGCTCAGTCAGAATGTAGCCGCCCGGTCGTGGCGAATCAATTCAGTTCCGGACGCCAAAGCAAACTTCCTGAGCATAAATGCCGCAATGGAGAGCCTTGACGTGCTTAACGGCGACACGCTCTATCTTGACCCTGGATGCGTGTTGGAAGGACAGGACATCAACAAGTCCGTCACGGTTATCGGAACGGGATATAACCTTCAGGAAGAGACAACGCGCGAAGCTGTGATTAATGGGACATTGCGTATAAGCGCCCCAAATGTGAAAGTGGAAGGAATCCATGCTGTCACTATAGAGTTTTACAAAAAAGGCGATTATTCAACAGCTGAACGCTGCAAAGCCAAAACGATAGAATCCTATCAGTCGTCTGAGACAGCACATAATCTTAAAATCTACTCATGCTATGTATATGGACAACTCAGTTTCCCTGTTTCCACTAATGTAGAGATATCCAACTGTATCATTACCGGAGATATCCAGAACCTGTATTTCAGCTCTTTGACCAATTGCACTATTGTATATACTCCATATAAAGACGGAAACTATGTTTTCCTTAATCTGTCGAACAGTACGATAATCAACAACATCATTATAAATACACTCACGGGATATCGTCTTGACGAGAACCAGAAACCATTTTATTATAAGAACGAAGTGTTCAGGGAGGTGTCGTTAAGCAAGAACAACACCATATCGAACAACGTGTTTAGCGTTGACGCCGACCACGCCTTCGCCAACTATCCCAACAACAAGTTCATCGGCGCCACGCCCGAGGATGTATTCACGCTCAAGGGAAACAGCGAGGAAATGTATAAGCTGAAGGCCGGCAGCCCCGCCGCCGGCTACGGTGCGAACGGCTATGACTGCGGCGCATTCTCCGGTCAGTATCCCTACGTCATGTCGGGCCGCCCACGCTTCATTCCCTATATCTATGAGGCCAACATTCCAAACCAGCCGACGGACGGAAAGCTCAATGTCACACTGAAAATAAGGACACAGAATGAATAGCACACAACAACCACAGAGACAAAATGTCCGGCGGTTGGTGGTGTGCGGTCTGGGATGTCTGTTCGGACTCTCGCTCAACGCGCAGAATCTCATAGAATATTTCTGGAACACAGACCCCGGAGTGGGACGCGCCACGATGGTGAAAGGACAGGGAGGAGGACTGGTCAGCTGCCAGATTTCCACCGACAAGCTCCCGAACGGCGCCCACCTGCTGGGCATAAGGGCACTGAACGGCAAGTATGCCTCGCCGACGGTGCTGAAAATGGTATGCAAGTCGCCGGAATTTTCCGACGGCGGCATCGTTGAATACTTTTGGGACAACGACCCGGGAATAGGCCACGCCACACCCTATCCGGTGACGGCTGCTGCCGACGGTACCACGGTTTCGTTCACACTGCCCACCGACGGACTTGACGGCGGCGTCCATTTCCTCGGGCTACGCCTGAAAGGCGGCACGGGATGGTCATCGACATACAGCCATATAATTGCCGTCGCACCGCAAGGCGGCAGCGTCGACTGCGTTGAATATTTCTGGGACGAAGACCCGGGATTGGGTCAGGCCACGCGCTATGCCGTCCCCAACGGCAGCGGACCGGAAGTGGAGGTGTCGATGGACGTGCTGACGGACGGACTGAGCCGCGGCGTCCACATCCTCGGCATACGCTCCCACTGCGGCACATGGTCGCAGACGATACGGCGGGCCGTGGTCATCGGTGCCGACAACAACCCGATTGAGGCCGTCGAATATTTCTGGGACGAAGACCCGGGACCGGGTCTGGCCACACAGCTGCCCTTCACCGGCACAGACGTCGCCGTGGTGAACACTGACATTCCGTCGCCACCCGACTACGGCAGCCACACGCTCGCCATACGCGCACGGGCTGGAAAGATGTGGGGTAGCCCGATTCTGAAGACGTTCTGCATCAACGCCGAACCGGACTTCAGCCTGGCAGCCGACACGGTGTGCCGTGGCGAAAAGTTCATCGTGACCAACATGACCAAGGGCGCCACCGACCAGACCACATATTCGTGGGATATGAACGGCGACGGCAAGGCTGACGCGACGGGCGGCGACGACTTCGTCTATGCGTATGACAAGGCCGGCGAATATATGGTCTCGCTGGCGGTGAAGACCGTCGGCGACTGTGAGACGACGTGCACAAAGGCTATCGTCGTGCTCGACACGTCGAACCCGTCGGTAGCGCTCAACGCCTCAACGCGCACAGGATGTTCGGGTGATACGCTCCGCTTTGTGGCCAAGCCCGCCAACGCCGGATTCAGTCCGGAATATGAATGGACGGTCAACGGTGAGGTCGTTCAGGGGGCAACGGGCGACACGCTGCTGCTGAGCACGCTGTCAGACCGCGACAAGGTTCAGGTGACGGTGGTGTCGTCAAATCCGTGCAGTCAGGTGACCACAGCAACATCGCCGGCCATCACCGTCACGATAAACGCGCTACCCGAGGTGGCGCTGGAACCCACATTCCCCGTCTACACCTCTGAGGAGCGCTTCATTCTCTCCGGCGGTACGCCCGACGGCGGCACCTATCTCATCAATGGCCGCGAGGCGGCGCTGTTCAATCCGCAGGCTAACGCCCCGGGAATCTACACGATGACATACCGCTACGCCGACGCACGCGGCTGCCTGAATGAAGCCGTCCAGACGTTTGAACTGCGTGAGCCGGGAGAAGGCTCGCTGCTGCTGGGCGACGTCAACAAGGACGAACGGGTTGACATAATGGACATTCTCTGTACGGTGGACCATATCTACGGCCGTGTATTCCCGACGTGGAACAAGCAGACCGCCGACATAAACTCCGACGGACGCATCAACGTGACTGACATTGTCGGCATTGCCGGTATTATCCTCGGTGACAGCGGCACGGAACGGATGGCCGTGAGATCTGCCGCCAACGGCAGTGATGACCTCACGCTGACCGCGGCCGACGCCGACGCAGGAAACGCCACGGAGGTCTTCCTCGACTTCAGGTTGCGCGGTACGGAACGGCCGTATGGAGTCCAGTTTGACGTGACCATGCCGGAGGGTGTGAGTCTGGAGTCGGCCACCGACGGCCTCGTCGTGGGTCGCAAGTCAGGAAGCCGCAACAACACCTACACGCTGCTGGCATACTCCACCGACATGCAGCCAATAGGCGGAACGCTCAGCGTGAAGGCCGTACTGCCGGTCAACATGGATGAGGGCACCTACCCCATCGTTCCCGAAGACGTGGTCATGGCGGGCGGTGACATGCGCTCCATTGCCCACACCGTCGCTCCGGGACGTCTCACCGTAGGCTCGCCGACCGGCATCCGCGGCATCACCGACGGCCGGCCGGGTATAGTCGTCGAGCGTGACGGACTGCGTGTGATGAACGCCGGAGGAGGCTCGCTGACGGTCTACGACGGCGGAGGACGCTTCGTCATCGGCTCTACCATCGGCAGCGACAACGAGCTCGTGGCCGTGCAGGCACTTGCCCAAGGTAGCTATATCGCAGAAATAACAAAGGATGGCAGGACTGTCCGCACTAAGTTCATCTGGAAAAACTAATGAATATGAAACGAAGATATTATATGTTTCACCGGCCGCTGCTGCTGCTCAGCCTTATATGCTGTCTCGCGCCGCAGTGGCTCCGGGCACAGACCAACCGCCTGACGGTGGGTAGCGTGGAAGCCGTGCAGGGAGAAAAAGTATCCCTGCCGGTATTCCTGGACAACGAGTCTGCCGTTGCCGGCGGTCAGTTTGAACTGCTGTTGCCGGCAGGTATGACGGTCGACGGCGTTACGCTGAACGAATCGCGTGCGGCAAGCCATACGCTGCAATACCGGCAGAAGGCCGGCGGCGCCCTTGCCATATTGTTCTATGCCTCTCCGACCGCCCTGCTGAACGGGACGTCCGGCGAACTGTGCAGCGTCTCGCTGACGGTTTCTGGCGACTATCCGACCGGGAAGTATGATGTCACGGTGGGCGGCGGCGTGAGGTTTGCGTCTGATGCCATAAACGCCATTCCGATGGCGGAGTCTGTCGCAGGGGCAATAACGGTCTCTCCAGCGTCTTACGACGTCACCATTACGGCATCTGAAGGCGGTAGCGTAACCGGAGGTGGACAGTATCTGCACGGTGAAGAAGTCACGC
>CAMWVS010000057.1 GCA_947177775.1 uncultured Prevotella sp.
TCGGTGCTTTTATGGGCACAGAGTCTCCTCTTACCGTTACTCAGATGTTGTGGATAAACCTCATCATGGACACATTCGCAGCTATGGCTCTTGCCTCACTGCCGCCATCAGAGAGCGTAATGAAAGACAAGCCTCGTGATCGTAATGCGTTTATCCTCAACAAACCGATGCTTCGAGAGATTATAGGTGTAGGTGGTTTCTTCTTCCTGATGCTGCTTGGAATGCTTTATATCTTCCAGCATACAGAGGTGAACCAGCTTACTGATCTACTTCACTTGCAGTTAGGAGTCAAGGGACATGTGTCTACATACGAGCTGACATTGCTCTTCACGACTTTCGTAATGACCCACTTCTTCTATCTTTTCAATGCCAGAGCATTTGAGACAGGTCGCAGCGCTTTGCATTTCAAGGGATGCAATGGTTTGCTTACGATTGTGGCAATTATCCTCGTAGGTCAGATTGCAATGGTTGAATTACCAGGTTTGCAGCAGTTCTTCAATGTGGAGGGATTGAAACTGATAGACTGGGTGATAATCATCATTGGTTCTTCATTTGTACTTTGGGTACGTGAAATATGGCATCTGCTGACAAAGAAATAACATTTCCGATGGAACTACATAAAGATTATTGTGTGGTTCCATCACTTAATCAGCAGTGAGTTATCATAATTAAGATGGAACTACATAAAGATTATTGTGTGGTTCCATCTTTAATTTGAAAAACGATGATTGATTTAGAAAAACAAAAAGAACCCAGTGAGGAAGAAATACAAGAATGGGTTAATGAAGTCTATGAATATGCTGTTGATTTATACACGAATCATAATATGAGTTGGGGGAGGAGTTAGGCAGGAATTGATTGATCAAGGACTTAATGTCGAAAATGCAACAACAGTCGTTTTGAACTTGAAACAACAATACTTGCATAGCTGCAACAGTCCATCCATCGGGTAACTGCGTATAATGCCCGTTATCACAAGGTGTGAAATCTGGATTTATGCGCTTCAAAAGTTCAATGGCAGGCTCGTCATTCGGGTCTTGTGGGACAAGTTTGCCATGAATGGCAAGGTCAAGGATTTTGCTTTTTGGTTGCTTTATGATGGTTTGCAAATCTTCCTTGCTGTTCTCTATAATATCCAAAGAAAAGCGTTTTTCTATTTCTGTTACAATGCGATGTTGCTCTGCAAGTGGGGGTAATGGTGCAAGAGTGTTTCTAAAAATATCTAATCCAACAAAAGGTTGCGCACCACCAATAGCTATTGTTTGATACTCTTTTATTTTTGATTTTAAGAAAGTAAGTAGATGTTGAAAATTAGTTTATGTCAAAATTTTTGCGTATCTTTGTGTGAACATATAAAGACACATAGCTATCGCAAAAATCAAAGTTATACAACTGACAGACCAGCAACGTCTGCAATTGGAAGAGGGCTTTCGCCACGGCAAGAGCCACGCATACCGTATGCGCTGCCGTGCGGTACTTCTGAAATCCACCGGTCTGACCTCAGAACAGGTTGGAGAACAGACCGATATGACCCATATATCGGTCAATTTCTGGGTGAAACGCTTCGAGGCCGAAGGAATCAAAGGCTTGGATACACGTCCCGGTCGAGGTCGGAAGCCAATCATGGACTGCTCGGACGAAGAAGTTGTGCGCAAAGCCATAGAGAACGACAGACAGAGCGTGAAGAAAGCGAAAGAGGCATGGCAGCAAGCTTCGGGAAAAGAAGCCTCCGAGAGTACCTTCAGAGCTTTTTTATCCGCCTAGGCTTTCGCTCCGTATCCGCAAGAACACGTTCATTGTTCTTGATAATGCGAGCGTCCACAGATGCAAATTCATGCGGGAGCTTCGGTCTATCTGGGAGAAGCGTGGCCTGTTCCTCTTTTTCCTACCGCCATACAGCCAGCATCTGAATATCGCGGAAACACTGTGGAGGATACTCAAGGGCAAATGGCTCAGACCTGTGGATTATTGCTCCACAGATTCCCTTCTCTATGCAACCGACCGTGTGCTCGCTGCTCTTGGAACTGAACTCAAAATCAATTTTGCCCATGCCGCTTAGTATAAATTAATTTTTACGACTTGCTTAAGCGATATATTTTGTACTAATATTGCTGTTTTGATAAGGCTTAAAAAGAGCTACATTTTTTATTGCCATGTCAAAATAGTTATTATGCTGTATGTGAATCATACTTCCGATATTTCCTCCTATGATAGAGTACAAAATGTCTCCAATATCAACTTTTGAGCGTTTGATAATATTTTTGTAATCTACTTCTGAAATATATTTGGTTTTCGAAAAGTCAAATTGTCCGTTCTTAAAATCTTTACTAGTGATTAAGGGATAGCCTTCTTGAGTATATTTAGGTGAATCATGAGTTCCGTCACGAACGTCCATGCAATCTTGGAATTTACACCACACCCATCCCTCTGGCACCTCAAACGGCACATTCTCATAATGGGGCGTATCGGAAATGATTTCGTTACTCAGTTTCCATTATCATCAATGTCGTTCGACAAAAATATAGCATAATGGATAATTTACCATTCTTCGGTCATACAAACGGCACTATTTGGCGTCAAAGCCAAAATAATGTATTAACTTTGCGGCCGCATAACAATCAAAACAGATAATAAAAAGGACACAATTATGAGCAATACATTCGACAACGTCTCTACACCTATATATATAATAGAGGAACGTCTGCTGCGGCGCAACCTCAGTCTGATAGCCGATGTCGCCCGGCGTGCCGACATTGAGATAATACTCGCTTTCAAGGCTTTTGCCCTGTGGAAGACATTCCCGATTTTCCGTGAATATATCAGTTCGACGACGGCAAGCTCTCTGAGTGAGGCCCGGCTGGCTGCCGAGGAGTTTGGAGCGCCGGCCCATACGTATTCGCCAGCCTATACCGACGGTGACATTGACACCATTGCGCGTTGTTCCAGTCATGTCACGTTCAATTCACTGAGCCAATATGAGCGCTTCGGTCGCCGTGTGCGTGAGATTAATCCAGAGGTTTCGTGCGGTCTGAGGGTCAATCCGGAATATTCGGAGGTTGGGACGATGCTCTATAATCCGTGTGCTCCGGGCACACGCTTCGGTATCACGGCAGACAAACTGCCGGAGACGCTGCCGGAGGGAATAGACGGTTTCCACTGTCATTGCCACTGCGAGAGCGGTGCGGACGTTCTTCAGCGGACTCTTGTTCATATAGAGGAGAAATTCGGACGGTGGCTGCCGCGGCTCCGTTGGCTCAATCTCGGTGGCGGCCATCTCATGACGCGTAGTGATTATGACGTGGAACTGCTTGTTCGTCTGATGGACGGTCTCCACAGGCGTTATCCCAATCTTCGCATAATCCTTGAACCGGGGAGTGCCTTTGCATGGCAGACGGGACCGCTGGTGGCTTCGGTTGTTGATGTAGTGGAGGACCATTCCGTCAAGACGGCCATTCTCGACGTGAGTTTCACATGTCACATGCCCGACTGTCTGGAGATGCCATACCATCCGGCAGTGCGCGGTGCGGAACTGCGCCCGCTCGAAGCGGCTACGGAAGAAAATACATACCGGCTCGGTGGAAATAGTTGTCTTTCGGGTGATTTTATGGGTTCGTGGCGTTTTGGCGGGCCGCTGAAACCGGGCGACAGAGTTGTTTTTGAGGATATGATACATTATACGACCGTAAAAACGTGCACATTCAACGGTATCACACATCCGTCGATAGGTATGCTCCACGAGGACGGAAAATTGGAGATTTTGCGCCGTTTTGGCTATGAAGACTACAAAAATCGCATGGATTAGCACTTTTTTAGCAAAAAAATCCCGAAAAGTTTTGGTGGTTCAAAAAAAAGCAGTACCTTTGCAACCGCAATCGAGAGAGATGCTTCTGGTAACAGAATGAACGCGGAAATAGCTCAGTTGGTAGAGCACGACCTTGCCAAGGTCGGGGTCGCGGGTTCGAGTCCCGTTTTCCGCTCATATATTGAACAAAAAAGAGCGCTGAGAGTTGGTTTCAGTGAAAAATGCCCAAGTGGCGGAATTGGTAGACGCGCACGTTTCAGGTGCGTGTGTCGAGAGACGTGCAGGTTCGAGTCCTGTTTTGGGCACTCTTTTTTATTCAACATGGTTAATGTGTTGGAGAGGTGGCGGAATTGGTAGACGCGCTACTTTGAGGGGGTAGTGTCAATCGCGACGTGGGAGTTCGAGTCTCCTCCTCTTCACTCATTATTTTTTTGTTGCGGAAATAGCTCAGTTGGTAGAGCACGACCTTGCCAAGGTCGGGGTCGCGGGTTCGAGTCCCGTTTTCCGCTCGTTTTTTTATATATTAGGGAAAACAAAAAACTTCTGATGAACTTATACTTAAGATATTTCGATAGAGAGACATTAGTGCACAGTGTCGATGACGCCGTTGCGTTCTTATACGACATAGAAGAAATAGGAATGAATCCTGTGCTTGAGGCTGACGTCAGGGAATATGCTGCAAGCGAGGTCTATTACCCCAAGCGCTACAAAATACGTCCACGTGTTTATTTCATTATAATTAAAACCGAGGCTGCAACCATGCTCGATTTTAAGGAGAAGCGTGCTGTCCACGGACCTTCTGTGGCTGATGACCGCCGCAATATGGCGTCGACGGCCCTGACGAGACTGAACGAAGACCAGTTCGGATGGTACGAGGGTACAATCGACTTCAAGCGTGTCCTGCAGGTTCCGGGAACGGGAAAGTTCCAGTATCGCGATACACATTTCGTGGCATGCTGCAAGGCTGAGTCGGGCATCGACTGCTATAGCCGCATAGTGGATCATCTGCGCCAGCGCGTTGATTCGCGCAGTCAGTTTCCGTCGGCTAAGGGAAAGAATTTCAAGTTCCGTTTCCTCGGTCTGTGTAAGTAAAACGAATAATCGGTTTTCGCTCTATGAACAAGGTAATGCTGATAGGCAATGTGGGCAAGGAGCCAGAGGTCAGATACGTGGACCGCAACGTGGCTGTGGCGCGCTTTCCGCTTGCCACCACGGAGCGAGGCTATACGTTGCCCAACGGTACGCAGGTTCCCGACCGCACCGACTGGCATAACATCGTTCTTTGGCGGCGTTTGGCTGAAGTGGTGGAGAAATATGTTCGTAAGGGCGATAAACTTTATATCGAAGGGCGACTGAGATATACTACGTATGACGACAAACGCGGAATAAGACACAATATAACGGAAGTGTGGGCTGAAAACATGGAAATGCTTACACCTAAATCTGCTTCGGCCTCTGCCGTTGCGGCAAATGGACATGGCGAACAGTCAAAGACTGACGTTCCAACTGCTGCCGCAGATAGTGATGGTTTGGACGGAAGTAGCAAACTGCCGTTCTAAAAAAGGAAAGAAAGTTGTTACCGATAGAAATAGAACAGGTTTTGGGAGAAGTTCATTTCATGGCTCCGACCGTAGGAGTTATGATTTCAGGGTTGTTGGCTGCTCTGCTGCTGATAGCGTCGGGCTTCGCCTCCGGCTCGGAGATAGCCATTTTTTCACTTTCGCCAAGTGATTTGGACGAACTGGCGGAAGAAAAGACGGACCGTGACAGGCAAATAATGGAGTTGAGAAAGGACTCTGAGCGTACATTGGCCACAATCCTCATCACCAACAATCTGGTCAATGTGACTATCATCATGCTCTGCAACTATTTTTTCGGCCATATCATAGACTTCGGTACGGCCTATTGGTTGCAGTTCTTTTGCATCACAGTCATCCTTACTTTTATTCTTCTGCTCTTCGGAGAGATACTGCCAAAGGTCTATTGCGGTCAGAATCCGTTGAAGTTTTGCCGTTCTGTTGTCGGTGTGCTGCTTTTTTGCCGCAAACTGTTTTTTCCTTTTGCCTCTGTGCTTATGCGTTCGGGTGTTCTGGCGGAGAAGGTTGTTCAGAAAGAAAGCCATACGCTTAGTGTCGACGATCTGGAGCAGGCGCTGGAACTGACGGACAAGGAGGACATCAAAGAGGAGAAGAAATTGCTTGAGGGTATTGTGCGTTTCGGTGACGAAACGGCACGGGAAATCATGACGAGCCGTCAGGATGTGGTGGACATAGACTTCAAATCGCCATTCCCGGAGGTGCTCCGCTGTATCATCGACAACAACTATTCGCGTATTCCTGTCTATCAGGACAGCATTGATAATATTCGTGGCATTCTTTATATCAAGGACCTGTTGCCCCATTTGGGTAAGCCGGCCACGTTCCGCTGGCAGTCCCTGATACGTCCGCCGTATTTCGTTCCGGAGACAAAGAAGATTGACGACCTATTGCGTGACTTTCAGGAAAACAAGGTCCATATTGCGGTTGTGGTCGACGAGTTCGGCGGAACGAGCGGTATCGTCACTCTTGAGGATATTCTGGAGGAAATTGTCGGTGAAATCAACGATGAGTATGACGAGGATGAAAAGAGCTATGTGCGTGTGAACAACAATACTTTCATATTCGAAGGAAAGACTTTGCAGGGTGATTTCTGCCGCATAATGAAGACCGACGGTGACGTTTTTGCTGATGTTGACGGCGATGCGGAGACATTGGCTGGCCTTCTTTTGGAAATAAAAGGGGAGTTCCCGCAGCTTCATGAGCGCATTGTCTACCGCAATTTCACGTTTGAGGTCATGGAAATGGACGAACGCCGCATTTCCAAAATCAAGGTAATTGTGGGCGAGACTGCTGCTGCTGCGGCTGAATAATGCGGCCATGGAGTCGGAGAGGGATTGATGCGAATCCGATTCGTTCTTTCAACGATACTTTTATTTATATGTCGTGAAGGCCTGAAAGAACAAAATGGCGTCTCTGTGGTAAAATGTTTTGAAAAGATTTGATGGTGTAGAGAAAAATCATTACCTTTGTGGAGATAAGTACATAATTGGTAATCTATTAACAAAACTACTCTATATGAAATCAAGACTGATCAAATTTCCGATACTGCTGATACTTCTGTCGGCAGCATTGATGACCGTTTCATGTTCAAAAGACGTTTATAGTGATGACGAAGTCAATCAGAACGGTAATGCCGTTGCTGATGTTCCGACAGCGGCAAATGCCGACTGCACGTTGCAGGTGCGTACGAGGGCTGAGGCAACGGAAGAATCGAAGATAAGCTATCCAGTATATGTATATGTCCTTTCGGCTGCCGGTGTGTGTGTCGAAGAGGCAGTCATTGGTTCGTCTGAAACGCAGATTGAAATGAAATTGCCGGCTGGAACATACGATGTATGTGCTGTCGGCGGGGCTGTCGATAGCGACTATGACATTCCGTTGAAAGAGAATGCTGCTGCGGAATCGGTCATACGATTGAAAGAGGGTAGGAGTCATGGAGATCTGATGTACGCCCATAGTGCCGTTACATTGGCCTCGAAGGAGAACAATACGCTAACTCTTCCGCTAAAACGCCGTGTCATGCTGTTGCAGGAAGTCGTGATAGACAACGTTCCTATGGATGTCACGGCTGTCACTGTGACCATCGCTCCGATATACGAAGGACTGCGCATAGACGGCAATTACTCCGGTGCGGGTGGCTCTCATACGGTTACACTGGCTAAAGAGGGAGCCGACGGTGTGTGGCGAAACACGTCCGAGACATATCTGCTCGAAGCTGTCACCGGAGCAACAGTGAAGGTTCAGCTGACTGACGCAGAAGGAACGAAAAGCTATTCCTATTCGCTCGCTGACGAACTTCAGGCCAACTATAAGATAAGAATCAAGGGAACGTATGTATCACAATCCGGTGTTTCGCTTACGGGGATAATCTCCGGAGACGTCTGGGCCGGCGAGCGCGTCATTACGTTTGATATGAGTGACGAGAACGAAGGAAACAATCCTTCCGTTGGCGGAGATACGCCGATTGTTGGTGATGCTCCTGCGGCGGGAACGATGTATAACGGCTGCTACGTGCTTTCAAAAGAAAGTCTGTCAGATGGCAGTGTTAAGGTTGTGCTGATGTCGGCCAGACACACTTACGGTCTTGTTTTTACTCAAGATGATGAAAACTCTGTTGAGACGGCAGTGGCTTCTGCTTTAAAGGAATT
This sequence comes from uncultured Prevotella sp., assembly GCA_947177775.1. Lineage (GTDB taxonomy): Bacteria > Bacteroidota > Bacteroidia > Bacteroidales > Bacteroidaceae > Prevotella. Next base: position 8,049 of record CAMWVS010000057.1, read on the forward strand.
TGCAACGGATGGTATATCAGGTTGGCGCTTGCCGTCATACGAGGAGATTATAAAGGTCAATGATAATTACAGTAAAATTAACGCTGTGTTAAAGACGGCCGATGGCAGTAACACCATAACTCCCGGTCTTTCTTATTTCTACCGGAAGTCAGATGGCGGTATTTCTGCCTATTGCGCTACTGGTGGTGCTGATTTTAACAAGAGTACGCGCTTGCGCGCTTTTTCAACTGTGATATTCAAATGATTCCTTAAAGTTGGAAAACATTTATTTGAATACAAGAATAAAACAATAGTAATACAATGACCAGGCAATATTAATACAAAAGTAAAGCAATATTGAGATAAAAATAAAACCGGGATTGCTCAATCGTGTATAATTAGAGCAATTCCGGTTTTGTATTTCTGTCTCGGATGGAGCGTGTGGCCCGGACACTGTTATTTCTGTAATGCAATCTTTTCCACACGGCGCTGATGGCGACCGCCTTCGAAAGGAACGCGGAAGAATTCGTCCATGATTTTGGTTGCCGTGTTGTTGTCTATGAAGCGACCTGGCATGACAAGCACGTTGGCGTCGTTGTGCTGGCGGATGAGATGGGCGATTTCTGGAATCCATGCCAATCCGGCGCGAACGCCCTGATGTTTGTTCAGAGTCATGCTGATGCCCTCGCCGCTACCGCAGATGCCGATGCCAGGGTAGACTTCGCCGCTTTCGATGCCGTTGGCCAGCTCATGTCCGAAGTCGGTGTAGTCGCAGCTCATGTCACTGTAGGTGCCGTAATCCTTATAAGGATAGCCGTGCTCCTCAAGATATTGTATCACGAATTTCTTTAACGGATAGCCTGCGTGATCGCTTGCTATTCCAACTGTCTTTATCTCCATAAGGTAAGTGTTTTTATTTCTATAGGGCGATAAAAAGGAACGGATGTGCCGGTGACAATGGCTGTAATGCCGTAATGCCGTGACACATCCGTTAGATTAGTATTACTCAGCTAAAAAAGCCTTGACCTGATTGTAGACATTCTCACCGGTGTAACCCAGCTTTTCGTCGAGCACCTTGTAGGGAGCAGAGAAACCGAAGCTCGGCATACCCCATACGCGGCCGTTGCAGCCAACGAGACCTTCGAGCGTTACGGGCAGACCGGCTGTCATACCGAATATCTTCGAGCCTGCGGGCAGGATAGCCTCCTGATATTCCTTGCTCTGATTGCGGAACAGACCCTCTGACGGAACGCTGACGATGCGCACCTTCACGCCGTCCTTGCGCAACAGTTCTGCACCGGCAACGAGCGTTGAAACCTCGGAACCGCTGGCGAGCAGGATTACGTCGAACTGCTCGTCAGATCCAGCCACGACGTAAGCACCCTTGCGAGCCTGCTCATAGTCGTTGCCTGCGGGCAGCTTGGTGATGTTCTGGCGTGAGAAGATGAGCGCGGTCGGAGTCTCCATGTTCTCCATAGCCATAGCCCAGCAGACGGTTGTCTCGTCGGCATCGGCAGGACGGAACACGCGGACGCTGTCCTTGCCGTGGTGGTTTTTCAACTTCTCCATCAGGCGGATCTGTGCCTCCTGCTCAACGGGCTCGTGAGTAGGTCCGTCCTCGCCGACACGGAATGCGTCGTGAGTCCAAATGAACTTGATGGGTACTTCCATCAGGGCTGCCATACGTACGGCGGGCTTCATATAGTCTGAGAAAACGAAGAATGTGCCGCAAGCAGGGATTACGCCGCCGTGCAGATACATACCGATGCACATGCAGGCCATGGTCAGCTCAGCCACACCAGCCTGGAAGAAAGCACCGTTGAAATCGTCAGCCTGCAGCGAAGTTGTCTTTTTGAGGAAGCCGTCGGTCTTGTCTGAGTTGGACAGGTCGGCAGAAGCGCATATCATGTTGGGCACCTGCTCTGCAAGCACACCGAGACATGCTGCGCTGGCGGCACGTGTGGCGGAATTCTCCTTCTGAACCAGTGCGCTCCAGTCTACTTTCGGAGCATTGCCGCTGAACCACTCTTTCAGCAGAGCTGCCTTCTCGGGATTGGCCTTTGCCCATTCTGCCTCGGCTGCGTGACGCTCAGCCACAATCTTCTTCAGTTCCTCGCGGCGGTCAGCATAGAGCTTCTCCACTTCGGGGAAGATAGCGAACGGAGCTTCGGGATTTCCACCGAGGTTCTTTATCGTGTTTACGTATGCGTCGCCACCGAGCGGAGCACCGTGGGTGTTGATGCAAGCCTCATAGCTCGTGCCGTCAGCGCGTAGCGCACCCTTACCCATGATTGTCTTGCCGATGATCAGCGTCGGGCGCTTCTCTTCCTTCTGTGCGGCCTTGAGAGCCTCACGGATTTCGTCGGCGTCGTTGCCGTTGCATGTGATGACGTTCCATCCCCAAGCCTTATATTTAGCTTCGGTGTCCTCTTTCATCACGACGTCGGTAGGAGTAGAGAGCTGGATGTCGTTAGAGTCGTAGAACATGATGAGATTGTTCAGACCCAGAATACCGGCGATGCGTCCGGTTCCCTGTGAAATCTCTTCTTCAATGCCACCGTCGGAGATATATGCGTAGATCTTATGCTGCATAGCCTCCTTGCCGAGACGTGCTTCGAGGAACTTCTCTGCAACGGCTGCACCGGCACCGAACGTATGGCCCTGTCCGAGAGGACCGCTGGTGTTCTCGATGCCGCGTGCGAGGTCGCGCTCGGGGTGCCCCGGAGTGGGAGAGCCCCACTGGCGGAACTCCTTCAGTTCGTCAAGTGTGAACTTGCCCTGCAGAGCGAGGGCCGAGTAGAGCATGGGCGACATGTGACCCGGGTCAAGGAAGAAGCGGTCGCGGCCTTCCCAGTTGGGATTTTCGGGGTCGTAAACCATAAATTCAGAGAAGAGCACGTTGATGAAGTCTGCTCCACCCATAGCTCCACCGGGATGGCCTGAGTTTGCTTTTTCAACCATAGAAGCGGCGAGGATACGGATGTTGTCCGCCGCTTTTTTCATAAGATTCTTATCGTTCATATTTTATTATGTATTAGAATATATTTTTATCTTAAAAGGGCAGACGATGACAAACCTTCCGGCCGTAGCGTTTAGGGTCCGGCATCATCTGCCTGCTGCAAAGGTACTATTTTATATTCAGCACGACGATAGACTTTGCCGGTATTTCAGCCGTCAGCACGTTCTTCTTCAGCTTCGCGTTCTTGAAATCCGCCGGTTTGACTGTCTCCGGTTTCTCAAAATCGTTATAGTCCGTGATGCTCTTGCAGGTGAGGATGCGGCCTGTCACGGTTTTTCCCGTGAATCCGTCGAGATTGATGTCAATCTTCTGGGCCTTGTCCAGACTTATGTTTGCCAGCGAGATGATGACGGAACCGTCGGTCTGTTTTGCGGCAGAGGTGTTGAGCAGGGCTATCTTGCGTCCGTCCTTCGCACGCTTGTCTCCGCGCACGGTTATGCTGTCGCACTTGAAGTCCATCGGCAGATATGTGGCCTCCTGGAATCCCTTGTACATCTCGAACACGTGGTATGTCGGTGTGAGCACCATGTGGCCCGTGCCTTTCTGGTCCGTGAGAATCATTGACTGAAGGACGTTGACCACCTGAGCGATGTTGGCCATGCGAACGCGGTCGGTGTGACGGTGGAACACGTTCAGTGACAGGGCTGCCACGAAGGCGTCGCGCATGGAGTTCTGCTGATAGAGGTGACCGGCGATGGTTCCCGGCTCCTCGTCCCACCATGTTCCCCATTCGTCGACGAGCAGACCGATCTGCTTCTTCGGGTCTTTCTGGTCCATGATTGCGGCATGTTTGTTGATGACGTCCTCAATCTCAAGACACTTGCCCATTGTCCAATAATACTCGTCGTCATTGAATTTCAGAGCAGAACCCTTTGAGCCGCTCCAGCCCGTAACTGTGTAGTAGTGGAGCGAAAGGCCGTTCATGCGGTGGCCGACGTTGTTCATGAGCACCTTGGTCCAGTTGTAGTCATAGTCGCTCGCTCCGCTGGCGATTTTGTAGAGCTTCGTACCGTCATATTCGCGGCAGTAGACGGAGTAACGGCGATAGAGGTCAGCATAGTATTCCGGGCGCATGTTTCCGCCGCATCCCCAGCTCTCGTTGCCCACGCCGAGGAACTTTATCTTCCATGCTTTCTCGCGTCCGTTCTGGCGGCGCAGCTTTGCCATTGGCGTGTCGCCGTCGCTCGTCATATATTCAACCCATTTGGCCAGCTCCTCTACCGTTCCGCTGCCGACGTTGCCGCTGATGTAAGGCTCACAGCCCAGCATCTCGCAGAGATTGAGAAATTCGTGGGTGCCGAACGAGTTGTCCTCGATGGTTCCGCCCCAGTTGTTGTTCTGCATCTTCGGGCGGTTCTCCTTCGGACCGATTCCGTCCATCCAGTGGTATTCGTCGGCAAAACATCCTCCCGGCCAGCGCAGCACGGGAATCTGCAACGCCTTCAGTGCGTCGAAGACATCCTTGCGGTAGCCGTTGATGTTAGGAATCTGGGAGTTCTCGCCAACCCATAGGCCGCCGTAGATGCACGAGCCGAGGTGTTCGGCGAACTGGCCGTAGATTTCCTTATGTATTTTCTGATTGCCCTGATTTACGTGTATCGTGGCTGTCGCATTGTCTGCCATGACCGATGTTGCCATCGCTGCTGTCATGGTAAGTGCGGTGAGTATTCTTTTCATAGAATGGTGTTTACTTTATATTAATAATACGTATAAAAAACTGTTTTCCCCGTAATAAGCTCGTGGGGATTATTGGGGGAATCCACTTTAATCTTGCATATATTGTATATAGCAAAGATCTGATAATCTGGATAGCAGAGTAAAGCCATGCTGCTTAGCTGTATGACGTTTATTTGTTTGCATTTGCTTTTTCAATCTCCGCGTCCTGTTGCCTGTGTCAGAAACAAGCAGATGATCCAAATTATAATACCTGTTAGCATCATGGTGATATTCTCCTATTATTTTTTATGTGTCACGGCTGCCTCTTCCACGGGCAGACAAGCCTTGTAGTTCTTGATGTAGGCGTTGAAACCGGCAACGTCTTCCGCCTTCGGGGCAATCTCAATGCCGGTGTTGCCTGCAAAGACAACCTCGTCGAGATAGTCGGCCAGAGCGAGCTTTCCGCTGTTGTTGACGAGATAGGACGCAAGCAGGGCGATACCCCATGCACCGCCTTCTCCGGCTGTCTCCATGACTGAAATAGGCGAATTGATGGCGGCTGCCAGTATGCTCTGTCCCACACCCTTGGTCTTGAACAGTCCGCCGTGGCCTGTGATGCGATCTACCTTTATCTTCTCGTCGTTGAAGAGAATGTCGTTTCCGATTTTCAGCACAGCGACGGAGGCATAGAGATTGGCACGCATGAAGTTGGCCAGGTTGAATTTGTCGTTTGCCGAGCGCAGGAACATCGGGCGTCCTTCGGCCAGACCCGTCACTGGCTCGCCAGAAATATAGTTGTAGGAGATGAGTCCGCCGCAGTCGGCATCGCCCGCGAGAGCGTTGTTGTAGAGCTTGCCGTATATCTCGTTCATGTCAACCGGTATGCCGAGCAACTCCTGATATTCGCGGAACAGGCCCACCCAGGCGTTGAGGTCAGAGGTGCAGTTGTTGCAGTGGACCATGGCCACGGGACTTCCGTCGGGCGTGGTCACCATGTCGATCATCTCGTATGGACGGGAAAGGTCTTTCTCCAGAACAATCATTGAGAACGACGACGTTCCTGCCGACACGTTTCCTGTGCGCTGGCGTACGGCGTTGGTGGCCACCATGCCCGTTCCGGCGTCGCCCTCAGGCGGACACATCGGGATTCCGGGCTTCAGATGGCCTGAGATGTCGAGCCGCTTTGCACCCTCTTCCGTCAGGAAACCGGCATTCTCACCGGCTTGCAGAACCTTGGGGAATATGTCGAGCAGTGTCCATCCGTAACCTTTCGGGGCAATGAGCTTGTTGAACTTATCAACCATCTCGGCCGAATAGTCTTTTGTCTCGGGGTCAATCGGGAGCATTCCCGAAGCGTCGCCGATACCGAGTACTTTCTGTCCCGTGAGCTGCCAGTGGATATATCCGGCCAGAGTGGTCTGGAAGCAGATGTCTTTCACGTGCTCCTCATTATATAATATGGCCTGATATAGATGGGAGATGCTCCAGCGCAGAGGTATGTTATAGACGAAGAGTTCGGACAGTTCGGCAGCAGCCTGTGCCGTGTTGGTGTTGCGCCACGTACGGAACGGAACGAGAATCTCGTCCTTGTCGTTGAACGCCATATATCCGTGCATCATCGCGCTGACGCCGATGCCGGCGAGGATTTCAATTTCCGTGTCGTAGAGCTTTCTGACGTTGGCGCGCAGGTCGGCGTAGCAGTCCTGCAGTCCGTACCAGATGGCTTCGGTGCTGTATGTCCAAAGGCCGTCCACGAGCTGGTTCTCCCATTCGTGGCTACCCTGTGCGATAGGGTTGTTGTCGCTGTCGATGAGAACGGCCTTTATTCTCGTAGAGCCGAATTCGATGCCGAGGATGGCGCGTCCGGACTCTATGGTTTGTTTCGCATTTGAGTTCATTACTTGAAAGAATTATATTGTGATGACCAACGCGAAGACGCAAAGACGCAAAGAAAAGACTTTGTGGCTTTGCGTCTTCATGTCAGGTCATAATGATTTAAGAATGTTTATTTAGCAGAGAGCCTTGTTGAGCATGTAGTAGACCTCGTTCACGCGGAGCTCGCGACGGAAGTTGTCCACCGTGGTCTCGTTGTTGATGAGGAGACACTCGATGCCGGCAATCTCGGCGTAGTCCTGCCAGTATTCGTCGGTCAGGTCGTAGGAGAAGCAACTGTGGTGTGTTCCGCCGGCATAGATCCAGCATCCTGCGCCAACCTCGAAGTTGGGCTGCGGAATCCACAGAGCTGATGCCACGGGCAGCTTGGGCAGCGGTTTCGGCTCGATGCAGTCAACATCGTTGACGATGAGGCGGAAGCGGTTGCCCATGTCGACAACGGTTGCCGTCACGCCCTTGCCCACCTTTGAAGTGAAGACGAGGCGTGCGGTCTGACTCTTGCGCACACCGATGCCGAGGAAGTGAACCTCCAGACGCGGACGGGCCGTTGCGATGAGCGGACATATTTCAAGCATGTGAGACTGAAGAATGGCACTCTGCTCGCCGTTGAAGTTGAGCGTGTAGTCCTCGAGGAACGAGCATCCGCCCTGCATTCCCTGATTCATAACCCATACCGTGCGGTAGAGGGCGGCCGACTTCCAGTCGCCTTCGGCACCGAAGCCGTAACCCTCGGCCATGAGACGCTGAGAGGCGAGACCAGGAATCTGGTCGAAGCCGAGACCGGTCTGCTCGACATTGACGTCGCCGAGATCGTCGAAGTTGGTTGTGAAACCTTTTGCACCCTTGGCTTCAAGCACGGCACGGAGCGTCAGCTCAGCCTTTGCGGCATTCCAGACCTTCTTGTATGCCTCGGTCGTCTTGTCTTCCAGTTCGGCGTCGTGGTCGTAAAGTTGGAAATATTCAGCTACGAGAGCGTCAACGTCAGCGTCTTTAATCTCGTTGAAATACTTCATGACCTCGCTGAACGGGCAGTAGTCAACGTGATAGCCCAGCACCTGCTCGGCTGCAACCTTGTCGCCGTCGGTCACGGCAACGTTGTTCATCTGGTCGCCGAAGCGCAGGATGAGCATGTCCTGAGAGTCTGCCCAAGCGGCGCAGACACGTGACCATACGGCGATGTGGTCTTGCGTCTTCTCGTCTTTCCAATAGCCGACAACGAGCTTGCGGCGTATGCGCATACGTGAGATGATGTGGCCGAACTCGCGGTCGCCGTGGGCGCTCTGGTTGAGGTTCATGAAGTCCATGTCCATTGTGTCCCATGGAATCTCTTCGTTGAACTGTGTGTGGAGGTGGAGCAGCGGCTTGTAGAGAATCTGTAGGCCGTGAATCCACATCTTGGCGGGTGAGAAGGTGTGCATCCATGTTATCACGCCGATACACTTTTTCTCGTTGTTGGCCTGTGCGAATATGTCGGCTACCTCCTTTGAACTGTTTGCCGTTCCTTTATATACCACCTTTACGGGCAAGCGTCCGGAGTTGTTCAGTCCGTCCACCATTTCCTTTGAATGACCGTCAACCTGTACGACGGCGTCGCCTCCATAGAGGAGCTGTGCGCCGGTTACGAACCATACTTCGTAATTCTCGAATGCTTTAATCATAATAGTAAGTTGTTGATAGCCCCGGACCGTTTAGGGCTGCCTCCACAAATCCGGGCTTTGGGTTATTGTTAGTTATTATTATAAAATCATGTTGTTTGTCAGGGTGAGAAAGGAGCTATATCTCTATTCTGTGAACAGGAATGCATCAAAAGAAGGAAGATATGTCAGCACTAAAAAGCAATCATACCTCTTTCATTCTTCACTCTGACTTCAATAGACCTCTTCTCTCTTTATTTCTTCTTCTGTCCGTAATAGGCATTCGGGCCGTGCTTGCGGCTGAAATGCTTTTCGACGAGCAGCGGGTTCATCGTCGTTTCGGGATTGACTGAGAACGAGACGAAAGCCATCTTGGCCACCTGTTCCATGACTACGGCATTGTAGACAGCATTGTCAGCGTCCTTTCCCCACGAGAACGGGCCGTGATTCTTCACGAGAACACCGGGTGTGTGGACAGGATTGATGCCGCCGGCCTTGATGCGGTTGACGATGACGTTGCCCGTCTCCAGCTCATACTCGCCTTTCACTTCAGCCTCGGTCATATCGTCCGTGCAGGGTATGGCGTCGTGGAAATAGTCGGCATGGGTCGTGCCGATGTTGGGAATGTCGCGTCCGGCCTGTGCCCATGCTGTGGCGTAGGTGGAATGGGTGTGGACAATTCCGCCCAGTTCGGGGAAAGCCCGATAGAGGACGAGGTGGGTCGGTGTGTCGGACGAAGGGTTGAGGTCGCCTTCTACAACCTTACCTGTGTTAAGGTCGACTACGACCATATCTGACGCTTTCATGTTGTCGTAGCTCACGCCCGACGGCTTGATGACAACGAGACCTTTCTCGCGGTCTATTCCCGAGACGTTGCCCCATGTGAATATCACGAGATTGTGTTTCACGAGGTCGAGGTTTGCCCGGAATACTTTTTCTTTCAGTTCTTCCAACATAGTCTTATAGTTTGAAATTGGGTTCTTCGTTATATACTTTTTTATTGAATCTATAGAGATAGGCGCCGCGCTTAGAGCCGGTCTTGTCTATCAGTTCGGTCTTTTCGATGAAGTCCATCTCTTTGATGCGCTTGCGGAAATTGCGCTTGTCCACTTCTTCGCCGCATACAGCCTCATAGAGGCGTTGGAGTTGGGTGAGTGTGAACAACTCCGGCAACAGACGGAAGCTGATGGGCTCGCGGGAGATATTCTCCTGCATCATACGGCGCGCCTTGGCGACCATTTCGTTGTGGTCGGAATACATCTGCGGCAGTTCGTCGATGTTGATCCATTCAACTTCGTGCTGTTTGCGCAGTTCTTCGTCGTAGTCGTTGGTGTTGATCAGGGCATAATATACGATTGAGATTACCCTTTCGCCTGGGTCGCGGTCCACGTTTCCGAACGCCCATACCTGGCGCATGTAGAGATTGTTCAGTCCTGTCAGCTCGAAAAGAACGCGGTTGGCTGCGTCATCAATACTTTCGTTGTTGCGTACAAAACCTCCGTAGAGAGACCACAAGCCTCGTCCTGGATTGAGTTGGCGGCGGCCAATGAGGACGCGCAATTTGCCCTCGTCAAATCCAAAGATGATGCAGTCAACGGATACGAGCACCTTGGAATGTTCGTCGTAGTATGTCATCCCTTTCCGTTCTTCAGTGAGAGTATCTGTTGTCAGGGAGTCTGTGAAATTCATATATAGCTGTTTACGTACGATAAATTATGTATAATGGAATTGTCCCCGGCGGTCCGTGGATGACCGTCCGGGGACTTGTTCATTTTACCAGAAGTAGATGTAGAATGCTGTAGTGATGGCGAGGATGATGATAGAGTGAACCACATCCCACTTATTCCAGCTTGCACGTGTTTCGGCGCGCTGCTCTGGAGTCGAGGTTCCGAAGACGAGACCCTGAATCTTGCTTGCGCTCGGAGCTTCAGTCATGAGGCTGACAACGATGACAACCACGATGCAGAAGAGGAACATCCAGCCGCAGAAGAACAGCCAGTTGAGGTCGTAGAAGAGATATTTGAACGTGCTGTCGGCAACCTCACCTGCGTTGCTGTAGTAGACCTTGGCGCCCAGGCGGGTAAGGCCGACAATCATACCGGCGATGAGTCCCCACATACCGCCTTTGGCCGAAGTGCGTTTCCAGCAGATGCCGAGCAGGAAGGCTGCGGCAATACCGGGAGCAAGCACGGACTGGACGTCCTGAAGATAGGTGTAGAGCACGTCGCCCACGCTGCGCATGATGGGAATCCAAAGGATGCCGAGGATAACGATTACGACGGTTGCGGCCTGTCCGATGGCCACGAGTTTCTTCTCAGGTGTCTCAGGCTTGAAGCGCTTGTAGAAGTCGATGGTGAAGAGCATGGCCGAAGAGTTGAACAGAGATGCCAGCGACGACATCAGGGCTGCCAGGATTCCGCATACCACGAGACCCTTCACACCGGCAGGCAACAGCTTGGCCACGAGGGTGGGGAAGGCTGCGTCGGCATTGGGATTGCCGTTGAGCATGGGCAGGAAACCCTCACCGCCGGCACCGATATATTTCTGATGGAGGGCGAAGGCAATCATACCCGGAATGAGGAACAGGAAGACGGGCAGCAGTTTCAGGTAGGCACCGAAGATAGTTCCGCGGCGGGCCTCCTTTTCATCCTTTCCGGAGAGGACACGCTGAACGATGAACTGGTCTGTACACCAGTACCAGAAACCGATGATGGCCGAGCCGACCAGCGCGCCGAGCCACGGGAAGTTGGGGTCGTTGTTGCTGCGGATGAGGTTTGTCATCGTGTCACCGTAATCATTGACCGTCTGGATTGAGCAGACGCGCATCATCTCGTCCCATCCTCCGAGTTCCTTGAGACCGAGCACGAGGATGATGAGTGAGCCGAGAAGCAGAATCGGGGTCTGGAGCACAGACGTGTAGAGAACCGACTTCATACCGCCGAAGATCGTATAGAGAGCCGTGATGAGCACGAGGCCGATGGCCGCAATCCAGAAGAAGTCGATTCCCCAGAGCTCCTTGATTCCGAACACCTGCTGGAAGACAAGACCGCCGGCATATACCGTCACGGCAACCTTGGTGAGCACGTAGCTGATGAGCGAGATGACGGAGAGGATGGTGCGTGACTGCGGGTTGTAGCGACGCTCCAGGAATTCTGGCATCGTGTAGACCATGGAACGCGAATAGAACGGGACGAAAACCCATCCGAGGATAAGAATCATCCAGCCTTGAATCTCCCAGTGGGCCATGGCCATACCGGACGAGGCTCCGGCTCCGGCCAGACCTATGAGGTGTTCCGAACCGATGTTTGAAGCGAAGATTGATGCACCGATGGCTATCCACGTGGCGTCCTTGCCTCCGAGGAAATAGTCAGCCGAGTTGTTGTTCTTCTGGGACACGACCCAGACAACGATGCCAATGAGTGCCAATGCGAACACTCCGATGACAAGCCAGTCTAATAATTCCATAATAGATTTGTTTTACATTGGGTTTATATGGTTAGTAATAAGTTATTTAGTCGAAAATCTGTAGGCCACGTGGCTGTAGTATTTCTCGCCCGGCTTTACGTAGGGTGACGGCCAGTCATTCTTGTTGGGTGAGTCGGGATACTTCTGGCTCTCAAGACATACGGACACGTGTTTGGGATATTTGATGCCTTTCTTACATGTGATTCCTGTTCCCTGGAAGTTGCCGGTATAGACCTGTACGCCAGGCTCGTTGGTGAACATTTCGAGCATGATGCCCGTCTTCGGCGAATAGAGGGAAGCAGCAACCTGGGTGTCGTCGCCCTTGCCGTCCTTGTATGTGTTCAGACACCAGTTGTGGTCATATCCGGAGGCATTCTTTATCTGCTGGAACGTAGTGTCCGAGATTGTCTCTTCGATGGCATGGGCCTTGCGGAAGTCCATCGGCGTTCCTTCAACTGGGGCTATCTCGCCGGTGGTCATGTATGTAGAGTCGGCCGGAGTATAGTTGTCGGCGTTGACGTAGAGCACCATGTCCATGCCCTCGTTGGCCGGGTCGCCGTTGAGGTTGAAGTAAGAGTGGTTGGTCATGTTGATGACCAGTCTCGTATAACCATCTGACGCTGCCGCCGA
>CAMWVS010000058.1 GCA_947177775.1 uncultured Prevotella sp.
AAAGCCGCACTCCAGAATTAAAAATTTCAAATGTTAAATTCCGAGATATTATTTTGACACCACGTCCGGACTTTCATAAGCGACTATGGTCTTTTGGAGTAATTTCATAGATGTTCGGCGATTTTCATTTGCCAAACCGACAACAGTGACTCTTTGCAAAGTAAGCTATAATAATCCGATTGTCAAAGGGATACAGCAGCTTTAATTTATCGCGACATACAGATGGGCGTACAAAACTTTCAAAAAAGAAGGATTCTCCACCTGTATATTTTGAATAGAAATATATATATATATATGTTATATATTAGTATTCAATTTTTTGCCATTACCCTCCGAGAACGAAACATCACACACCAACAACAAGAACGCCGGAGCATCACAACTGATGTCCGGCGTTCCGACTGATGTATATGTTACCACGACACACTCATGCCGAGCGCGACATTGGCGTTTGAACTGAGCGGGATGCCCTCCTTGCTCATCTTTCCGAGCAGGTGATCCATACCGATGAAGAAATTGTAACCCTTCGGATGGATGTTGATGACCCAACCCATACTCGTGGAGAAGCTGTTCACGGCAAAGCTGACGCCACCGTCAAGCCACTTGAGCGGAGTGTAGTTGGCGCTCAGGCGTCCTTCCGTCCATGTGTAGGCGCCACGGATGCGCGTGCTGCTCAGTGCGCCGAACTTTATCTTACGATATACGGGCAATGTATATTCGCCGGCCAGATTGATGGTCATTCCGATGCCGGTCGTACGACCGCCCTGATCACCGTTGTCACGGAGATTGGCAAATTCCTTCAGCTGGTCGGCATAGCGGTCGGACTTCTCGCTGAGCTTCTCGCCGCCGCGGTCGCGTGTCACAGCGACATCGTGGAAACCGCCGAACTCAAACCGGTCGCTGATGTTGACAGCCTGCATGTCGTTGCTCCAGCTGATGAAGCCGAGGTCGAGCAACGAAGCGCTGACCGTCCAGTCGTCATTGATCTTATAGACACCGCCGAGGTCAACAGCCATACCGAAGCCGCCGAGTCCGGCGCCGTCGATATCCACATCGTTGATGCGCTGATACTGTCCGCGGCCTTCTTCCTTATAGTCGGCTGTCTCCTGCTTGTATGCAAATCCCTTCATCGACACATTGGCCTGGGCCTCACCCGAGACAATCCACTTGTCTTCCGAGGCAAACTCGGCCTTCATGTCCTTCATCAGCAAGTCAGCACGGGCCACACCGAAGAGTAACTTCAACTTGGCACCCAGGCGCAGTTTGTCGTTGATCTGACGCGAATGGCCCAGAGCCAGCTCCACGTATGACTGGGCGTTGACGTTGATGTCGCCGATGTCATAGTTGTTGTTGCCGATGTTCTTGGCAAACTCGAACAATCCATACGGCAGCGATACGCCGAAGGATGTCTTTGAGTTGACCTCCACCGTGTTATATCCGCCCCAGGCCTTGAATCCTCCCGAAAGCAGTGTCACGCCGACGTCACCGATAATGCGGTTGTTGCCTGTGCTCAGTCCGTCGAGCGCCGTGGCAACGGGAATATAGGGATTCATGAACGTCGTCATGCGCTTTTCACTTTCCGAAGGATACATCGGATTCGGCATGATGATGTCTTCATATCCGAAGTTTCCCTGTACCTTTACATTTATATTTCCGAGCGCCGGTATGGAAACATAGCTTCGCTCGTTGGCGAAAGCCGGGTTCATGGTGTGGCGGAACTGATAGTCTTCAGTGAAATATGCCGAGTTGAGCGTCTGCGCCATGGCCGCACTGCTCATCGCTGTCATGGCAACTGCCATTATATGCTTATATGATAGTCTCATTGTTGTCGTCTTGTCTATATTATATATATAATAATGTATTAGTATCCCGCATCAGGCATCCGTCATTACAGTTCTGCTATGACCGTACCAACCACTTTCACCCGTATGTCGGTTGCCTTGATATAGTGTTTCTCGGCGTTAAGCACAACTCCCGTGACAGGTTCGGCTCCCGGAATAGTGGCATCGCCCTCAAACGTGACAGCCAGACCGTCAAGCTCCTTGATTGCGCCCTTCTTCTTGGGACGTATCGTTATCACAATAGGTGTATGGCCGGAAGCCGTTCCTTCATTTGAAGAGGCAATGATGGTGCGGTCCACCTCAACACTCACCTTGTCGTCGCCCAGCAGCTCACCACCGACGGCCAGCGCCTCAGCCTTCACGGTGAGGAAGAGCGGCACGCGGTTCTCGATGTTGGCCATCAGCTGGATATATGCACCGTCGGCAAGGTCAAAATCCTGCAGGTCACCGTTCCAGTCGTCAATGCTGTCCGTATAGACGATGCGGGCATCCTTGGCAAATGCCAGCGGAGCATTGATACTGTATTTCGGACCTACCGTATAGTCATACCCCATCTTGAAGCTGCCCTCCTTCGTGGCATCGGCCTTCACCAGAACGTTGTCGAACGTCACACGGTCGGGAATGGTGCGGATGAGGTCTGACAGATTGTCCACCTCCTTGATAACGTCAAAAGACTCCCGTTCAGCCTCGGTCAGTGCGTCGGCATTGCGGCAGATGCAGACACGGGTGACAGTGACCACCTCTGCTAACGTCTGCGGATGGCGGTTGATATGTATGCCGCTGACGTTGACGATAGCTTCCTTGCCATTGTTGACAATGACATTACCGTCCTTATACGCCGTGATGGTTCCACTGACGTCGCCCTCAATGTCCATGTCGTTGCTCAGTTCGAGGATAATCTGCGGATTGAAGAGGTCGATGACAACATTTCCGTCCTTCAGGAACGACGGAACGTCGCCCACCTCGGTTTCGCCGAGATTGTTCAGCTCAATCTTCGGCTCAAACCGTCCGGCCGCTCCGGTGACGATGAAGCGGTCAAGCGTCAGTTCGCTCTCGACCGTCATAGAGCTGAGAGCACCCTGGCCGGGCGCATTGACATCGGCCATGTCAATCTCCGCACGTACGTTCACCTGACCGTCGAGTACAATCTTTCCTCTCGCCTCGTCGATGGTCAGCGTTCCGAGCAACGGGTCGGCCTGTCCCTTGCGGAAGTCAAGCTGACGTACATTTCCCTTTATATGCACACCGTTCTTCGGATTGACGTCGTTGAGCCGAATCTCATAGCCGCCAACCAGCTGATACGACTGTGACACAGTCAAGTCTGACAGCACCATGTAACGCGAGAACGACAGAACCAGCGTCTTCAGCTTCGATACGTTGTTCTTCAGATTGTCCGAGAAGAACACGTCAAGAGAAAAATGCGACTCCGACGTGGCCTCATACAGTGCCACAACCTCTTCGGGCTTGTCACCCTCGTAGTTGAAAAGGTTCAGCGTTCCCTCAGCCACGGCAACACTTCCGGCTGCTCCGCGGCGCACGCCATGTCCTTTGGCTCCGGACACAAGACGGAATGGAACGACGCGGTTGTCGTGCTCACCGTTCTTGCTTATCTCTATCTTGTCGATGTTCGGACGGGCCGGCTCTACGTCGCCGCCGTCACGATAGAAGACATAGTTCTTGGCGTCATCAAGCCTCACACACTCCGTGCCGTCAATGTCGAGCACATCGTCCAAAAGAATAAAGTCCGTAGAACTGACCGGTAGCGTGAGCT
Source organism: uncultured Prevotella sp. (assembly GCA_947177775.1). GTDB lineage: Bacteria > Bacteroidota > Bacteroidia > Bacteroidales > Bacteroidaceae > Prevotella. Next base: position 3,613 of record CAMWVS010000058.1, read on the forward strand.
CACCGCTACCGATGCCGAGCGTGGAGTCCACTTCGTTGAAATCGTAATCATCGTTAGTACAACCTGCTAACGCCAGTACGCCTGCCATCAATGGTATGAGAGCAATCCGCTTTCTGTAGATTGTTGTTTGCATACTTGTTTTAAATATATAGTTATTTAATAATTTTATCCTATGTACGTATCATCAGCACCATACAGGTGTGCTTGTGTGTGCAAATATAATATAAAATATGCAGACAAACGAATGTCTGTCTGCATATTTTATCAAGAAACAATTCCTTACATCCTTACATCACGCTTTCTCCTTCGGCGTATTCGCCGAGGAAGATGTGCTCTCCGTCATATACGGCGTAGGTGAACTGGCTGATCCAGTCGCCGAGAATCATCATACGGGTGCGCTTGGTGAGCTGTAGGTCGAGCTCGATGTGGCGGTGGCCGTAGAGGAAGAAATCTATTTCGGGATGGCTGCGAACATACTCTTTGGTATAGAGGACGAGATGTTCTCGGTTCTCGCCCATGTATGCGGGCTCCTCCTTTTCGGCGTGTTTGAGGCGGCTGTGGCGTGCCCATGCCAGTCCGAACTGCATGGCCCAGCGCGGGTGGATGGCTGAGAAGAGACGCTGGCAGAGGCGGTTGTGGAAGACGGAGCGCAGGAAGCGGAACTTCCGGTCGGGGTCTCCCAGCCCGTCGCCGTGGGCGAGGAAGAAGGTGCGGCCGTAGATTTCGGTTGTCAGGGGCTGGCGGTGGATGATGACGCCACATTCCTGTTCCAGATAGCCGTAGGCCCAAATGTCGTGGTTGCCGGTGAAGAAGTGGACTTCTATGCCCATGTCGGTCAGTTCGGAGAGCTTTCCGAGGAAACGGGTGTAGCCGCGGGGCACGACATAACGGTATTCATACCAGAAGTCAAACATGTCGCCAAGAAGATAGACGGCGGCGGCTTTATGCTTGATGCTGTCAAGGAAACGGACCAGACGGCGCTCGTGCATGCGCGGATGGTCTATGGCGAGCGAGCCCAGGTGGGCGTCGGAAAGGAAATATACCGGTTTCATAATTCAGATTTCATCATTCAAACCCCAGCTCGACGCGCGCCTCTTCGGTCATCATGCTCTGGTCCCAGGTGGGTTCAAAAACGAGGTTGACGTTGGCGCTCCTGACGCCCTCTACGCTGTCGACTTTCTGACGGACGTCTTCGAGGATGAAATCGGCGGCGGGACATGACGGTGCGGTGAAGGTCATGTCGAGGTCAACGTCGCCGTCGTCGCGGACGTCCACCTTATATATAAGGCCGAGGTCGTAGATATTGACGGGTATTTCGGGGTCATAGACTGTCTTGAGCACGTCGACGATGCGTTCTTCTATCTGTGTTTTCTCTTGCTGTGTCATTTTCTGATGCTGTTTATATTAGTATAATGCAAATATACGGATAAATTCCGGTTTGACGGCAGACTGAGGCGGAAAATATCGCGGATATGTATTTCCGGACATGAAATCGTGTCACGAAAGATTATCAAACCAAACACATGCAATTCTCCGGAACAGAGCGCCACGAGGCAGAAAAACGTACAGCCGGCGTCGTTTTCCGGTGCCGTAACGTACCCGTGGCGTTCCTAAGGGCGGCCCGTGACGCCGCGATTACACAATAACACAAATACAGGCGTTTTCCTTATACTCTGTCAGCGTTTCAAGTCCATTTACGACAAGTCTTTCCTGATTATTTGTTTTTGTCTCAAAAAGATTTTGCCATATCAATAATCTTTCCGAAATTTGCAAAAAAATATGCAAAACCGAGCCGTCCGCCATATCCTGACGGCAGCCCGGCATGAAGCGGACCACGGCGTCCGACATGAATCGCCGTCGGACCGGAGTGCGCCACGGACGGAGGTGCGGTTTCGCCCCGAAACAAAAACAGGACAATCACAAGTAACAACAACAATATCTAAAGTATGGCAGAAAAATTGGAAGTGAAGGAGCTCGACCAGGTTGTGGTCCGCTTCTCAGGTGACTCCGGCGACGGCATGCAGCTGGCCGGAAACATCTTCTCCACGGTGTCGGCCACCGTGGGCAACGGAATATCCACGTTCCCGGACTATCCGGCGGACATCCGCGCCCCGCAAGGCTCGCTCACCGGCGTATCTGGATTTCAGGTTCATATAGGTGCGGGCCGCGTCTATACGCCCGGCGACCTGTGTGACGTGCTCGTGGCGATGAACGCCGCCGCGCTCAAGACCCAGTACCGCTTTGCAAAGCCACAGGCCACCATCATCATCGATACCGATAGCTTCGGACCGAAAGATCTGGAGAAAGCCCAGTTCGCGACTGACGACTATCTTGGCGAAATGGGCATCGACCCCGACCGCGTAGTGGCCTGCCCGCTTACAACGATGGTCAAGGACTGTCTGGCCGAATCGGGAATGGACAACAAGTCGGTCCTGAAGTGCCGCAACATGTTCGCCCTCGGACTCGTCTGCTGGCTGTTCAACCGCGACCTCTCGCTCGTTGCCAACTTCCTCCGCGAGAAGTTCGCCAAGAAGCCGCAGGTGGCCGAAAACAATATAAAGGTAGTGCAGGCCGGCTATGACTACGGTCACAACGTCCATGCCAGCGTACCCGCTACATACCGCATCGAGTCAAAGGAGAAAATCGCCGGCCGCTATATGGACATCACCGGCAACAAGGCCACGGCCTACGGCCTCATCGCCGCCGCCGAAAAGGCCGGCATGCAGCTCTTCCTCGGCTCCTACCCCATAACTCCGGCAACGGACATCCTTCACGAGCTGGCCAAGCACAAGTCCTGCGGCGTGAAGACAGTCCAGTGTGAAGACGAGATTTCAGGCTGCGCCAGCGCCATCGGAGCATCGTTTGCCGGCGCCCTGGCAGCCACGTCGACCTCCGGACCGGGCATCTGCCTGAAGTCCGAGGCCATCAACCTGGCCGTCATCGACGAGCTGCCGCTGGTCATCATCGACGTCCAGCGCGGCGGTCCATCTACGGGTCTGCCCACGAAGAGCGAACAGACCGACCTGCTTCAGGCTCTCTACGGCCGCAACGGCGAAAGCCCAATGCCGGTGATTGCCGCCACAAGCCCGACGGACTGTTTCGACGCTGTCTATTCGGCAGCCAAGATTGCCGTCGAACACCTGACTCCGGTCATCCTGCTCACCGACGCCTTCATTGCCAACGGCTCGGCTGCATGGAAACTGCCGTCGATGGCCGAGCTGCCCGAGATACGTCCCCACCGCGTGACGGAGGCTCAGAAGGGCCGTTACACCCCCTACGAGCGCGACCCCGAGACAGGCGCACGCTACTGGGCCGTGCCCGGTCAGGAGGGCTACACCCACATTCTCGGAGGTCTGGAGAAGGACGGCCGCACGGGTGCCATCTCAACCGACCCGGAGAACCACGACCGGATGTGCCGTGTGCGCGCCGAGAAGGTGGCCCGCATACCGGTGCCGGACCTCGAAGTGGACGGCGACCGCGACGACGCCGACCTGCTCATCGTCGGCTTCGGCAGCACCTACGGCCATCTCTATTCAGCCATGGAAGAGCTGCGCGCCGAAGGAAAAAAGGTTGCGCTGGCTCAATTCAAGTACATCAACCCGCTGCCCAAAAACACGGCCGAAGTGCTCATGAAGTATAAGAACGTCGTCGTTGCCGAGCAGAACCTCGGCCAGCTGGCCGCATGGCTGCGCGCAAATGTCGACGGATTCACGCCTCATAAATTCAACCAGGTCAAGGGACAGCCGTTCGTGGTGAGCGAGCTCAAAGAAGCGATGGCCCCCCTCTTATCCCCCCAAGGGGGGAAGACCCGAGGATGAAGGGAATAATTTATTTATCAACTCATCCTTATATCTCTTATATGCAATATCAAGCATGCCCAGAGAACAATAAAAGACAATATCAGATAAGAAAACAATAAAACAAAATCGATAATGAATACGAACAACATAACCAACGTTACCGGCACTTCATCCCCCCTTGGGGGGATTGAGGGGGGCCCGGCCTTATATAAGAAAGGCCAGCCCCGCTGGTGCCCCGGCTGCGGCGACCACTTCTTCCTCGCTTCGCTCCACAAGGCGATGGCCGAGGTGGGCGTGGCTCCCCACAACATCGCGGTGATCTCGGGTATTGGATGCTCAAGCCGTCTGCCCTATTATGTGAATACATACGCCATGCAGACCATCCACGGACGTGCCGCCGCCATCGCAACGGGTGCGAAGGTGGCCAACCCCGACCTCACCGTATGGCAGATCAGCGGCGACGGCGACGGACTGGCCATCGGCGGAAACCACTTCATACACGCCATGCGCCGCAACATTGACCTCAACATGATTCTGCTCAACAACCGTATCTACGGACTGACAAAGGGACAGTACTCGCCCACCAGTCCGCGCGGATTTGTGTCGAAGTCCAGCCCCTACGGCACAGTGGAGGACCCGTTCTGCCCGGCAGAGCTGTGTTTCGGCGCACGCGGCCACTTCTTCGCACGCGCCGTGGCCACCGACGCCCCCGCGACGGTGGAAGTTCTCAAGGCGGCATACAATCACAAAGGAGCCTCTGTGTGCGAGATTCTCCAGAACTGCGTCATCTTCAACAACGGTTGCTATGACTCCGTATATACGAAAGACGGCCGCAAGAAGAACGCCATCTACGTTCAGCACGGCCAGCCGCTCGTTTTCGGTGAGAACAACGAATACGGTCTCGTGCAGGAAGGCTTCGGCCTGAAGGTCGTAGAAATCGGCAAGGACGGCTATACGATGGACGACATCCTCGTTCATGACGCCCACTGCGAGGACAACACCCTCCAGCTCAAGCTGGCCATGATGGACCCCGAAAAGGGCTTCCCCGTGGCCCTCGGTGTCATCCGCGACGTAGACGCGCCGACATACAACGACGCCGTCACGGCTCAGATAGAGGAAGTGAGCGCCCAAAAGAAGTATCACAACTTTGAGGAACTGCTCATGACCAACGACACCTGGGAGGTTAAATAAAGCCCACCGGAACCCTCTGACCGGCAGATGCGGAGGCCGGATGATGCCGGCTCAAACCGTATAAGACCGCCAGACATCCGCCGGAATCTCCGGAAAAGCATATAAAAAGGCCGCCCCGACACTTAACCAGAGTGTCGGGGCGGCCGCTTTTTTGTCCTTACGGATGATGTTTATTTCATTACGGATGTCATCTTACCACAACTTTCTTCATCTTTCCGTCCTTCGTTCTCACGATGTTGACGCCGCGCTGCGGTGAGGCGATGCGGCGGCCGTTGAGGTCGTAGACTTCCTTGCTGGCCGGAGATGGTGAAGTGATATCGGTTATGGCATTGGTGAAGTCAACCGGAATACGCAGATAGCTGATGCGTCCGCGCTGTGTCGCGCTGACAACGAGCGTCAGTGAGCGTGACTGGCCGCTGACGGTGAGAAGTCCGTCGGGCGTCAGCGTAACCTCCGCATCATTCTCTGTCACGGGCTCGTCGGCAAAAGCGTATGTCACGGTGGCCTCCGTGTCGTCGAAAGAGAAGAGTGAGGAAACGTCGATGGACTCCGTCATGTTCTGCACCGGTGCTTCAGCTATGATGCGATGGCCGTTGAAATCGTCCATGCAGAAGTAGGCCGGAGTATTCAGGTAGCCATAGCTCTTGTCGCTTCCGTCGATGGTGAAGCTGACGGAAGTGACCTCGCCGAGCGCCCGCAGGTCAACCCACTGCCACGTGTCGAGACTGTAGCGGTCAGCCTCCTTTGCCGGACGATAGTCGGCGAGATAGTATTCGACGTCGGCCGTAGTGCCGTCTGTGCGATGGCCTGTGAAGATAATCTTCAGCCACGAGCCTTCCGTGAACTTCTGGGCGTAGGAGTCGCCGTTAAGGATAGAGTTCATGGCATACGCACTGTTGGTCACATAACATCCGCGCAGCGAGTCGCCCTCCGCTCTGTTGAGCACCCGGATGTCACCTCCCGAGAATGCCACGGCGAAGTTTTCCGAGCCGTTGCGGCCTCCGCCCGTTGCGGAGTTATACTGGTCAGCCAGCGTTGTGAAGTCGTTTGCGGTCTTGTTTGAATACGCGAAGCCGTTCCATGAGCTCCAGTCAAGGCTGTAGATGTTGCTGAAACTGTATGAGCCGCTCACGAACGAGCCTGCCAGCTGGGTGTCGCCGTATGCTCCCGTCATGGTCTCTCCCTTCGTGTCAGGACCGGCCCACGCGCTCTCGCTATCAAGCCAGAGGTTTTCGAATGTTGCCGTCACGGCCTCGCCCGTCACGACAACGCGGCATGTGTCGGCCGCAGTCTTGCCGTTGGCGTCGGTGACCGTCACCACATAGTCATCACATTCCGCAGGAACATACTCCGCAGTGACCTCCGTACCGATGGCGTCGGCCGTTGCCGTGCCTATCTCCTCGCGTCGGCCGTTTGTCCACACGAGAGTGAACGGAGCCGTACCGGCCGTCACCGTAGCCCGCAGGACAGCCGCGGAACCGGCCTCAACGGTATCACCCGAGGCAACGACGGCGGCATTGGGAATCTCGACAATTATCTCGCCGGAAGCTACGAAAGCCTCGCCGGCCTTCACGCCGCTCTCCGCACCGCGCAGACTGCGCACCACCGTATACGGAACATAGCGTCCGTCGGTCAGCAGGTCCTTGACCGTGACCTGAGCTTCAATGCCCGCACGCATGGTAACTTCCATGCCGCCGGCCGTGATATCGGCTGCCTCGGGGGCTGCTTCACTTTCCGGACGTACCATGACGAAGGCACGGCCGTTCATGTCGGAACGCACACCGATCACGGCGGTCGTGTCCGTCAGATGGCGGGCAACAGGATAACCGTCGGACACGACGGGCGCCTCCGTCGAACCGTTATATTCGTATGCACCTATCGTAGGCTGTCCGGCGCGCGGCGTTCCGCAGATGTCGGTTGTCACGTATGCCAGCGGCAGAGCGCTGAGGAGCGAGCCTTCGGCGGCGGGTTCAAGGATGTCGTCGCTCAGGAACGTCACGGTCTCAGCGTGGCTGTCGCTCTCTCCCGTGAGTGCGGTCCAGTCGTCAAATGTCGCGATATCCGTCTTGTTGTACGCCAGCACGCTGCCCGAAGTGCTCAGGACGTTGTTGCTGAACGTGACGGTCTGCTCGTTGCCCTCCTTGTAGAACCGGTAGACATAGCCGCCGGCTTCATTCTGGAGGATATTGTTGACCGCCGTGACGCCCTCGTTCATGGCGTCGTTGAACCACAGTGCGGCGCCGGCTGCCGTGCCGGTGAGACGAACCGTGTTGTTGGCGATGCTGACGTGTGACGACGGCGAACCTATCTGTATTCCGTAGGTCGACGCGCTGCGGCTGTTGACGTTCAGTTCGTTGTTCGTGATAATCATCGGGGCGTCCTCCGTACCGATGTTCTGGCGCACGTAGAGGGCATCGATGGCCTTCTCCGTGGCCAGCGCGAAACGGTTGCCGCTGATGACGGTGCCCACGGGCCAGGCCTCGCGGACGTTGATGTCGATGCCGTAGTAGGTCGACGCCGTGGCGGCAACGCTGTTCTCGATGGTGTTTCCTGTTATGCGCGAGCCCAGTTCGTCATACGCATAGATGGCCTTCGAGCCCTGATTGCGCAGGACACAGTTCTCGATGACGCCTCCACGCTGCTTCGGCAGCTTCATCGTGCTCGTTCCTGTGAGCCGGACACCGATGTATCCGCCTTCCAGCAGACAGCGGCGGACGGTCAGATAGTCGTTGTTGGCGTTGGCCTCGCTCTTGGCGTAGGTGTAGATGAGGTTGATGTCGTCGCTGTATGACGTTGTCGTCTCGGCGTGGATGTAGCAGCTGTCCACCGTCACGTGGCGGCTCATGTTCTTGATGTGGAGCACGCCGGGATAGTTGACGTCGGTCGTCGTCAGCTCAACGCCGCGCAGTGTGAGCCAGTCGGCGCCGGCGATGGTGAACACTCCGTATTCGTGGAACATCTTGTCGTCCGAATAAGCCGGCTCCGTGTAGCGGTCGTGATATATCTTCACGTCACCCCAAAAGCCCGTCTCGCTCTCAATCGTGATGGTGTTCAGCTCCGACGCACCCGCAATTTCGGGCACGTTGACCTGCTCGTTGTATATACCGCGGGCTATCCGGATGACTACCGGACCGTCAATACCGCCGGCAATGGCGTCGACCGCGCCCTGGATAGTGCCGTAGTCAGCACCTGCGCCGACAGTCAGCACACCGTGGAAACCGCTCTTCACCGTTGCCGAAGCCGTTGCTTCCGCGTCGGCGGGAACCTCGATGACGTCGCCGGCGGCCGTAGTCAGCGAAACCACACGGGCCGTAAGGACAGCTCCGTCGGCAGCATCGATCGCCACGTCAGCCGTCATCCAGAACTTATAGACGCCGTTGCGGCTGATTTCATAGTCGCCCGTGACAACGCCATTGTCGCCTGTCATTTCTTCCGTCAGCGTCTCGGCGCCGTAAAGATTGGCGTCGGAGAAGCTGCCGATGGTGTCGGTCGCGTAGACACGCACGTTCTTCAGGCCGGCCCCGCGGGCTGCCTCAACGACTATGGAGCTGATGTGCAGCGGGTCGTAGTCACCCTCGGCGGTCACGTCCAGACGTACCACAGGAACGCCGCTTTGGCCGCGCAGCATCGTGGCGGGAGCCACGGCCGTGGCCTTCAGGCCTATGACAGTCATGGGCTTCTTGCGGTAAGAGCTCACCGTGATGGCGAAATCAGGCTGCGAATAGGAGCTGCGCGAAACAAAACGCACGGTCATGCGGCCGTCGGCAGCATCGGAAACGTGGTATTCCGGCGACGCTGTGGAGCCGCGGTAGGTAGCAACGAGATTCTCCGGAACGACCTCCGAACCGTTATATATATATAATGTGTCCATGTTGCTGAGCGAAAGAGCAGTGAAGTCGAGCTTTATGACCTCACCCTCAGCACCCGGCACAAACGTAACGACGCCCTCGAAGTTCTTTGACGAGGGAGCGTTCTGACCGCCGTCGTCATAGAAACCGATGTGTCCGCCGGCCGGAATGACAACCTCGCCGTTGGCTCCCGGCTTCATCAGATAGATGTTCTTCACTATGCGTTCACCCTCAGGGTCACCATTCTCCACGTCCGTTGTCTGTCCGTCGACGGTCACGGAGAGCAGTGCGGCGTCGATGACGGCGTCGTTCTGAGCCTCTGCCGACGGGTCTACACAAAGGAAGAACCAGTTGTCGCCCTCCTCCAGCGCCACCGGAGATGCGGCTGTGAGGGTCAGACCGGATGATTCGCCGCTGACCTCAGATACGGCCACGGGAGTGGCGGAGGTTGCGGGAGCAGTGGCCGTGCGGCCGGTATAGTAGAGCGAAGCGGCGGCGATGTTGGCCTGAAGACCCTTCAGGTCGAAGTTCATGGACTCCAGCTGACAGTGGCTGAGATCGCCGGTGGTGCGCAGGTTGATCGCGAGAATGTCATGGCCGGCGGTTCCTGCCGGAATGACTTCCGTGGACGACTGGCTGACGGCAATGTTCTCGACCTTCATCGGCTGCTGGAGATATTCGCTCACCGTGGCCTCGAAGCCCTTCGCCGTGTAGTAAGAAGCACTCTCGTTCGGGCTGAACAACACCGTCAGGGCGCCGTCGGCTGCCGTAGAACGCAGCACGCGGCCCGGTCCCACGGACTTCATGTCGGCCGAGGTAAGCTCCCAGAGGAGTTCGCCATCGGTGCCGTTGCCGCTATAGACGCGGAACTTCGACTTCGAACCGTAGGACGTCGAGGCGTAATAGAGATCGAAACTGGAGAAGTCAATCTGGCATACCATGCCCTCATGGACAGGCTTGAAGATGTTGATGCGGTCGTCCGTACCGGCCTCATAATCCGAGGAATATTCGTTCTTCGTCTTTGTGCGGAACGTGATGCTGCCGTTGACGCTCTTCGTCACCGTTCCCTGACCGGCCTGCGAGAGCACGATGTTCTCAACCGTACGCACGCCCTCAGGACTTCCGTTGTCCACGCCGACGGTCTCGCCGCCCAGCACGACGGAAGTCAGAGCGGCGTCAATGGTCTGGCCGTTGACGGCCATATCGCTGACGGTGTACGCCAGCCAGAAACGGTTGTCACCCTCGGAGAGCCGGACGGGCTCTGTGGCAACAATTTCGAAGGCATCGGCCGTCACGTCGGTCTCGCCCACCTTGACCGTGGTTGAGAGGTCGGCGTCATAGCCGGTATAATATAATGTGGCGTGGGTAACGTTTTCGTATGTCCCGGCCGTGGTCATGAAGAAACGGTCAGCGGTCAGCACAGGCTCCGTTCCCTCGGTGATGATGTTCATCCGGAGGATGGGCTGACCGGTGTCACCGGCACATACCGTGCCGTCAGTCACCTGCAAGACATCAATATTTCCGGCGGCCATCGGCAGCGGGGTGAAGAGACTCACGGAGGCCTCGAAGCCGTCGGAGGTTGACGACGTGCCGTTGTTGGCCAGCTCTACGGTCAACGCACCGTCGGGCGACGTGGAGTGGATGAGGGCCGTCGTTCCGCTCATGACGCGGCGGATGAGCCGGTCGGGGCGGGCCTCCGTGCCGTTGTAGACATTGAGATACTGATAGTATATCGAGCCTTCGAAGAGCCTGACCTTCGTGAAGTCCACCTGCACCTTCTTCCCGTCGGCGCCGGGCAGGAACGTCACCGTTCCGGAGAATCCGCCGGTCACCTGTCCGTCCGCTCCGCCGTCGTCATAGAAAGCCAGCGGAACGTCGCCCACGGTGATTGTCTGCGCCTCCTGGCTCATCATGGCAAGTGCAGGATTGGTCACCGTCGTGGCCTCTGCGGCCGCAAACGGAGCGACACCGTCGGGATGGGCTGCCGTCGTCACGGAGGTTACGGCCACCGCCACCTTAGCGCCCACGGCAGCCGACGCAAGAAGGTCACCGCCGATGGTCAGGGCGTTGCGGCCGTTGGCGAGCTGGCGGTCGAGGACGAAGACATAGCCGTCGCCGTCAGCCTCAACCGTGGCGGAAACCTGCCGGAGAGCCTTGCAGCTGCTTCCCTCACCTTCATAGAGGCGGAGCGACAGCGGGTCGACAACGCCCTCGTTGACCGGAATGCGGAAAGCGATGCGGGTCAGCCGGTCGGCATTCATAACGCCCGTGGCGTCGACATAGACTCCGGCCAGCGCCACCGACTGCCTGACAGAGGGCACTCCGGCCACGTTGTCGTAGGAAGCGCCGGCACCGGTGACGGTCATGTTCTCCAGGCGGACACAGCGGACACGCGCCGTCCAGCCGTCACAGGCTTTGGCGTAGACCCAGTGCATGCCGACGGAGAGTATGCCGTCGGGTGACGTCGACCACAGGGTATGGTCGGTGAACGTTCCGTCCATGGTCTCGATGACGTCGCCCTCGGGCAACAGCGTAGTTGATTTGACGCCGTAGGTCGTCGTCGGCCACGAGAATGTGTTGTCGGCGTCAGGTTCGCCGCTGTAGACGGTCACCTCGCCGGGATAGTTTTTGACCGTAGAAGAGGTGTTGTCGTTCTGTACGTCGAACGAATCGAACGTCACCTGAACCGACATGCCTTCGACGGCCGGCTTGAAGACCGTCATCGACAACGTATTGTTTGTCGAACTCGAAGACATCCTGTCCGTTCCCTTCGGGTCGTAGAACGTCAGTTCTCCGTCCGCCGGAACAGTCACCGTCTGTTTTCCGAACTGTGGCTGCAGCACGGGCCCGCCGGTGTCCTGCGCCGTGACGGACACTGACGCGAACAATGCCGCGACTGACAGCATCATGATTTTGAATTTCTGTTTTTGTTTCATATAATTAATATAATTATTAAATAAGTCTCTTCCGACCTTCCCGGGAGGGGGGGGACCTGTGGGTGAAGGGCTGCGTATAAGGGTCATGTTTAAAGAGGCACACACACGTCTGATGCCCGCAGCACGGAAATCCCCTGCTGCTTTTGAAGGCATGCAGAGAAATCCGAAGCCGCACGGCTCTCCTCCTTTGGGAGAACTGTGGGGGTCGGTGGGGGCAGTGAGCCCTTTGTTGTTACTCTTATTTCACTCCGGGCCCATCCCTCGGGGCCGCCATGGAGCTTCGGCAAGGCAGGTCTTCTGACTTTGTTGTCCGGCGCGGAGGCCTTCCCGGTCTTTCCGATGTTTGACCAGTGGCTTTATCTCCGTCACCTGAAAGACAACTTACAGCAGCGGGACTGTCCGGGATTTCCACCCGATTCCCTTTTTAATCACTTATGCAGTGAACCATTGCCGGTGCAAAGGTAAGCAAAAACTTTGATATTCAAATAAAGCAATGTTCTTTTTTCATGGCTCCTCCATTTAACGACATGTCTCCGAACGGAACGTCTCTATATGGGTTCATCCTATTGTTTGCCTGAATGAGGGTGCGTCTGAATGCAGAAAACGATTGACAAAAAACAGCAAAAACACTCTCCAAACGGCATCAGGAGCAGCCACTTTTGAAAATATTTCATCGGAGGGCGCAAATAATGGAATCTCGCGTGTGCAATCATAATCAGCTGTCAATAAAACAGTTATCCCGCTATTTCACAATCTGTGCAGTTTCTGAACACCGAAAAACCGCCTTTTCTGGCCCGGAAGCCATGATTTTCTCTGCCGTAAGGGCCTCCCGGGGTTGCAACGGGGCCGCTTTCGCAATGCAACAATGGCCCCGTTGCAATGTCGTAATGGCCCCGTTGCAACCCCGGGAGGCCCTTACGGCTGAACCGGGACATTCAGACCGTAGTTCCGGCACTTTTCAACCGTTCTAAAACGAGATTTCTATTTGTCATCGTTTTTTGCGCAGCAATGTTTACATGAAAGAGAGAAAACATTGCCACGACATAGCCATACCGCGATATAACTCCATCGGCCGGACGAACCGGAAAAACGGTTCATCCGGCCGATGGCAACCATCATTATATATACGTGCAGGCCTTTTGCTTTTCCGGCAAACGTGTCTCACTCCGATACAGGGGAAAAGCCTCATTTTCATCAATACTTGAACGAGCTTCCGCCAAGAAACTCACGCAGCAACGACGTAGACGGGACCTGCTCGTATGGAATAGGACGGATATAGCGGAGGAACTTCAGGAGGCGGTAAGCCTCGCTGTATTCCTCACAGTTCTCCGGCACCTGCTCCAGCAGCGGCTCAGCCTGTGTCTTGATGACGGCCAGCTCGAAGAGCATCGCCGTGTTGAACATCATGTCCGCCTGCTCCTGATAGGGGAATATCCAGCGGTTCTCACCCGCACGCACCGACGGCCAGCGGCGTATAGTCTCACGGGCGTTGCAACCGCGATATTTGTGGTCGCGGATGATTCGGCGCAGCAGGCGGTTGTCCGTCGTGGGAACATAGTTGTGCTCGTCGATGAGGATGGTTGTCAGCGCAGAGGCATAGACGCGGTATTTCAGGTTGTCGGGAATCTGCGCCGTCAGCTCGGGATTGAGTGCGTGGATGCCCTCGACGACGAGCACCTCGCCCTCGCGCAGCCTCAACCGGCGTCCGCTCTTCTCGCTCAGCCCCGTCTGGAAGTTATAACGCGGAAGCTCCACCTCCTCGCCGGCGAAGAGGGCCGCGAGCTGGGCGTTGAGCAACGGGATGTTGAGGGCGTGGACGCTCTCATAGTCGTAGTCGCCCGAGGCGTCGCGCGGTGTCTTCTCCCGGTCCACAAAATAGTCGTCGAGCGAGATGTCGACGGGCCGGACGCCGTTGGCCAGCAGCTGGACGGCGATTCGCTTACACGTTGTTGTCTTTCCGCTGGACGACGGACCGGCGATGAGAACCATCCTGACGTCCGGCCGCGAGGCAATCTCGTCAGCGATGCGGACAATCTTCTTCTCCTGAAGAGCCTCCGAAACGTTGATCAGCTCGGTGGACCAGCCGCGGTCTATGGCCTCGTTGAGGCTGCCGATGGTGGTCAGACCGAGAATGTCCTGCCAGCGATGGTGCTCACGGAAGATGTCGAACATCTTGTCCTGGCGTATCAGTTCGCCCAGCCGCGAGGGGTCTTCGGCCGACGGGGCACGCAGGAGAAGACCGTCGTAATACTTCTCCAGACCGAACAGCGTCAGACCGGACGTGTCGGTCATCAGCGCACCGTAGTAATAGTCGCGGTAGCCGTCGAGGTCATAATATACGGTATACAGGTGGCCCGTGCTCTCAAGCAGCTTGACCTTCGACGTAGCCCCCGCCTCGCTGAACATGCGGACGGCCTCCTCCGTGGTTGTTTCGTGGCGGTGGATGGGAAGCCCGGCGGCTATCAGCTCCTGCATACGCGTGCGCAGGGCGTCGGCATCGGCCTCGGTGACGGGACGCCCGATGCGCATGTCACAGTAGTAGCCGTTGGAAACCGGAATGTCTATCATGACACGGCCGTCGGGAAAGAGGTCGCTGACGGCCTTGCAGAGAACCATGAAAAGCGTGCGTGTATAGGTCCTCAGGGCCGACGACGAACGCAAACCGAGATACTCAATCTCCTTCGACTGGTAGACACGATAGTTCATACCCTCCACTTTGTTGTTCACCCGGGCGCATACCGGACCATACTCCACGTCAATATCTAATTGACGAAATATTTCAGAAAGTGTGCTGCCGATGCGTATATTTAATGTTTTTTTATTATTTTTGCAACGGATTTGTATCTCTTTTTCCATATTCGTAAGATTTTGTGGTTAGTATTTTACTGCTGTAAAATTACTCAAAATCCATGATTTGGACAATGTCAGACATTTTAATAAAACAAAAAATATGTCGATTATTATTATTTTCAAGCTGATTGGCGCCATCGCTCTACTCATCTACGGTATGAAAGCCATGAGTGAGGCTCTTCAGAAAATGGCTGGCTCACAGTTGCGCCACGTCCTCGGGGCAATGACAACCAACCGCTTTACGGGCATGCTCACCGGAATGTTTGTCACAGCGTCGGTACAATCGTCCGCCGCAACAACTGTCATGACCGTCTCGTTTGTCAACGCCGGACTGCTGACTCTGGCCCAGGCCATCTCCGTCATCATGGGCGCAAACATCGGCACTACACTCTCGGCATGGATCATGAGCGCCGGTTTCTCCTTCAACATCACCAATTTCGTCTGGCCGGCCTTCCTCATCGGTATCATTCTGATATACATGAAGAAATACAGGTATATCGGAGATTTCCTCTTCGGAGCGTCGTTCATGTTCTTCGCCCTCGGAACGCTCAACTTGACGGGAAAGGAAATGGACCTCGCCCACAACGCCGCGCTGGCCGAATTTTTCTCACAGTTCGATCCCAACAGCTTCGGAACGATTCTCGCCTTCCTCGTGATCGGCACAATCCTGACCTTCTGCGTCCAGTCATCGGCTGCCCTGATGGCCATCACGATGGTGCTCTGCACAAGCGGCGTACTGTCAATCTATCCCGGCATAGCACTCGTCATGGGCGAGAACATCGGTACAACCATCACGGCAAACCTTGCCGCCATGACCGGCAACACGCAGGCACGCCGCGCCGCCCTTTCACACATGTTCTTCAACATATTCGGCGTTCTGTGGGTGCTGTCCATATTCTTCCCCTTCGTCAACTTTGTCTGCTCGCTGGCCGGAGTCGACCCGATGGCCTCAAGCATCAACGCCGTCCGCCTGTCGTTCGTTCTGGCAACGTTCCACACGATGTTCAACGTGACCAACACGTTCATCCTCATCTGGTTCATCCCGCAGATAGAGCGCTTCTGCTGCTGGGCAATCAAACCGCGTAAGACCGACGAGGAAGAGGAGTTCCGCCTGCGCTACATCGGCGGCAACACCATCATGAAGACTCCGGAACTTTCCGTACTGGAAGCACAGAAGGAAATACAGTCGTTCGGAAAGCGCATACAGCGTATGTTCGGACTTGTGCGCGAGCTGCTCGGCACAACCGACACAAACGCTTTCAACAAGCTCTACTCGCGCATAGAGAAGTATGAGGGAATCAGCGACAACATGGAAATAGAGATTGCCAAGTACCTCAACAACGTCAGCGACGCCCACCTGAGCGACGACACGAAGACGAAGATACGCGCCATGCTCCGCGAGATTTCGGAGATAGAGAGCATCGGAGACAGCTGCTACAACATCGCACGGACGCTCAACCGCAAGCTGGCCGGCAAGGACGACTTCACCGAAAAGCAGTATGAACACCTCCACCAGATGCTGGAGCTCACCGACGACTCGCTCACCCAGATGAATGTCCTCATGACGGGCCGCAAAGACAACTTCGACGCTAACCGCTCGTTCAACATCGAAAACGAAATCAACAACTACCGCAACCAGCTCCGCACGCAGAACATCAACGACGTGAACAACCACGAATACACCTACGAGATGGGTACGATGTATATGGATATCGTCAGCGAATGTGAAAAGCTCGGCGACTACGTTGTCAATGTCGTTGAAGCACGCATGGGAACACGGCAGAGAGGAGTGTGAGAAGTGAAGAGGTGTGATTCTCTTTAGCTCAGAGGTCAGAGTGAGGAGTGAAGAGGTGTGATTACTCTTTAGTT
>CAMWVS010000059.1 GCA_947177775.1 uncultured Prevotella sp.
ACACCGTTACATGGGCCGTGTAACACCGTTACATGGGCCGTGTAACACCGTTACGTGAGCCGTGTAATAAAGCTACGGGCTGTATGTCGTATTCTATCGGCTAAATGAAATAACCGTGAAGAGCAATCCGGATATACCGGGAAAGGCATCATGCCGTCAGTCGGCATCCTTTCTCTCCCACCCTTTAACAAACTTCATTTCGTGCAGAATCTTCCTCTGCCGTTTTTTCATATAAGAACTCGGAGAAGCGGAATTGAATTTCAGAGGATTGGGAAGCGTCGCTGCAATTAGTGCACACTGTTCACGCATCAAGTCCTGGGCACGACAATGAAAATGCCATTCCGCCACAGCATCGGCCCCATAGATACCACGTCCCATCTCAATCGAATTGAGATAGACCTCCATGATGCGCTCCTTGCTCCAGAAAATCTCTATGAGAAAAGTGAAATAAGCCTCCAGGCCTTTTCTCACCCACGTACGTCCGGGCCAAAGAAAAACGTTCTTCGCCGTCTGCTGCGAAATCGTGCTGGCTCCCAGCTTGCGCTTAGCGCCCCGCTTGGCGTTTGTCTTCACCGCATGTTCAATAGCCTGAAAGTCAAAACCATGATGGTCCATGAAGCGCTGGTCCTCACTGGCCATCACCGCAACGGGCAGTTCCTTGGAAATCTTATTCATAGGAACCCATCTGTGCCTCAGACGGATTTCATCGCCAGTAGCTATCTGCTGGCCGACACGGATGAACATCAATGGTGTGAAATAGACAGGAACGAATCGCAGAGCTATAACCGAAAGAATGGTGGAAGCCAAAAAGGCAACCACCATCCATCGCAATATCATACGTATTCTTTTTAGGATAATCATACGATATGTGTCTTTTTCGACAGGAATACATTCATATCCTGACTGCGTAAGACTTCCGCTTAATTATTTGAGAGTTCCGTTCTCAGCAGCCTGAATCATCTGCTGGCTTGCATACATGATGATTTCCACACGACGGTTCTGAGCCTGACCGGCAGCCGTAGAGTTGTCGGCAACGGGGTTGTCCTGGCCATAACCGTTAACGCTCTTAATCTGGGAAACGGGAACACCGAGACCCTGGAGATATGAAGAAACGGCAGTTGCACGGTCAACTGACAGCGACTGGTTCTTCAGGATGCTCTGCTCCGGTGTGCTGTTCTTCCAGCCCTGATTGTCTGTATAGCCGTGGATAGCCACGTCACAGTCAGAGTTGTTCTTCAGCACCTGAGAGAACTGCTGGAGCGAAGTCTTAGCCGTAGCAGCCAGAGTTGACGAACCTGTACCGAAGAGGATACCTGAGTCAAATGTAACCTTAACAGCCTGCAGACCGTTGGCATCCGTAACCTGCTGTACCTGAGCGTTCTGAACAGCCTCAGCTTCTTTCTTGGCTTTGTCCATACGGTTACCGATGATAGCACCGGCACCGGCACCTACAGCACCGCCTATGGCTGCACCGACAGCTGTATTACCTGCAATCTTACCGATTATAGCTCCGAGAACAGCACCGCCGCCGGTTCCGATAGCAGCACCCTTCTGTGTGTTGTTACATCCCACCATGACGATTCCGAGGCAAAGAGCCAGAGTTATTACCTTAAATTTCTTCATTTGTTTGATATTTTATAATGTTAAACTTGCATTTCGCTATGCAAAGGTAATCTATTTATTCAAATATCACATCGATTACAAGTTTTTTTTGTAATTTTGCAGTCATATTTTGAGAAAATAAACATTAAGTATGGCTAAAGAATTAAAGGAACTAACAAAACGGGCCGACAACTACAGCCAGTGGTACAACGACTTGGTTGTAAAGGCCGATCTGGCGGAGCAGTCTGCTGTCAGAGGATGTATGGTTATCAAACCCTACGGTTATGCAATTTGGGAAAAGATGCAGCGCCAGCTTGACGACATGTTCAAGCAGACCGGAGTGCAGAACGCTTATTTCCCGTTGCTGATACCGAAGTCGTTCCTTTCAAAGGAGGCAGAACACGTTGAGGGTTTTGCCAAAGAGTGTGCCGTGGTGACCCACTATCGCCTGCGCGCCAAGGAAGACAAGAGCGGCGTCGAGGTTGACCCGTCGGCACGTCTGGAAGAGGAGCTCATCATACGCCCCACATCCGAGACAATCATCTGGAACACATATAAGAATTGGATACAGTCATGGCGCGATCTGCCACTGATGTGCAACCAGTGGTGCAACGTCATGCGATGGGAGATGCGCACACGACCGTTCCTCCGCACAAGCGAATTCCTTTGGCAGGAAGGCCACACGGCCCACGCCACACGCGAGGAGGCAGAGGCAGAGGCTCAGAAGATGCTCCACGTCTATGCCGAGTTCGCCGAAAAATGGATGGCCGTGCCCGTGCTTCAGGGTGTGAAGAGCGAGACCGAGCGTTTTGCCGGCGCGCTTGACACATATACTATCGAAGCCATGATGCAGGACGGAAAGGCTCTCCAGAGCGGAACAAGCCATTTCCTCGGCCAGAACTTCGCCAAAGCGTTTGATGTCACCTATCTTAATAAAGACAACCGCCCCGAATACGTATGGGCAACGTCATGGGGAGTGTCAACCCGTCTCATCGGCG
Organism: uncultured Prevotella sp.; assembly: GCA_947177775.1. Classification (GTDB taxonomy): domain Bacteria; phylum Bacteroidota; class Bacteroidia; order Bacteroidales; family Bacteroidaceae; genus Prevotella. The sequence goes on from CAMWVS010000059.1 coordinate 2,601, forward strand.
CACTCATCATGACCCACTCCGACGACAACGGTCTCGTCCTGCCTCCGCGTCTCGCCCCGATTCAGGTGGTCATCATCCCCATCACCAAGGGTGCCGACCAGCTCGCTGCCATCACCGAGCGCCTCACACCGGTCATCGACGCCCTGCGCGCTGCCGGTATCAGCGTGAAGTATGACGATGCAGACAACAAGCGCCCGGGATTCAAGTTCGCCGACTACGAGCTGAAGGGTGTGCCCGTACGTCTTGTCATGGGAGGCCGCGATCTGGAGAACAACACCGTCGAAGTCATGCGCCGCGACACACTTGAAAAAGAGACAGTATCAATGGACGGCATCGTTGAATATGTAGAAAAGTTGCTTGAAGACATCCAGAACAACATCTTCGAGAAAGCACGCAAATACCGCGACGAGCGCGTATATGAGTGCGACAACTACGAGGAGTTTAAGGAGAAAGTCAAGAACGGCGGCTTCTTCCTCTGTCATTGGGACGGCACGGCCGAGACCGAGGCAAAAATCAAGGAAGAGACTCAGGCCACAATCCGCTGCGTTCCGTTCGCTTACGAACAGACACCGGGTGTCGACATGGTCAGCGGAAAACCGGCCAAATGTCGCGTGATAATCGCCCGAAGCTACTAAGCGGCATCAAGGTTCCGGCTGACATCGGAATACACAAAAGTATTATGGCATCGAAATCAGGAAACCATTCCTGCATTTCGATGCCATTTTCTATTTTTCCGTATTATCCATCCAATTCATGCGATTCCCTTTGTATTATTCATTTGATTCTCATCTTTATCCAAATCCGTCGCGGTATCATCTGCCAAAAGAACACAAGAATCCGGTAAAGCCAGTTGATGGTGACCACAGACTTACGTCGTTCAAGCGCATCCACGATATCGGCAGCCACCTTTTCCGCATCAAGCTGCATGGGAAAACGACTTCCTTCTATAAGCGGCGTTTTGACAAACCCCGGTCTGATGTCGGATATATGTATGTTGCGTATGCCTTTTATGCTGGCCAACTGACAGAGACTCTCAAGATAATGACTTGCAAACCGTTTGGAAGCTGAGTATGCCGGTGCCGCACCAAGCCCCTTTGTCCCCGCAATTGAACTGATGACAGCTATCCGGCCGTCTATATCCGCATTTGATTCAAAATATCGGAATATTTCACCCACGAGCCTTGCCATGCCGAGACAGTTTGTCTCTATGGTTTTCAGTTCCTTGCCAGCTTCAAGCTCTATGTTATAATAGCCTATGCCGGAACTGTGAAAATACATGTCTATCCGACCGCCAAGCTTACGGATAAGTCGGTGCAGACCGTCAGTAGAGCCTGATGTCGTGACATCAATAACCTCGTAGACAACAATGCCGTCAATTTCCGCCACCATCTTGGCCAACACGTCTTCCCTCCTACCCGCGACGCCTACTCTCCAGCCACGCCATGCAAGTGTCTTTGCCACTTCAAATCCGATACCGGAAGTAGCTCCCATCACAACGACGGTGCGTGAAAACGATTTTTCCATATCCGCTATATATGAAGTTCAACATCTTTACCAAATGGCGCAAGCGACAGTCCTGCCATTTTGAAGTGCTGTTTGGCAAACGGTATTCCGATTATGGTGACAAACAGCAGCACACCGAAAATGACGTGCATCAGCCACGCCCATAAACCACCGAAAATAATCCAAAGGATATTCAGCGGAATCCGGATGCACCCGCTGGGGCTCTTTGTGTCCCTCACCTCCGCTCCGAAAGGCCACAGGCACAGCAGACCTATCTTGAATGTCTGCAATGCCAGCGGAATACCGATGACGGTGAGAGCGATCGCAAGACTACCCATAAAATAACCGACAGCCGCTTCGAGTCCACCGAAGAGCCACCACAACAGATTTCCTACTATACGCATAAATCATCGTTTTTTCTGTTTCTATAATAGTAACGCCATGCCGTCAGCCATCCATATATATAGGACCTGGTTCCCCATGGCATAAAACCGGACTGACAACTATTTGGAAAAACAAAGTTATAAAATTTTCCTCAAACCAAACAAGAATACTGATAAAAATAACATCCTGCGCTTTTTATGACTATCGGCCCTAACAATAAGAATGAGAGACACCATCACATGCAAAAAGAAAAGGGAAAAAGAATGTAAACGTTTGCATCAAAAAATGCTGTCTGCAAACACGTTATAATCAATATTTCTGTATCTTTGCCGATAGAACCTGAAATAATAAAACGAACAACAATGGAAAGAACATGGAGATGGTTTGGCAAGAACGACAAGATCACACTTGCCATGCTAAAGGAAATCGGTGTCGAGGGCATCGTGACGGCTCTTCACGACGTGCCGCTGGGCGAGGTGTGGACACGTGAGAAAATACGTGACCTGCGCGAATACATCGAAAGCTACGGTATGCGCTGGAGCGTCGTAGAGAGTCTGCCCGTAGTGGAGAGCATCAAGTATGGCGGACCGGACCGCGACGAACAGATTGAGCGCTACAAGGAAAGCCTGCGCAATCTGTCGGCTGAGGGCATACATACGATTTGCTATAACTTCATGCCCGTACTCGACTGGGCACGCACGGATCTCGACCATCCCAACCCCAACGGAACGACAAACCTGTATTTCTCCTTTGCCGAATTTGCTTATTTCGATATATACATCCTGCAACGCAAAGGCGCACGCGAGGACTGGGCGAACTTCAAGATAAAGGGCGTCGAGCGTGACATTCTCGCCGAGGCGGACGAAATCAAGGCGCGGATGACACCGGAAGACGACCGCAAGCTGGTTGAAAACATCGTCATAAAGACCCAGGGCTTTGTCTCCGGCAACTTCAAGGAAGGCGAGGCACAGCCCGTGGAACTGTTCCGCAAGTTGCTGGCGCTCTACGACGGCATCAGCAAGGAGCAGCTGCGCGAGAACATGCGCTACTTCCTCGCGGCCATCATGCCGGTATGCGAGGAGTGCGGCATGTACATGTGTGTCCATCCGGACGATCCGCCCTACCCCATCCTCGGTCTGCCGCGAATAGTGACATGCGACGAGGACATCGAATGGTTCCTCAACGCCGTCGACAATCCTCACAACGGCCTGACATTCTGCGCCGGAAGCCTGTCGGCCGGAGCACACAACGACATTGTGGAACTGGCCCGCAAGTACGCCTCGCGCACGTGGTTTGTCCATCTGCGCTCATGCCACATCTTCCCCAACGGCGACTTCACAGAAGCAAGCCATCTGGGCGGACGTGCCGACGTGATAGAGCTGGCGCGCATTTTCGAGAAGACAAACCCGAAGCTCCCCATGCGTGTGGACCACGGCATGACGATGTTGGGCGACGGCGAGCGCGGATATAACGCCGGCTATTCGTTCCTCGGACGAATGTTCGCAATGGGACAGGTGCAGGGTATCCTTGCCACTGTCGACCGCGAATTGGGCATAGAGTATAAGCAACCGGGATTTCACGAATAACTCTAAACTTTCAACATAAACAGCTTATGAACGAACTTTTCAACATAAAGGACTATGTCGTAGTCATCACCGGCGGAACGGGAGTGCTCGGCCGGGCCATAGCAAAATATCTGGCACAGAACGGTGCGAAAGTGATAATCCTCGGACGCAAGGAGGACGTTGGCAACGCCATCGCCGAAGAAATCAGCAAGGCCGGCGGTACATGCGAATTCATGAAGACAGACGTCATGTGTCAGGAGACGGTGCAGAAGAACTGCGACGACATCATGGCGAAGTACGGCCGCATCGACACGCTGCTCAACGCTGCCGGCGGCAACATGGCCGGCGCCACCATCGGCCCTGACCAGAACTTCTTCGACCTCGACCCGGAGCAGTTCCAGCGCGTCCTGTCGCTCAACCTCACCGGCACCGTCATTCCGACCCAGGTTTTCCTCAAACCTATGACGGAGCAGGGCCGCGGAAGCATCATCAACTTCTCGTCAATGGCCTCCTTCCGCCCCATGACCCGCGTCTGCGGCTATGCGGCAGCAAAAGCCGGCATCAGCAATTTCACGGCTTTCATGGCTACGGAATGTGCCAAGAAGTTCGGTGAGGGAATCCGCGTTAACGCCATTGCCCCCGGCTTCTTCATCACGGAACAGAACCGCGCCCTGCTGACCAACCCCGACGGAACATACACCCAGCGCGGTCAGGACGTCATACGCCAGACCCCGTTCGGCCGTATGGGCGACCCGGAAGAACTGTGCGGAACAATCCACTATCTGATGAGCGACGCCGCACGCTTCGTGACCGGTACGGTGGCCGTGGTCGACGGCGGCTTCAACGCCTTCGCCATGTAATGAAAGTCATCTTTAAACGCAAATACGCGAAGACGCAAAGTTCTAATAACATAGACTTTGCGTCTTCGCGTATTTGCGCTTAAAGATCCTCCGGAACTACTGGCCGGCCAGCGTCCTGACGGTTTTCAGGAATTTGTCCATATCACTGGTGTGATTCCAGTGCAGCTTGTGCATGTTGCCCTGTTTGTCAATCAGGCGATATGTGGGATAGCCCGTCAGGCCGACATATCCCTCCACGGCATTCTGCTGTTTTCCTGGAAGCAGATAGTGAACGCAGTCGGGACCGGTGAGACCATATTCCGCAATGATGTTCTTCCACGACTCCTCCGATGAGCGGTTGGCCAGATAGAGATATACGATGTCGTAGTCCTTCAGCAACTTCTTCACTTCGGGAGACTCCTTTAGCTTTCTCTTGCACGGTGAGCACCACGTTCCCCATATATCGAGATATACAATCCGTCCCTTATATGGTTCCACTATCTTGTCGAGTATGGCCTTGCCGTCGGTCAATCCTTCAACGTCAGAAGACGGGCGGATGCTTGCCTTGACGGCTGCTTCGGCCTTTTCCGCAATCTGTTTGTAATAGTTGTGGGCTTCGAGTATGGCCTTGCGTACGACAGGGTGTTTTATTCCGTTGGCCACAGCGAGATAATCCTCTGGTAGCGGAACATGCTCATGGTCTATATATGCATAGAGTTCGCGTGCGCGGCAGATGTCGCGCAGCGTCGGGTCAGAGAAAAGCGAGTCTATGACTTCCGCCTCGTTCTGAAACGGCTTGGGCATCTTCGCTTTGTAGAAAGCCTGAAACTCGTCACGGCGGAATATGGCGTCAAGTTCTTCATTGATTCCGGCATATTTCTCGCTTATCTTCTTTCTGAAACTCTCACACTCTTCATTGGCCGTCAGTTTTGAATATTCCTTCATCGCTTCAACATACTCCTGAAATTTCTTTATTGTCGCCTCTTCATCCTTGCTGTACACCATTCCTTCATCCTTGAATGACAGGAGCCGTTCGGGAGTCATAATCTGGTTTTTCGACTTCAGGCGCTTATAATAAGATATGAGATAATTCAAGTACTCGTCAAGGTTACTGGTGAGCGACAGCGGGACCTCCGGGCTTATTATTGCCGTCTTGCCCACATAGTCAAGAAGCTCCGTCGGCAGCGTGTAGTCATTGGCATCATACTGCAACATCATCAATTTCCTGCACATATTGAACTTGCTGTCTTCGCGATAGTAGTCAAGGTAACGTCTGCTCAGCGTCGGGCATTTCTGGGCCTGCGCCTTTATTTTTTCAATATTCTGACGATATACGTCCGCCCATCGGTTCTTCAGAGCGACGAGGGAGTCACTGTCCTGCTTTCCACGCAGGTTGACGTTTGCACTTTCGAGCCTCATTCTATGAGCCAGCAGCTCGTTCTGCAACCGTGCGTTTCTGCCCATGAACAATGTGCATCCGGCCTTCTTGTCAATGAGCAGGAAGTAGGTCTCCCCCGGCTCCAACACCGTGGCGACCCTCGAACGCATCCTGTCTAAATACATCTCCTGAGCTCCTGTCAGGGGGATCTTTATCTGGAAATGACCGAGAGAGTCAATTTTGGCCGAATACGTATTCTCGGAGTGTGTCAGGACATTGAAAATTCTGACTTTAAAGTCATTGCCGGCGTCGAGCAGCTCTGCCGGCCAGTCCTTCAACCATCCGTTTATGACGGCCTCACCTTCCGTCAGTCCGGTCTTGAACGGCGTTTCGTCAGGCATGGGATAGTCCGGAAGAAATTTTGAGGTTATCCGCGAACAGAGCATCTTACGGCCGTTGATAGCGATGCTGCGCTTACCGTCCTTTTCCTTGCCCAACGTGACGGTGACGTCCTCGTTGCCGTCTGTCAGGACGACCTTTTTGTCTCTACGGACTTTATATCGCCACAACTTGCTGTCATACACGGCACAATCCTCATAAAGACCGATTTCCCAGTCGCCCGACTCTTCGTTGCGCCAGTTGCTGTTGAAGAGACTGGTCTTGCTGTAAACAGCCGGGTCGGTTATGCTCCAGATCTTGAACGCTGTTCCTGAACTTCCTTCGATGAAGTCGAAACTTCTGATTCCTGCAGACAGAGGATCGAAATGAAGAGCGACGTCCAGTTTTCCGTCACTTGGAACCTTGAAGTATTTATCCAGCTCTATCGCACGCGCATTTTCACCGACAATCTCCGCTGACTTAATCTTATATGACTGTCCGTTGTCCGCGTTCAGGCACGCAGTCGACTGAACACTAATCTTTTCCTGCGGCCGGAATTTCATGTTAAGCCGCAGAATGGTCACCGTGTCTTTAAACTCGACCTCGGTCACCTTGAACACATTTTCCATATAAGGCATGTTGATGGCCGCAGGTTCTTTCCATATTTTCTGCGCGAGACAGGTGGTTATCATGCTGAATGTCATGATAAGCGATAAAACAAGTTGTTTCATGTTCCTATTAGTTTATGTATTAATTATGTATATTCACTTGCGGTAAAGATTAAGCTGATAAGTGCGACAAAAGCCTGTTTTAGCTGTGTCGGGGACAACTTTATTATGCGGCAAAGGTATATAAAATATCCGACAACGGAATGTTTCCGCATTGTTTATTAAGTTTCATTATCAATAATGCACATTTGGTAACGGACTGGAAAACGTTGCAGCGGATTTGTAATCATGACAGCCCGGACCGCCACACGTAGTGGCATAATCTTGTTTTTGCCCGCCAAGATACGCATGGCTTTTTCTTTAACGCCTCAATGGCTCTTTAGTGATTGAACTCCGCCCCTTTGTAAGGAGGATGTTGCCGTCATGCCATCGCTGGATGCACCAAGATACAGACCTACAAAGGGTTGAAATTCAATCAAGTAACCAATAGGATGAAAAACATAGAGACGGTTCATTAAATGAAAGAGCCATGCAAGATATGTCACCCCTGTGTAGGGGCAATTCAACGCAAAATCACAAGCCCATTTCTTTTTGTAATTTAAATTCTGATTTTTAGGCCAACAAGAGGAGGGACTTTTCAAAAAATATCGGCCGAGGGCGCAAATATCGCAAGCACGCACGTGTCAAAAATCCGATATTTTCGTGACGATATATTTACATATCCCATAACCTCCTCATTTATAATCATATACAAACGGCTTCAATTCTTCCTCCCATTGAGGAAGGCTGGGGTGGCTCCCCGTAAGGCCCTCCCGAGGTTGCAACGGAGCCCTTACGGCATTGCAACGAGGCCGCCGCTGCATGACGAAAGCGGCTCCGTTGCAACCTCGGGAGGGCCTTACGGCAGAAAAACGGTAACTTTTCAGGACAAAAACAACAGGCATAAACACAGCAAAATTTCCACTTTGGAAAAGCCGTAAGGGCCTTACGGGGATGATACACGGCAAAAAACACATATTGACGCAGGACGACCGGAAGCCGGGAGGCCCTTACGGCAACGAAAAAGCCCATAGAACAGTCTAAAACGGAATTTTTTGCGTACTGAGTTTTGTAAGAATAAAATATCAGAAGGATAGTCTAAGTGAGCACTATTTCATTTATAATATAATATCAGACCAATAAGGGAGTCAGTCCGAAAAAGTTTCACCGGTAGACTTGTCATACCAGCGACGACGTCTTACATGAAGATAAGCAGGCTTGCCACGCAGAGGATAGTCCTGAATCACTTCAAAAGATAACCGCAAAGATAGATTATTTTAGGCTATTAACATAATAATACCCACAGGATTTTCGGACTGACCCGGTTTTCGGATTGACCCCAATAAGGGGCTGTCTGAAAACATTGAACCGGCAAACCATCCGCCCTACGGCATTTCAAACCGCGGCTCCTCTGAAAGCGAAAAACGCTGATTGAAAGATTCAATCAGCGTTTTTTCTGGAGGTGCCTAGCAGATTCGAACTGCTGTAGACGGTTTTGCAGACCGTTGACTAAGCCACTCATCCAAGGCACCAGTGCTTGTTTGCGGTTGCAAAGGTAGGCATTTTCTTTCATCCAACAAAACTTTTCTGCGATTTTTTTGCTTCGGATGGGCTATTTTCCCACATTTTGCATCTTTCCATGTTCCTTTCCATTCATTTTTGCCCGTCGTCCGGCACTTCCGGAAGGGCACTGCCCCGAACGACGGCGCATCATTTCCTCGCGCAGGGCACATCCCTCGCAGCCATAGCACGGGCTGTTCCTGCGCTTCAGCAGGAGCCATACGCGCCAAACGGCATAGCCCACCGCAGCAATCAGGATAAGGATCACAATGAATGTCTGCATCCGAAGAATTTCATGTATTCAGATTCGAAATTGGGCGTAAAGACACCCTTACCCATGTTGGCGGCAATCTCATCTGCTGTCCAGAAGCGCCCGCCGTCAAGCTCATCGGCATTGGGAGTGACGGGACCGTCATAGACAGTCTTGTTGACATAGACAAGCTCGCGCTCACGATTGCTCTCGAAGACATAGCTTCCGAGGCGTTCCGCCTGGAAGTCCGTCACGCCGAGTTCTTCGCGGACTTCACGTGCCAGAGCTTGAGCAACATTCTCGCCGAGTCCGACATGCCCGCCGGTAGCCGTATCCCATCGCCCAGGCTGTATATCCTTCCATGCCGGACGCTTTTGCAGATAAAGCTCGCCGGAACTGTTGAACAGATGAAGATGAACGACGGGATGTAACGCCATGGAACCGCCATGGGCCTCGCCGCGCGGGATGGAACCGAGAATACGACCGTTCTCATCCACGATCGGGAACTGCTCTTCTTTATTATCCATTATGATTCAGATATTCGTAAGACGCTTCTGCAGGGCCTTGCTGATTGCCTGTATGCGCCGGCCCTGCTTTTCGATGTCCTTGCGTACATTATTAATATTATGATAGAAATCGGAGAATGCGTTCAGGAAGAAATTGGGCTGAGCGTCAACTTCCGTTATCTCGGGATTGGTAATGATGTTTATTCCGCGGCGTTCGATATGCACGTCGATGTCCGCTCCTGTAATGACAGGGTCGCCGTCGTAGTGGATTGCGCCTGGGCCGCTCCTGTGAATATGCACCCGTGGGGTCCTGAAAGTCTTTATCTTGGAATTCTTGTCAAGTGTCTTGCTAAACAGATCAATACTTATCTGCGGAGCGTCGAAAGCGTTGAACGGCTCCATTATAATAATGTCCATCAGTCCGTCTGTCATCGTCGCTTTCGGTGCGATATAGGCGTTGTTACCGTATTGGGAGGCATTGGCACAGGCTATGAGAAACGCCTTGTGCGTGGTGGCACCGGCCTCATCAACAATTTCGTATGTCTCCGGCTGATATTTCAGTCCCTCCTGCAACACCTTCTCTACATAGGTTATCGGCCCGCGCTTGCCGGCCTCGGCAAACTTGAGGCTTATGAACGCGTCAAACCCCATACCACAGGTACAGAAGAACGGGTAGCCGTTGATGACACCGTAGTCCAACGCCTCTATCTTGCAATGATTGATGATCCGGATGGCCTTGCTGACGTCCATTGGCAGACACAAATGACGAGCCAGTCCGTTGCCGGAGCCACACGGAATGATTCCAAGTGCCGTATTGGAATGAATAACAGAACGCGCCACCTCATTGACAGTACCATCTCCTCCGACAGCCACAACAATGTCAATACCCTCTTCCACGCATTGGCGGGCAATCTCTGCTGCATGTCCGGCATACTCTGTGAATCTCACCTGACAGTCAAACCTATCCGCATCAAGCGTTCTGGCTATCAAGTCAGGAATATTCTCCTTGCCATGATTTCCAGATACCGGATTCAGTATAAACAATATGCTTTTCTTACCATTCATCTCTTGCAAAATTACAAATTTAGCTCAAAATACCATCCACATATTATGTAAAAATAGGCAAAAGTGACAATTCTTAGCAAAAAAGTATATTGTTTGACAAAAAATGTGTAACTTTGCGCCCTATATAATTCAGTAGATTATCTACACAAATTCGTTTTTAACGTGGGACAGTTACAAGAAAGATACAAGAATTACCGCGAGCCTCAGAAATTTATGGAGGCTGGCGTATATCCTTATTTTCGTGCAATAACAAGCAAACAGGGCACGGAAGTAGAAATGGCAGGACAGAAAGTCTTGATGTTCGGTTCTAATGCATATACAGGACTGACAGGAGACGAACGAATCATCAATGCAGCGAAAGCCGCTCTTGACAAGTATGGTTCCGGATGTGCCGGCAGCCGCTTCCTCAACGGTACGCTTGACTTGCATATCCAGCTTGAGAAAGAACTCGCAGAATTTGAGGGCAAGGACGATTGCCTTTGCTTCTCCACGGGATTCTCAGTAAATGCCGGAGTCATTGCCGTAGTGGCCGGACGTGGTGACTATATTATATGTGACGACCGTGACCATGCAAGCATTGTTGACGGACGACGTCTCTCATTTGCAAAACAGTTGCATTACAAGCACAACGACATGGAGGACTTGGAGAACATCCTGAAAAGTCTTCCCAAAGAAGCAGTAAAGCTGATTGTCGTTGACGGCGTGTTCTCAATGGAAGGTGACCTCTGCAAGCTGCCGGAAATTGTCGAGCTGAAGCACAAGTACAACTGCTCAATCATGGTTGACGAGGCTCACGGTCTCGGTGTATTCGGACGCGAAGGCCGCGGTGTCTGCGACCACTTCGGACTGACTGACGAGGTGGACCTCATCATGGGAACATTCTCGAAGTCACTCGCCAGCATCGGCGGATTCATTGCCGGAGACGCCGACACAATCAACTTCATACGCCATACCTGCCGCACATACATATTCAGCGCATCAGATACACCTGCAGCAACTGCAGCAGCAATGGAGGCATTGCACATCATGAAAAGCGAACCTGAGCGCATAGAAGCTCTTTGGAAAGTGACAAGATATGCACTGAAACGTTTCCGTGAGGAAGGATTTGAAATCGGTGAGACCGAAAGTCCGATTATTCCGCTCTACGTTCACGATATCGACAAGACATTCATTGTGACAAAGTTAGCTTTTGATGCCGGCGTTTTCATCAACCCTGTAATTCCACCAGCATGTGCACCTCAAGATACATTGGTACGCTTTGCCCTTATGGCAACACACACAGAAGAACAGGTTGAACGTGGCGTTCAGGCACTGACTAAGATATTTAAAGAACAGAATATCATAAAATAATTCTGGTAAAATTTGCAAGACTCAATAAAAATAAGTAATTTTGCAACCGCAAAACGAAAATACAAAGAACAGAGTTTTGCAATCGGGGTGTAGCGCAGCCCGGTAGCGCTCCTGGTTTGGGACCAGGCGGCCGCAGGTTCGAATCCTGTCGCCCCGACGCAACAACAAATCCTTGCCGAAATCACGGCAAGGATTTGTTGTTTTATATCAATTGCTTTTTAGTTCAGAGTTTAGAGTGAAGAGTAAAGAGGTATGATTACTTTTGAGGACAGAGTTTAGAGTGAGCCGGCAGACCAACAACTTCCTTTTATTCTTAGTCCCGACCTTAAAGGTTATCATACCTCTTTACTCCTCACTCTAAACTCTGAACTAAATTATTCACTCTGAACTAAAAACACAAAAGCAAAGCCGCACGGTCTCGTGGTTGAGACCATACGGCTTTTCTTATTGCCATTACCCGAAAGACAAATGCCTATCCGGATTATCTATCAAATATCAATATGCAAAGAGAGGATAATCTTTCATTGTCTCATTGACACGGGCGCGAACATTGGCAATCACTTCCTCGTTCTCCGGAGCATTGAGCACTTCCTCGATAAGCTCGGCTATGAGCACCATCATATCTTCCTTGGCTCCACGTGTTGTTATGGCCGGTGTACCAAGGCGGATACCGCTTGTCTGGAAAGCACTACGGCTGTCAAACGGCACCATATTCTTGTTAACGGTGATGTCGGCAGCTACAAGAGCATTCTCTGCCACCTTACCTGTCAACTCCGGATACTTCGAACGGAGATCGACGAGCATTGAGTGGTTGTCCGTTCCTCCGCTCACAATAGTGAAACCACGCTTCACCAGTTCGTCCGCCAAAACCTTCGCGTTCTTCTGTACCTGAGCAGCCCACTCCTTGAACTCAGGCTGCAAAGCCTCACCGAAAGCCACAGCCTTTGCTGCTATGACATGTTCAAGAGGACCTCCCTGCTGACCAGGGAATACGGCTGAGTTGAGCAGCTGACTCATCATCTTCGTTACACCCTTGGGAGTCTTCAGTCCCCACGGGTTCTCAAAGTCCTTACCCATAAGGATAATACCACCACGCGGGCCACGCAATGTCTTGTGGGTTGTTGATGTAACGATGTGAGCATACTTCACCGGATTTTCCAACAGACCGGCTGCAATCAGTCCGGCCGGATGGGCCATATCAATCATCAATATAGCGCCTACCTTGTCGGCAATCTCACGCATACGCTTGTAGTCCCACTCACGGCTATAGGCAGAACCGCCACCGATAATCAGTTTCGGCTTGTGCTCCAATGCCAGAGCCTCCATCTGATCATAGTCAACACATCCCGTTTCTTCCTTGAGGTCATATCCGATGGCATTATAAAGGATACCGGATGTATTGACAGACGACCCGTGCGAGAGGTGACCGCCATGAGCGAGGTTGAGACCCAAGAAAGTGTCACCCGGATTGAGCACCGTGAGCAGTACTGCCGCATTGGCCTGCGCACCTGAGTGAGGCTGCACGTTGGCATATTCTGCTCCAAAGAGCTTGCAGACTCGGTCGATGGCCAACTGTTCTACCTGGTCCACAACTCCGCAACCGCCATAATAGCGCTTGCCAGGGTAACCCTCGGCATATTTATTGGTCAGGTAAGAGCCCATAGCCTCCATCACCTCGTCACTTACGAAATTCTCTGATGCGATGAGCTCCATGCCTTTGAGCTGGCGCTGGTGCTCTTTCTCGATAAGGTCAAAAATCTCTTGATCTCTTTTCATTGTTGATTGACTGTTATGTTTATTAAAGTTGGTTTATCCTTAAATTTCCTGAAAACGTTTATTATGTCACCATGAAAATATGGTGCAAATTTAACCATTATTTCCCACCTATGCAAAAAAGCAAGGTGGAATTGGCGCTTGTCACACCAATTCCACCTTATCTATGTCTTGTTCCTTCTCGCAATAATGGCATTTCAGCGTTCCATGCTCCTTGTCCGTGACATGGAAGAGCGTCTGCATCGGCTCGTTGTTCGTTATGCACTTAGGGTTGTTGCACTTGACAATACCTCTCAGCTCATCGGGCGTAAGGACAGTTTTCTTCTCCACAACCTCAAAATCGCGGATAATATTGAGCACGATATTCGGAGCGACAACCGACAAGCGCGAAATCTCCTCGTCCGTAAAGAACTTGTCCTCCACCTTTATGATGCCCTTGCGGCCGAGTTTCTCCGATTTATAATTATATCCGATTGTCACTTGCGTGGACAGTTTTTCCAACCGCAACAGTTTAGCAACCTGATAAGTCTTTTCTGCCTGTATATGGTCTATAACTGTGCCGTTCTCTATGGCGGCCACCAGCATCTGATTCTTGTCCATAAGTCTTTATCTTATTATTGATAAGTCGTTATCCTATTATTGTATTGTCTTTCCTAACCTCGTCAAGCGTTATGCCAAGCACGTCACAGAAGATTGCCTCACGCGCAAACAGACCGTTGCCGGCCTGCTGGATGTAATAGGCATGTGGATTCTCGTCGACATCGTATGCAATCTCGTTAACACGAGGCAGCGGATGGAGAATCTTCATGTTCGGCTTGGCGTTGGCCAGCATGTCGTTACGCAGGATATAGACGTTCTTCACCCGCTCATATTCCATCAGATCAGAGAAGCGTTCCTTCTGTACGCGCGTCATATATAATATGTCGGCGTTAGCGATCACATCTTCGTTGAAATCCGTATGCTCCTCAAACTTTATGCCGTTCTCACGACAATAGAGCTTATATTCATCGGGCATAGCCAACTCTTTCGGCGCAACGAAATGGAAAGTCGGATTGAAATGACGCATGGCCATGATGAGCGAATGGACAGTACGTCCGTATTTCAGGTCCCCCACGAGATAGATATTCAGGTTTTCGAGCGTGCCCTGAGTCTTGTATATGGAGTAGAGGTCAAGCATACACTGTGACGGATGCTGATGAGCGCCGTCTCCTGCATTGACAATGGGAACAGGCGATACCTCGCTGGCATATTGTGCCGCACCTTCTATATAATGGCGCATCACAATAACGTCGGCATAGTTAGCCACCATCAAAATTGTGTCTTTCAGCGTTTCGCCCTTTGTTCCGCTCGTAATCTTCGGATCTGCAAATCCTATCACACGTGCGCCGAGTCTGTTGGCAGCCGTCTCGAAACTGAGACGCGTACGTGTCGACGGTTCAAAGAACAGCGTTGCAACAATCTTTCCTTTCAGAAGTTCCCTGTTGGGATGCCGCTCAAACTCCTGTGCCATCTCTATCATATAGAGTATCTTCTCCTTAGTGATGTCGGCAATAGTCACAAAATCATGCTTTTCCATCCGTTCCTTTAAGCTATTTCTGTTTTTGAGTGCTAAGTTACACATTATTTCCGAGTTATCGGACCTATTGCGCAGAAAATCTGTTTTATTTTCTCTTATCTGCCCGAAATTCCGTATTTTTGCACGTCATACGACAGGAATATTGACGTACAACTATTATATGAGAAAAGTATTTGTTCTTTTTCTTTGGTCTCTGCTTGCGGTAATTTTCATAGGTGCCGCCGTTGCTTTCACAGCTATTGCAAAAGGCTGGATCGGATATATGCCGCCGATTGAAGACCTCCAGAACCCCATCAACAGATTTGCAACACAAATCTATTCGGCCGACGGGAAAATCATGGGAACGTGGAACTACAACAAGGAGAACCGTATCTGCATCGACTACTCCCAACTCCCTCCCTCCCTCGTCCAGGCGCTCGTCGCCACAGAGGACGCCCGCTTCTACGACCATTCCGGCATAGACTTCTATGCCCTTGGACGCGCCGTCATCAAGCGCGGTATCATGGGACAGGTCAGTGCCGGCGGAGGCTCGACCATAACACAGCAGCTGGCCAAGCAGCTCTACTCCGGTAAAGCCGGAAGCGTCACAGAGCGGTTGCTCCAGAAACCAATCGAATGGGTAATTGCCGTCCAGCTTGAGCGCAACTACACCAAGGATGAAATCATTGCACTCTATCTCAACTACTTCGATTTTCTCCACAATGCGGTAGGTATCAAGACAGCTGCCAATACATATTTTAATAAGGAGCCACGCGACCTCAGCGTGACAGAGGCAGCCACGCTCATCGGTTTGTGCAAGAATCCGTCCTACTATAACCCCGTGCGCCATCCCGAACGCAGCCGCGAACGCCGCAATGTGGTTCTGATGCAGATGAACAAGGCCGGCTATCTCACCGACGAGCAGTACGAGCAGTACGCCGCCGAACCACTCAACCTCAATTTCCATGTCTCCGACCACAAGGACGGCATCGCAGCCTATTTCCGTGAGTATCTGCGACGTTACATGATGGCAAAGAAGCCGGAACGCAAGGACTATCCCGAATGGGGACGAATCAAATACTATCAGGACTCCATCAACTGGGAGAACGACCCGCTCTACGGCTGGTGCAACAAGAACCGGAAGAAGAACGGCGACCCGTATAACGTCTATACGGACGGTCTGAAGGTCTATACGACCATTGACTCACGCATGCAGAAATATGCCGAACAGGCCACCTACGAACATGTCGTGAAGTTCCTCCAGCCTGCCTTTGACCGTGAAAACCGTGGAAAGACGACGGCTCCATTCTCCGGCGCCCTGACAAAAGAACAGGTGCGCAAGATATTGATGCGTTCCGTCAATCAGAGCGAACGCTACCGCACAATGAAGGCAGCCGGAGCGTCCGACAAGGAGATCAGTCAGGCTTTCCGTACTCCCGTCGAGATGTCTATCTTCACATATCACGGCGAGATTGACACCGTGATGACCCCACTCGACTCCATCCGCTACTACAAGTCGTTCCTCCGCTGCGGTTTCATGAGCATGAGCCCGAAAGACGGTGCCGTCAAGGCATACGTAGGCGGTCTCGACTTCATTCATTTCAACTACGACATGTGCATGGAGGGACGTCGTCAGGTTGGTTCGACAATCAAACCATTCCTCTACTCGCTGGCTATGGAAAACGGTTTCTCGCCCTGCGACAAAGCCCCCAACGTCCAGCAGACATACATGGTGGCCGGAAAGCCATGGACACCGCGCAACGCCGGCCGCAGCCGGTACGGCGAGATGGTGACTCTCAAATGGGGACTGGCACAGTCAAACAACTGGATTTCGGCCTACCTCATGAACAACCTCAATCCTCAGGCGTTCGTCGACCTGCTCCACGGATACGGAATCAACAATCCCGACATCCATCCGTCCATGTCGCTCTGCCTCGGACCGTGTGAAATTTCAGTGGCCGAGATGGTCAGCGCCTACACGGCTTTCGTCAACCACGGCATACGCAGCGCACCGCTTCTGGTAACACAAATCAGAGACAACGACGGCAATATAATCGCTCAGTTCCAGCCACGCCTCAACGAGGTCATCAGCGAGGAAAGTGCCAATAAGATGCTATACATGCTGAAAGGGGTCGTTGACGGCGGAACGGCCGGACGACTGCGTTTCAAATACAATCTGAAGGGTGAAATGGGTGGCAAGACCGGAACGACGAACAAGAACAGCGACGCATGGTTCATGGGCATAACGCCGACGCTGGTCACTGGCGTATGGGTCGGCGGCGACGACCGCGATATCCACTTCGACACCATGCAGATGGGCCAGGGAGCCACCATGGCGCTGCCCATCTTCGCCTACTACATGCGTCGCGTCTATGCCGACCCGCGTCTCGGCTATACCGACAGCGCCATCTTCGATCTTCCTCCCGGATACGATCCATGCTCGGCGGCCGACGACGGAGGTGAAATGACTACGGAAGAAGAACTGAACGACATCGAGGAGATATATGAATGATTCCCCAAACCATACATAAATGAAAATCCCCATCCGCTAAAACGTCAACGTCTATTGCGGATGGGGATTTTCATTTATTGTATATTCTCTTCCATTCTGCTACACAGCGTAAACCATACCCCAGTTCGGTATAATGTAACGATTATTTGTATGTGAAAATATTGGCAGGAA
>CAMWVS010000060.1 GCA_947177775.1 uncultured Prevotella sp.
GGAATCAGTCCTAATTTTTTGAGACATCAAAAAGTTTTATCGGACAGCAATAGTTCAATATGAAATTGACGGGGCTGTGGGGATGTACAGTGGTGTGTTCAACAATCCGTTCATGATATGGGGGCGTTACCGCAAAAGTTGGTTCAGAACATTATTGACCGTATCATTCCAGTTCCACCACACCCAGATGGATGGTGCCCACGCCGCCTGTTTCCTCGATTTGCTTCAAAAGGAGATTTATTCGATGAAAAACCTCAGTCCGTTCCTGATTGGTATCTGAGAAAAAACGCCAGGTAAAAACGTAAGTAGGAATATTCACTTACTCTCCGCTTTCCGCCTGTTTTCCATAATCCGGTCGAAGTTGTCCTGTCCCCAGCTTATCAGGGCTTCGACATGGGGAAGCAGAGTGTTGCCAAACTCCGAGACTGTGTATTCCACGCGGGGCGGAACGTCAGGGAACAGCCGACGGATGATGATGCCGTCTTCCGTAAGCTGTCTGAGCACCTGCGATAGTACCTTCTCCGATACAGACGGAATATTGCGGTAGAGTTCGTTGAAACGCACCGGCTCATTCTCCTTAATCTTCACGAGAACGACCAATGCCCACTTGTTGCCAATCCATTCGAGTATAGGGGCGGCCTTGCAGTATCCGTAGTCTAACTTTTTTGCCATTTCTGATTGTGCGGAATCCGCTTATAATTAGCAAAACTAACTTTTGGGTAAGGGTCAAACCTTTCAGTAAGTTATTGCTACATAAATGATTATTTCCTAATTTTGCGGTTGCAAAGGCTGAGCAAACGAGTGAAATGAAAGTTTATTTTCAAATTGCCGAGTGCAGCCTGCCTTCTGCAAAGGTACTGTAAAAACAACAAAAAACAATCAGAAACATGGAATATCCGCAATTACATTTCACCGGTCAGGTATGGCGTCCGCCCTACGAGGCGAGTTCACAACTGTTACAAATAACCTCAGGTTGCACATGGCACAGGTGCAAGTTCTGCAGCCTGTATCATAGCACCCCGTTCCGCATGTCTCCACTCTCTGAGATAGAGGAAGACCTCCGTGTCATAAGGCAGTGGCAACCCCGCGCACGCCGCGTCTATCTTACAGGTGCTAATCCTTTTGTTCTGAGCTACAACCGCCTGATGGACATAGCCATCCTGCTTAGGAAGTATCTGCCGCACATGGAGTCTTTCGGAATGTTCGCACGCGTAACGGACATTGCCCCGAAGAGTGTCGAAGAACTGAAAAACTTGCGCCACATGAAGCTCGACAGCATCAATATCGGTATGGAAACGGCTTACGACCCTACACTCGAACGGATGGACAAGGGCTATCGTGCGGCCGACATACTTGCTCAACTGACGAAGCTCGACGAGGCGGGAATACGCTACAACCTCTTCTATCTCAACGGACTGAGCGGCAAGGGGTGTGGAGTCGAGAGTGCCGAAGCAACTGCCGAGGTCATCAACAAACTGCATCCGTGCATCCTGAACATCGTCTCGCTGACGGTCTTCCCCGAATCGCGCCTGTATCAGGAAGTTATCGACGGGACGTACGAGGAAGAACCGGAAATAGAGCGGCTCGTGGAGATGCGCACACTGGTGGAACGGCTGAAGATAAAGGTGAACATCCTCGGCCATCACGTTTCCAATACAGTTCCCGTCACCGGCGCGCTGCCGTACGATCGTACGACTATTCTCAGAGAGCTTGACAATGCGGTTGCCCGCCTTCCCGAAGCGGAACTGAAGGACTACCGCAACAGGATATGGCATCTGTGAAAATGCAATATCTCTTCCATACAATCTATGTATTCAAGATAGAAGTTCAATGCTTTGGTGGTGTGGATTATATTAGCGACTGACTATATGATAACAGAGGTGCGGGGATAAACTTCCTCCGCACCTCTGTTATCATATAGTTTACTTCTTGGTCTTGTGTCGTTATGCGTTGTATTCCTGCCAGCTTTTTATCTTGATGTCCTGCTCGCTTATCGCGCAGAATGCCTCGATGAATGCCTTTGCAAGGCGTACGTTTGTCATCAGCGGGATGTTGTGGTCTATCGCTCCGCGACGGATGCGATAGCCGTTTGTAAGCTCACGCTTGGTGTGGTTCTTCGGGACATTGATAATTAAGTCGAACTGGTGGTTGGCTATCATATCCATTACGTTGTTCTCGCAATTTTCGTCGGGCCATCCCACTGTTGTTGCATTAACGCCGTTTTCGTTGAGGAACTTGGCCGTGCCAGCTGTAGCATAGACCTCATATCCTTTCTTGACGAGCTGCAGTGCAGGCTCAAGTAGGGAAACTTTGCCCTTGGCTCCGCCCGAAGAGATTAGGATGCGCTTCTCGGGGATGCGGTAGCCTGTGGCGATGAGCGCGTTGAGCAGTGCCTCGTTGAGGTCGTCACCCAGACATCCCACTTCACCTGTCGACGACATGTCGACACCGAGCACAGGGTCGGCATTCTGCAGGCGTGCAAAAGAGAACTGTGAGGCTTTCACGCCGATACGGTCGATATCGAATTCGCTCCTGTCGGGCTGTGTGTAAGGTGCGCCGAGCATTATCTTCGTGGCCGTCTCAATGAAGTTGCGTTTCAGGATTTTGCTTACGAAGGGGAACGAGCGCGATGCACGCAGGTTACATTCTATTACTTTTATCTCGCGGTTCTTGGCGAGGAACTGTATGTTGAACGGGCCACTTATGTTAAGTTCTTTGGCTATATTGCGGGCTATTTTCTTTATCTGGCGCACAGTGGAGAAGTAGATGTTTTGTGCGGGGAACACCATCGTGGCATCGCCAGAGTGTACTCCGGCATACTCAACGTGTTCTGATATTGCGTATTCTACTACTTGTCCCTTGTCAGCCACGGCGTCAAACTCAATTTCTTTTGTTTCCTGCATGAACTGTGATACGACAACAGGGTACTCCTTGCTCACTTCGGTTGCCATCTTGAGGAAGCGTTCCAATTCGTCAAACGAGTGGCAGACATTCATCGCTGCTCCAGAAAGAACGTACGACGGACGCACGAGCACAGGGAATCCGACTTTGTCTACAAATTCCTTTATGTCGTCGAACGATGTCAGGGCACGCCATGCCGGCTGGTCGATACCCAGTTTGTCGAGCATAGCCGAGAATTTGTCACGGTTTTCGGCGCGGTCTATATCAATAGGCGATGTACCAAGAACGCTCATTCCGTTACGGTGGAGCTTCATGGCCAAATTGTTCGGTATCTGACCGCCTACGCTCACAATCACGCCGCGCGGCATCTCAAGCTCTATAACGTCGAGGACACGTTCCAGTGACAGCTCGTCGAAATAAAGGCGGTCACACATGTCATAGTCAGTGGATACCGTCTCCGGGTTGTAGTTTATCATGATAGACTTGTAGCCCAGCTTGCGTGCAGTGCTGATGGCGTTTACTGAACACCAGTCGAATTCAACGGATGAACCGATGCGGTAGGCACCGCTTCCAAGAACAACAACCGACTTGTCGCCGTTATTGTCAAAGCTGATGTCATGACCTTCAGTGGCGTATGTCATGTATAGATAGTTGGTCAGCTCGGGATGTTCGCTTGCCACGGTGTTGATGCGTTTTACCGTTGGCAGTATGCCGCGCTGCTTGCGGTGGCGGCGAACTTCGAGATTTTCCTTCTCCATGTTTCCAGCCTGTGGTTTCAGTACGAAGCGTGCTATCTGGAAGTCGGAGAAGCCTGCGCATTTAACTTCACGCAACAAGTCGTCGGGCAGTTCCTCCATACTGTTATGCTCCATCAGCTTGTGTTTCAGGTCGACGATGTTCTTCAGTCGGTCGAGGAACCACGTGTCAATCTTTGTCAGCTCCTCTATGCGTTCAACGCTGTAACCTTCCTCCAGTGCCTGTGCGATGGCGAAGATACGCAGGTCAGTCGGGTTGGCCAGTTCCTCGTCAAGATTTTCGAAGCGGGTATGGTCGTTGCCTACAAATCCGTGCATGCCTTGGCCAATCATTCTCAGACCTTTTTGGATCATCTCCTCAAATGAGCGTCCGATGGACATTATTTCACCGACAGATTTCATCGATGAACCTATCAGGCGGCTTACTCCGGCAAACTTCGTGAGATCCCAGCGTGGAATCTTGCATATCATGTAGTCAAGCTGAGGAGCGACGTATGCCGAGTTCGGAGTGCCCATCTCTCCAATTTGGTCGAGTGTGTATCCGAGAGCAATCTTTGCAGCGACGAAAGCCAACGGATAGCCCGTAGCTTTGGAGGCGAGGGCGGAAGAACGGCTCAGACGGGCGTTGACCTCGATGATGCGGTAGTCGTTGGTCGTGGCGTTGAACGCGAACTGTATGTTGCATTCGCCTACGATGCCCAAGTGGCGGACGCAACGGACGGAAATATCCTGAAGCATCTTTACCTGACTTTCTGTCAGAGAGCACGTAGGGGCGACCACGATTGATTCACCCGTGTGGATTCCGAGCGGGTCGAAGTTTTCCATTGAAGCCACGGTGAAACAGTGGTCGTTAGCATCGCGTATAACTTCAAACTCAATCTCTTTCCATCCCTTTAGTGATTCTTCTACGAGTATCTGCGGGGCGAATGTAAACGCGCTGCCGGCCAGTTCGGTGAACACGCTCTCGTCAGGACAAATGCCGGATCCGAGACCGCCAAGGGCGTATGCCGAACGAATCATCACCGGATAACCTATCTTGCGTGCTGCAGCTAATGCGTCGTCCATGTTCTCCACGGCCTGGCTCACCGGAGTTTTCAGCTCTATTTCGTCGAGTTTCTTTACGAACAGGTCACGGTCTTCCGTACACATGATGGCATCTACTGACGTTCCGAGCACCTCAACGCCGTATTCCTTCAACGTTCCGTTCAGATAAAGCTCTGTTCCGCAGTTCAGTGCCGTCTGTCCTCCAAATGCCAGCAGTATTCCGTCAGGACGCTCTTTCTTTATGATTTCCGTTATGAAACGTGTTGTGACTGGTTGGAAATAGACTTTGTCGGCAATTCCTTCCGATGTTTGTATCGTGGCAATGTTCGGATTAACGAGCACTGACGATATTCCTTCTTCACGCAGGGCTTTCAGAGCCTGCGAACCTGAATAGTCGAATTCGCCGGCCTGTCCAATTTTTAAGGCTCCGGAACCCAACACAAGTACCTTCTCAATCTTTTTCTTCATAAAAAAAATAGGTTGTTTTCAAATAAGCTTCTGGGGAGGACGGTGCAACCAGACGCAATGCATGGTTTATGGCAACTTGTCAGATGCAGCATCTCCTCTGCAAAGATACGCTATTTATTTTATTTTCTTCACATGCTTAGCCGCTCTTTTTCCGTGTGTGCCGCATTTTTTTGTTTCCGGGACTGGAATACTTCACAAAATGGATGTAATATGAAAAATAATACATTCCCGTGAAAAACAGATGATTGGATTATATGGCAGACGTCCCATTTCTCCATGTGGAAAAACGGGACGTCTGTTGTTTGTTTGGAATAAATTATTTGAAAAATACTTTAGGCTTCTGCGTCGGGTATTACTGATACGACACTCTTGTTGTAGCGACCCTTCTTGAAATTCACAACGCCGTCAACCAAAGCATAAAGTGTGTCATCCTTTCCGATGCCCACGTTGTTGCCCGGGTTGTGCTTTGTACCACGCTGACGAACGATGATGTTGCCGGCGATAACTTTCTGGCCACCCCAAATCTTAACGCCTAATCTCTGTGAGGCTGACTCACGGCCGTTCTTAGAACTACCAACACCTTTTTTATGTGCCATTCTTTACGTCCTCCTGATTTTTAAGCGATTACTTGTTTGATTTCAATCTCTGTGAACTGTGCGCGATGACCGTTCTTCTTGCGATAGTCCTTTCTGCGCTTCATCTTGAAGACGATGACCTTGTCACCCTTTACAAGAGGCTTAACCACTTCACATACTACCTTTGCACCGCTCACGGTGGGCGCACCTACCTCTACTGTGCCTTCTTTGTCAACGAGCAGCACTTTCTCGAATTCAACAGCCTGACCCTCTTTCGCGTCGCGAATGTGGTGAACGAAGAGCTTCTTGCCCTGTTCTGCCTTAAACTGCTGACCGTTAATTTCTACAATTGCGTACATTATTTATTGTTAAAACGGTTTTTCCGCAAGGCGGATTAGCATCGTGCCATCACTTATATAAGCCTCCACGGACTAAAATCGGCCGCAAAGGTACTACTTTTTGATGAATTAAACATACTGGGGGAGTGATAATGTTGTTGCGTTAACAATAATTAATTGTTGCTGCTGTGGTTTGTAACCTGGGTATAGATAAAAAAATAAAGCGATTACCTTCACAGGCTGTCGCTTCATATCTTCAATAGGTATTAGTTCCTTTAAGGTAAAAAGATTGTTTTCAGGATAACGTTTGCAAAGATAATGTCTTTTTTTTATATTTCCAAGACTTTTTATCAATATTTTTTGGAAAATATGGTGTGTGGGCACACGGCTGTGGAATACATAGTTTCTTATGTGTTATTTATCTCTTTCTTTGTGTGTTTCGGGGCTTTGTGGCTTGTTCTGTGCTTTTGTGTGTATTGGTTGTGCTTGTTCTTGTGCGTATTTGTGTATGAAAATATGTATTGTCAGTTTGTGGCGGATGTTGTGATAGGCTGTTTGTTTAGCTATGAGGTGTGATTATGTGTGGGAATTATATGGTCATTCGGTTTCCTTTGTTTCGTTGATTTGAGGCTGGTATAGGGAAGAGGCGAATGATTGTTCTTATAATTTGAGTTGAAGATTTATTTGTAAGGTTACTGTTAGGTTGATATGGTTTGAATTGTAGAGTGATGTGACGTGTTTCTGTTTTGTAACTAAGTTGTAAGGAATGTGTGGGGCGTTTTTATAATATAAGGCTTTTGTGTGGCTGTGTGACTTTAAGGTTATCTGAATGGTGGTTTGTCTTCTGTGACTTCTTTATATATAATAATGTGGTGAAAACAACTTATTTGTCTGCAATAAAAATTAATGGTGTTATTGTGTCAGGAAAATATCTCGGAATTTAACATTTGAAATTTGCCAAAATAGGAGAGTAAGAAACTGAAGTATTGACATTTTGACGTTGGTTTTCGCTTTTGTTGAACCCGTTTGGGAGTCGTAAGGCTCTCCCGGGGTTCTGATAGGGCTGTTGTTGCATGACAACGGCGTTCTTGTCGTGATGCAATAAGGGCGTTATTGTAGAGCCGGTAGGGCCTTACGGCAGAAGGATGCGGTGGATTTTATTGCACACTTTTGTTGAATTTGTTGTAATGTCTTGATGGTCAGCTGGTAAAAGATGCACGCGTTATTTTGCGTTATTTACGTCCATGGGAAAATAAATTCAGAATATTGCAGGGATTTTAAAGTGTTTGTTGGATTTATTCTGAGTTTTTAACATATTGGGTCTGGGCGGTATTTCTTGTCGCTTTGCAGTAATTGAATATGTCAAAAGGAAAGGTTCTTCGGGATGAATGCACATAAAGAATTAAATAAAGGTTCTTGGTTTTTGTGTTGTCTTGCTGTGTTGTTTCTTGTTTTTCTGTGTTTTTCTGTGTTTTTTGTCGGAGAAAAACGAAATACATCTTATTTTGAAGTTTGCTTGATGCACAAAAAATGCTATTATGAGCAAAATTTTACGCTCCGTTATGATTATTTTAGAAAATCTATTATAAAAAGGGAGTGGACTTGGGAATTTTTTTGTACTTTTGCAGCATTAAATCAATTTAAATTTTCAATAGGTTATGGCAAAGTATAATATCACGGAACGGAAAGAGAAGGAGGCTGCATATAGAAGTTTGGTCAGCCCGAAGTTGATGGATGAGATGAAGGAGAAAATCCTCAATATCATCGTCATGGAAAAGAAGTATAAGGATAAGAAGTATTCGGCAAAGAAATTAGCAGAAGACCTTGGGACAAACACGAGGTATATCTCAGCTGTTGTCAATGTCAAGTTTCACATGAACTACACGTCGTTCGTTAATAAATTCCGTATAGAGGAGGCTATGACGATTCTCGTGGACAAGCGTTATCAGGATCTCAAGATGGAAGAGGTTAGCGATATGGTCGGTTTTTCGAATCGTCAATCGTTTTATGCATCTTTCTATAAGATTCAGCGAATGACACCGCGTGAGTATAGACTGAAGTATATCAATTCCTCTCCGACCTCTTCAAGGCAGAAGAAATCGGCTAAGGCTGGAGGAGAGGCAAAGCAATAGGTGTGCAATGTGCTTATCGGATTTTAATTATTCGGATACGCGGTTTGCTGACATACAGATGCTCAGATACCGTCTTGACGGTTTTGAAGAGCTGACGCTCAGCCAGAAAAAACTGATATACTATCTGTCTGAGGCAACGCTGTTCGGACGTGATATAACATTCGATCAGTTCGGACGTTACAATCTGAAGATACGCAAACTATTGGAGGCCATTTATACTTCCGAAGAGGTTGAGCATGGAACGGAACAGTTTGAAGCGCTCGAAACATACCTTAAGCGTGTCTGGTTTTCCAATGGCATATATCATCATTACGGGTGCGATAAGTTTAAGCCGGGCTTTACGCCCGGCTATCTCCGTAATGTGATAATGGCTTTGCCGTCTTGCGCCCTGCCTCTCACGGACGGGCAAACGCGTGAACAGCTTTGCGACGAACTGTTCCCTGTTATTTTTGATCCGGAATTAATGCCAATGCGGGTTAATAAGTCAGATGGAGATGATCTTGTCGTGACATCAGCCTGTAATTATTATGAAGGTGTTACGCAGAAGGAAGTTGAGGATTTTTACCAAATGCTTAAAGACAGGGCAGGGACACATCCTGTCTCATTTGGGCTAAATTCAAAGCTAATCAAGCGTGACGGCCTCATCAGTGAGCAGGTTTGGAGTGTTGACGGAATGTATGGTAATGCAATCAAGCGCATCATAGAATGCTTGAGTAAGGCAGCCGGAGTGGCCGAAAACGCACATCAACGCGATGTTATTCTTACCTTGATTGATTATTATCGTACTGGCGATTTGAGGGTCTTTGACGATTATTCGATACGTTGGGTCGGAGAACAGGAAGGACGTGTTGACTTTATAAATGGCTTTATCGAGGTTTATGGAGATCCTCTCGGGCTTAAGGGTTCGTGGGAAGGTATCGTGGAATATAAGGATATGGTAGCTACACGGCGCACTCGGATTATCAGCGAAAATGCACAATGGTTTGAGGACCATTCTCCGGTGGATCCGCGTTTCCGTAAAAAAGAAGTAAAAGGAGTTACGGCCAATGTCGTGTGTGCGGCAATGCTTGGTGGAGACGAATATCCTTCGACTGCCATCGGAATAAACCTTCCTAATGCCGATTGGATAAGAGCGGAATTTGGAAGCAAGAGTGTGACCATTGGTAATCTTACCGACGCCTACAACAAAGCGGCTCGCGGCAATGGTTTCAAGGAGGAATTTGTTGTGAACAAGAATACCATAGCGCTGATAGAGCGCTATGGAGATTTGTGTGACGATCTTCATACGGATCTCCATGAGTGTCTTGGGCATGGTAGCGGCCAACTTCTTCCTGGTGTGGATTCAGATGCATTGAAAGCATATGGAAATACAATAGAGGAAGCACGGGCAGATTTGTTCGGCCTATACTATATTGCTGATAGAAAGTTGGTGGAACTCGGATTACTACCGGACGAGGATGCTTACAAGTCACATTATTATACGTATATGCTCAACGGATTGATGACACAGCTCGTGCGTATAGTTCCCGGAGCACGTATAGAGGAAGCCCACATGCGTAACAGAGCGCTTATTGCCCATTGGTGCATGGAGAACGGTACGGCAGTGCGTATTGTAAGTCATGAAGGAAAGAGGTATGTGGACATAACGGACTATATTCAGCTTCGTGAACTTTTTGCCCGTTTATTGGCTGAAGTTCAACGGATAAAGAGTGAAGGTGATTTTAGTGCAGCCAGGGAATTGGTTGAGAAGTATGCAGTGGAGGTTGATCAGGAACTTCATGCTGAGGTTACTGAGCGTTACCGGAGACTTGACATTGCTCCTTATAAGGGATTCATCAATCCTGTATTGAAACCGGTTACGGATAATGAGGGTAATATAGTGGACATAATGCCGGACTATACCGAAAGTTATGAACATCAGATGCTGCGTTACAGTTCTGATTATGCTACGCTTATTTAACAATATGGAAGTGTATGAATGAGGAAATAAATGGTAGGGTAAAAGAAATAAGACGCTCGTTCCGAATGATGATGAACGGAGTTGTTGCCCAGTCCATGCGTGACAAAGGTGTGGAATATCACATAAATTGGGGTGCTTCTTTACCTATGCTAAAGGAAAAAGCATGTGAGATAGGCAAGGATTATGACCTCGCCATAGCGTTGTGGAAAGACGATGTGCGCGAGTGTAAGATTCTTGCTACGCTTGTAATGCCTGAAGACAAAATGCTACCAGAAGTTGTTGATATCTGGATGGAGCAGACCGTATCTCAGGAAATAGCAGAACTCGCGTCATTTAATTTGTATCAGTATCTTCCGTATGCAGCTGATAAAGCTTATCAGTGGATTGCTTCTGAGAGAACAGTCTGCCTGATATGTGGTTTCAGTGTACTGTCACGTCTGTTTATGAATGGCCAGGAGCCAAATGAGAGAGGAATAAATGAGTATCTCGATCAGTTGCTCACGGCATTGCAGGGGGATTCCATGTCTGTGAAAAAGGCGGCCATGGCCAGTGTTGTCAGGTTTGCCGAACTTGGACTAGTTTACAGACGTATGGCTGAAAGTGCTCTGAAAAGCATTAATTTGGAACTTTTTTGACCGCGCATTCATATAATTCAAATAATTTATAGTAATTTTGTGCGGTTGATGAAGATTATGGCAAAACGATGAAAGATAGTGTAAAGGCATCCGTAAAGCAGATACTGACCAATTATCTGGAGTTGAATAATCATCGGAAGACCCCGGAGCGATATGCCATACTTGATGCTGTATATGGCATTAGCGGGCATTTCACGCTGGAGGAACTTGGAGATAAACTTAATGACGAGTTGCATTTTCCGGTGAGTCGTGCTACATTATATAACACGCTGAAACTTTTCATGGAGTTGAGATTGGTTATACGCCACAGATTTCAGGGAACTACGAAATATGAAGCGTGCTATGATAACAACAGTCACAGCCACCAGATTTGTACCGTATGTGGGAAAGTTACCGAGTTTAAGGCTCCGGAGATAGATTCAGCTATAGCCAATATGCATCTCAAGCGGTTTCGTAAGGACGGTTTCTCGCTGTATGTATATGGTATATGTAGCACATGTCAGGCAAAGATAACAAGACGTAAGACTAATAAAGCGAAACAGAAAACGCAAAAAGATAAAGATAATGAATAAGGGAAAGGTTGACGTTCTGCTGGGTCTCCAGTGGGGCGATGAAGGAAAAGGTAAGGTTGTCGACGTACTGACACCGCAGTATGACGTTATAGCTCGTTTCCAAGGTGGTCCGAACGCAGGACACACATTGGAGTTCGAGGGACAGAAATATGTACTGCGAAGTATTCCTTCTGGTATATTTCAGGGCGGTAAAGTCAATATTATAGGCAATGGAGTCGTGCTCGCCCCAGACTTGTTTATGGATGAAGCCAAGGCTTTGGAGAAGAGCGGCCATGAATTGAAGAGCCGTTTGCACATCTCGAAGAAAGCCCATCTCATAATGCCTACCCACAGAGTACTCGATGCTGCATACGAGGCTGCTAAGGGCAAGAGCAAAGTCGGTACGACAGGAAAAGGCATAGGTCCGACATATACGGACAAAATTTCACGTAATGGACTGCGTGTCGGTGACATATTTGATAATTTCGAGAAGAAATATGCAGAACATAAGGCGCGTCATGAGAGTATATTGAAATCTATGAACTACGCATACGACATTGTCGATGTGGAAGAAAAATGGCTTGAGGGCATAGAATACTTGCGCCAGTTCAATATCGTTGACTCTGAACATGAAATCAACGGATTGCTCAGAGAAGGCAATAGCATACTCTGCGAGGGTGCTCAGGGCACTATGCTTGACGTTGATTTCGGTTCTTATCCGTTCGTTACTTCTTCAAATACAATCTGTGCCGGTGCATGTACAGGACTTGGTATTGGTCCTAACAGGATAGGGGATGTATATGGAATAATGAAGGCTTATTGCACACGTGTAGGTGCTGGTCCATTCCCAACAGAGTTATTTGATGAGACGGGTGCGCTGATTCGTCAACTTGGCCATGAATATGGTGCCGTTACAGGACGTGAACGCCGTTGCGGATGGATTGATCTTGTGGCGCTGAAATATGCTATTATGGTGAATGGTGTGACTAAGTTGATAATGATGAAGAGTGATGTACTTGACGGATTTGATACAATCAAGGCATGTGTGGCCTATAAGCAGAACGGTACAGAGATAGATTACTTCCCTTACAACATAGAAGAGGGCATCGAACCTGTATATAAGGAATTACCGGGATGGAAGACTGACATGACCAAGATGACGTCGGAAGATGAATTCCCGCAGGCATTCAAGAACTATGTTGCGTTCCTTGAGGCTGAACTTGAAACCCCGATAAAGATAATATCAATAGGTCCAGACAGAGACCAGACAATCGTTAGAGAATAATGGCACAGAAACCCACAATACCTAAAGGTACGCGCGACTTCTCCACAACGGAGATGGCGAAGCGTAATTACCTGTTCAATACGATACGTTCGGTATATGCTCTGTATGGTTATCAGCAGATAGAGACACCCGCAATGGAAACTTTGCAGACGCTGATGGGCAAATATGGTGCAGAGGGAGACAAACTGTTGTTCAAGATTCTTAATAGTGGTGATTATCTGAACAAGGTAACTGACGAGGAACTTGGCCAGCGTAATCCTCTTCATCTGGCAACACGCATCAGTGAGAAGGGATTGCGTTATGACTTGACGGTGCCGTTTGCACGCTATGTAGTCATGCACCGTGATGAGCTACAACTGCCGTTCAAGCGTTATCAGATACAGCCTGTATGGCGTGCAGACCGTCCTCAGAAGGGGCGTTACCGCGAGTTCTATCAGTGTGACGCCGATGTCGTAGGCAGTGATTCGCTGCTTAATGAGGTTGAATTAATGCAGATTGTTGACACGGTGTTTACCCGTTTGGGTATTCGTGTGCAGATTAAGATAAACAATCGGAAGATACTTACCGGTATAGCAGAAGTTATCGGTGAAGCAGAG
Organism: uncultured Prevotella sp.; assembly: GCA_947177775.1. GTDB lineage: Bacteria > Bacteroidota > Bacteroidia > Bacteroidales > Bacteroidaceae > Prevotella. The sequence goes on from CAMWVS010000060.1 coordinate 13,241, forward strand.
AAGATAACAGACATAACCGTTGCCATTGACAAATTGGATAAGATTGGACTTGATGGTGTCAACGCAGAGTTGCGTGAAGATGGCATAAGTGAGTCTGCCATTGAGAAATTGCAGCCTATTATTGCTCTAAGCGGAACAAACGAAGAGAAACTGGATGTGATAATGGATGTGTTGAAAGGCAGTGAAACAGGTCTGAAGGGAATAGAAGAAACTCGTTTCATTCTTGATGTGTTGAAGTCTGTCGGTCTCAACAATGAGATTCAGCTTGATCTCACGCTCGCAAGAGGGTTGAACTATTACACTGGTGCTATCTTTGAGGTAAAGGCTCTTGATACTCCTATGGGTAGCATTACAGGTGGAGGACGTTATGACAATCTTACCGGTATATTTGGAATGCCTGGTCTTAGTGGTGTCGGAATATCATTTGGAGCAGATCGTATATATGATGTGCTGAACACGTTGGACTTATTTCCTAAAGAAGCTGTATGCGGAACTCAACTCCTGTTTGTTAATTTCGGCGAGAAAGAAGCGGCTTATTGTATGCCAATGGCCGCTAAGGCGCGTGCAGCCGGAGTACGTACGGAAATATATCCTGATGCGGGTAAGATGAAGAAGCAGATGAGCTATGCCAATGCCAAGAATATTCCGTTTGTGGCGATTGCCGGTGAGAATGAGATGGCTGAGAGTAAGATTATGCTCAAGAATATGCTTACAGGTGAGCAACAGATGGTAACCTCAGACGAATTGGTTGCTATCGTATCAGAATAAGATAGTAAGAAAGATTATAGGCGCAAGTCTGTTGGCTTGCGCCTATAATTTTAAGAATAAGCAGAAAGTAAAGAACAAACTATTAATATCCAAAGTATAACAATAACTAATAACAATGAAGAGATTTAAAGCTATTATTTATGCAGTACTGATTGTTTTCATTCTGTCTGCATTCAAGCAAGACAAAGTTGTCACTATTTTCATGATAGGTGATTCAACTATGGCTAACAAGAGTATCAGCAAGGGAAACCTGGAGCGTGGTTGGGGAATGGCACTCCAGTGTTATTTTGACGATGCAATACGTATAGACAACCATGCTGTCAACGGACGTTCGTCGAAGAGTTTTATTGACGAAGGACGTTGGGATAAGGTTGTAGAAAAGATAAAGCCCGGCGACTATGTATTTATTCAGTTCGGACATAATGACGAAAAGCCGAAGGCTGACAGGCATACAGATCCAGGCACGACGTTTGATGAGAACTTGCGTAAATTCATAAGAGAGACACGTGAGAAAGGTGGAATACCGGTTCTTTTCAATAGTGTAGTGCGCCGTAACTTCTTGAAACAGGTCCCCAAAAACGATGATGACGAGGCCTTGCGTAACACAACCGGTCCAACAAAGGTACAGGCGTCAGAGGAGGGTGACACGTTGGTTGACACTCATGGAGACTACGTTGTTGCTCCACGTAATGTTGCAAAGGAAATGGGTATCGTTTTTGTTGATGCCAACCAAATAACTCATGATCTTGAGCAAGGTATGGGACGTGAGGCTTCAAAAAAGCTTCACATGTGGTTCTTGCCAGGCGAAGAGCCTTCTGTGCCCAAGGGACGTCAGGACAATACCCACTATAATGTGTATGGAGCACATGTTGTCGCTGCTCTGCTTGCAGATGCTGTAGGCAATGAGATTCCGGCATTGAAAAAGCATATAGTACACTATGACATGTCTGTGGCAAGCAATGGTATCGGTCAGTATTTTGAAATTGCCAAGGCAGTGGAAGCTGCTCCCATTGGAAAAAAGACCACAATACAACTTTTTGACGGAGAATGGGAAAAGCCATTGCTACCAAAGGGGAAGAAAATCAAATTTATCCTTCGGGATGGTGCCAAGTGGAAGAAATAATGAAATTGCAGTCAATAGTTCTCGTGAAAATATTTGGAGGTTCGTTAGAGAATTGTTAATTTTGCATTGTTATAAGAAAACCTTTTCAATAAAATAACAAATACGAATATGAAGAAGAAGTTTATCTGCTCTGTATGTGGTTACATATACGAGGGTGACGCAGCTCCGGAGAAGTGTCCTTTGTGTAAGGCACCAGCTTCCAAATTTACAGAAATGGCCGCTGACGGTCAGGTAGCGTTTGCAACAGTCCATACTCTTGGTGCAGCAAGAAACGAAGGTGCTAATGAAGAGATGATAGCAGATCTCAATGCTCACTTCAATGGTGAATGTTGTGAGGTCGGAATGTATCTCGCTATGAGCCGTCAGGCTGACCGCGAGGGGTATCCCGAGATTGCAGAGGCTTACAAGCGCTATGCTTTCGAGGAAGCAGAGCACGCTTCCAAGTTTGCCGAACTGCTCGGTGATGTTCTCGGTGACACAAAGTCAAATCTTGAGGCACGTATTGCCGCAGAGAAAGGTGCATGCGAGGATAAGTTCCGTATAGCCAAGAATGCAAAGGCTGCCGGTATGGACGCCACACACGATACCGTTCATGAGATGGCAAAGGACGAGGCACGCCACTGCGCCGGCTTCATGGGTCTCTACGAGCGTTATTTCGCCAACAAGAAATAATAGGTAGAACAATAAAACCAAAGAATAGTCGTTTTATCAATAAGATGAAACGACTATTCTTTTATATAGCATTATTCACGGCCGCAATGCTAACGGCCTGTAGTGATGACGATTCGTTTACGACGAATCCTTCTGCCCGGTTAACATTCTCACGAGATACCGTCAGTCTTGACACGATATTCAGTACGGTCCCTACGTCGACCTATACATTTTGGGTATATAATACCAACGGTGACGGACTGCGTCTACGTCAAGTGCGTCTTCAGCGTGGCAACCAGAGCGGTTTTCGCGTCAACGTTGGCGGCAGCTTCCTCGACAACACCACGGGCAGCTCCGTCAGCGACCTTGAAATACGCAAGGGAGACAGCATACGTGTTTTTGTGGAGCTGACGTCAGGTCTCACTAATTCGGACTTGCCCCAGCTCGTGGAGGACAATATCGTGTTCAGTCTTGAGAGCGGAGTGGAACAGAAAGTCAACCTTCGTGCCTATTCATGGGATGCCGAGCTTTGCGATTACATCAAAGTCAGCGAAAATACCACGATTTCGAGCAGTCGCCCGATTGTCATACGTCAGGGACTGAGAGTCGATAGCAATGTTACACTGACCATCAACGCTCCAACGCGGCTGTTTTTCCACAGCGGGGCCGGAGTTGATGTCTACGGCCGTATCATTGTCAATCAGGCACCTGATTCCAACCGTGACGTCATCTTCCGCGGCGACCGTTTGGACAACATGTTCGACTATCTTCCATACGACCGTGTGAGCGGCCAGTGGCGGGGCATTCGTCTGCACTCTTCATCAACAGGAAATATATTCAACCGTGCCGACATCCACAGTGCCGAATATGGCATCGTCTGTGATGCTGCTGACGAGTACGCCCCCGATGACATGCGTCTGGCGATGGAGAACGTGACCATCCACAACTGCAAGGGACCGGGCCTGAAGGCCGTCAACTCCAACGTAAGTCTGATAAACTGCCAGTTCAGCAACACCCTTGGCGATTGCGTCGGTATATATGGAGGCAGCGCACTGATTGTCTATTGCACACTGGCTCAGTTCTATCCTTTCAGTGGCGACCGTGGCGTGGCCCTGCGTTTCACCAACTATCACGAAGATCAGGATTATCCGCTTCATCTTCTGGACTGTCGAAACACGCTTGTGACTGGTTATGCTGATGACGAAGTGATGGGAGAGGCGCGCAGAGAGGAAGTTAACTTCGGTTATATATTCTCTGATTGTATTCTCCGTACGCCGGAAGACAACAGCAATACGGCCTCGGAAGCTTTCGTCAACGTTCTGTGGGAGAAGCCAGACATGGAGGTTCAGGGCGCAGGCCATTTCCTCAGCGTCGACGCCGACCTCCAATACTATGACTTCCATCTAACACCCAATTCCCCAGCCATCGGTCGTGCTTCCGTCATACCGGAAATCCCGTATGACCACGACATGAACGAGCGTGGTGACAGACCGGATGTCGGGTGCTACCAGTTTCGTCAGGCGGAGGAGCCATGAGAAAACATCAAGCTACTGCCGCCTCATGAAAAAGAAACGCGGAGACGCAGAGAAAAACAATCCTCTGCGTTTCCGCGTTTTCAGTTGTCTGTACTATGTTTTCACATCATATCGTCCGTAAACGACAGCGGCATGAGCTGACCTATACCGTCTATGACATAGATACGTTCCGTTCCATATAACAGGATTTTCACTTTCCGGCTGTATCGCCGTTCTGTCTCTATCATGGCCTGACGGCAACTTCCGCATGGCGTAATCGGTTCGCCGAGCAGTTGTCCGCTCTCGTCGCGTGCGGCGATGGCAATGGCGACCACCGGTTGGTCAGGATATTGGACTCCGGCAGAGAACAGTGCGCTCCGTTCAGCACATATCGTGACCGGATAGGCTGCATTTTCCTGATTGCATCCCAAGACAATCTCACCGTTTGCCAATAGCAGTGCGGCGCCAACCCTGAAGTGGGAATAAGCGGCATAAGCCCTGTCCGTCGCTTCAATGGCTTTGTTGACGAGAAGTTGCTCCATTTCGCTCAATTCGTTCTTTTGGCAGACGTCTATTTCTGATTTGATGGTTCTTTTTTCCATAATAAAGCCAATTTTATTGCAAATTTAGTAATTTATCTGTGATAAATGGATTGTTTTCCGTATTTTTGCAAATAAAAATATAAAACCGTTCGAATGCTTCGATACATCATCATGACAGGTTTCATTGCTGTTTCATCGTGTCTTTCGGCACAGATGAAATGGAACCAAGCCTATCAGCAATATATCAATCAGTATAAGGACCTCGCCATAGAGCAGATGCTCAAGTACCGTATTCCGGCCAGTATAACCCTCGCGCAGGGCGTTTTCGAGTCAGGCGCAGGAAAGAGTTCGCTGGCCCGCAACGGCAACAACCACTTTGGAATCAAGTGTCATGGATGGCGTGGAGCCACGGTCTATTATGATGACGACGCCCGCAATGAATGCTTCCGTGCCTATCGCAACGCCTACGAGAGCTATGAGGACCATTCGCGTTTTCTCGCCGGAAGCCAACGTTACAGCAGCCTTTTCCGTCTGGGTATTACCGATTATAAAGGTTGGGCGCGCGGTCTGAAAGCTGCCGGCTATGCCACCAACCCGCGTTATGCCGATAAGCTGATAGAGTTGATTCAGCTCTACCGGCTCTATGAATACGATCGTGCCAAGGGCTATGACAAATTCTTTGCGCGCCGGAGCAAAGACAACTCCGTCAACGGTCAGAGCCTGCATGAGATATTTCAGTTCAACGACAATTATTATCTGAAAGCCCGTGCCGGCGACACATTCAAGTCGATTGCCCGCGAAGTAGGCATATCATATCGTTCTTTGGCTCGTTATAACGAGCGCAACCGTCGCGACGCGCTTAGCGAGGGAGACATTGTCTATCTGAAAAAGAAGCGTACGAAGGCTCCTAAGAGTTATAAGGGCCGTGTCCATATCATCCGTGATGGAGAGTCGATGTACAGCATATCCCAGCTCTACGGCATACGTCTGAAGAACCTCTACAGATTGAATCATCTTCCACCATATTACCAGATAAGGGTTGGAGACAGACTGAGACTGAGATGATGGTCTGAAAAGAAATTGTTGTGGGCCCGTTGGATTACATCGAAAGCGTGTTCATGGAAAATACCTTGATGTTATGTAAATTGCCGTTTTATTATTATTGCTGTCCGATAAAACTTTTTGATGTCTCAAAAAATTAGGACTGATT
>CAMWVS010000061.1 GCA_947177775.1 uncultured Prevotella sp.
CTTATAATATGTATCCCATGTGTATTTTTTCACATATAATGAACTATATTCGGACATCTCTGACAACTTATTGCGATTATTAACAAACCACTGTAATTTATAAGCAAAGTCAGCATCATCTCCCGCTCTAAAGACAAATCCATTTCTCCCTTCATCAATTGCATCGTCTCCACCTGCTAAGTCCGAAACAAGACACGGAAGTCCTGAACTCATGGCTTCTAAAATAACAAGTCCAAAACCTTCTCCCAAAGTAGGAAAGACGAACAAATCCGATGAATGATAATAATCAACCAGATCTTTATGATCGACAAAACCAACAAACTTTATATTTTCCTTGTCCTTATATTCTTGATATATCGTATTTGATGTATTGTAAAAACCTACAATCGTAAGTCGGCATGTATCTTTAAACCTTGTCGAAATCAATTTTAATAAATGATGTAGTCCTTTTCTAAAGGATATTTGACCAACATATATAAGATGAAGTTTGGTGCTTTGAGTAGTCTCACCCTTATAGGGGAATTTATCAAAATCAACACCATATGGTACTACATAAATTCTATTCTCATTTATTTTAGAATATATTAGACTGCGTTTAGACATATTTGACGCGACAATAAAATATTCGGTCAATTCCAACTCTTCTAAATTCCTTTTTTGTATTACAGGATCCCACAAATTTATTTGTTCCTCTTTTAATCTAAAATCTCCTATGTTTTCAATATCTTTTTCATAATTTGCTTTCATAAAAGCTCTATTCGCAATTGATACGTCTTGTATTCGTTTTATTTGGGGAGCACATTGTTTTAATAGCTTAAAACATTCATTACAAGTTGTATCATACATGATAACTGCATCTACTCCATTCTTTATCGCATACTGAGCTATATACCTACCAAATTGGTCATGCACATATCTGAAAAGAAAATCTCTATACTTCCTATTAATAGGTAATTTGTAGAAAAAGAGTAAGAATAATCCTAAAAAAGTGCATTTCAAAGTAACAAGGTTATCAGGGAGTATAGTTGACTTACGCAACTTTATTCTATTAACTACACTTTTCGGAAACAAAAACTTAGTAATGAGAATTTTCCAGTTACGTTTATCATAAACTGTTGTCATATACTGAAATAACATATCACTCTTATATAAAGCTTCTGCTGTTTTATAAGAATGTTGTTTACCTGGATGAGCTACTATTACTTTCATAAGCCAATATAATTGTTATATGATTTCACAATGAAAACTTTATTCTCATTTCATGTCCTCCTCTTAACTCTATAGGAGGGAGTTTACGATAATCAAAAACGAAATGATTTTCTAATATACCTTCAACATCATTAGGAACATTAAACTCACAATCTTCAAATGCCATCTTTTTTAATGGATATATGTATTTCAATTGTCTTGGCAAAGGATATTCTGTACCTAATGTATTGTTAAGTTGGTCATGAGAACTAAACTTCAATGCCAATGGTCTTAATAATGGAAATATAAGATAATAATTAATAGCAAACCTTATCTTCGCTATCAATTTCAACAATAGGTTATTACTCGAACAAATAAACCTGCGACCATAGGTATAAGTATAAAAAGCAAACTTTTGCCAACAAACGTCATAATTTTCAAGAATAAAAATGTCTATCCAAATGCCATGATACTTCCATAATTTTTCTAATTCACCTTGTGGGACACAATATGAATGTAAATCACGAATTTTTGCATAAGCGAAATAATAATTAGAGTCAGTTGTATAATCTTGTAGAACAAAATTATCATTCTTTTCCTTTAATAGTATATCACGCAATTTCAAATAATCCTCCCTTGGCATCTCTATGTCAAGATCATCATCCCATGGAATAAAACCTTTATGCCTATAAGCGCCCAATAAAGTTCCACTACTAAGCCAATAACGTAGATTATTCTCGTCACATATTGTAGATATATATTTAAGAATATCAAGCATCCGTAATTGAGCTCTCCGTAGTTCTGATCCATCTGGATTATATTTTTTTTTTAACTCTTCTGACGTTTCTCCTGTATTAAAAATCACATTCTCCATTCTTAAAAATTATAACACTTAGCATTGAACACTTTTAATTTTACGATAAACTTTACAACCATAATCAAATATACACATCCTCTCTCTCTCTTGAATTCCCAATAGAAGAATAACAGGAACCATTACCACTGCATTAAAGAAAACCAAAAGCAATAATCCCCATATATCGTATGGTAACAGAAGATTCAGAAAATATGTTATCGCTCCTGTCACTATTCCCACCAATAAACATGGGATAATAACTGTAGTTATAAACATGCGCAGCCTGAACACTGAGACATTTCCGGCCAGCCAAAGACGATAAGCATAAATAATGTAGTATGTCACGACAATGGCTGTCATCATGAGTTCCGGAGACTTCCATATCATGTTTAACAGATAGCATAGCGGAAGCAGCAACAAATGAGCTGAATTTGGGAAAAGAACAAATTTCCGAATATTGCCCGTTGCTATAACAGAAGTCCTTACCACCTCGAAACCGGCACAAACCAACGACATGAATATTGCTAGCTGACAAAAACGTACAGCATGTTCCGGAACGTCTCCCAACCAAAGTTTCATTATATATTCTGCCCGGATTAAAAATGGTATGATAAGTATGTATATAAGAAAAACCTGGAGTTTACTGCCGTTATATATCAACCAGCAATGACGTTCATAATCTCCTTTGGCATAGCTTTTGGTAAGCTGCGGATCCACAGCACGTTGAACGTTTTGAGCAAAGGACAGAAAAGAATTGTTGACCTGACTGGCTATCTGATAGACTGCATTTATGGCCACACCAAAGCTCAAATTAAAAATAATGGTAACTCCCTGCCACGTAATAGTATTGAGGCCGCCGTCCACTGTTGCCCAGCCGGCAAATTTACCAATGCTTTTCAGCATTCCTTTATCAACAAACCATCTGTATTTTGATTCCGGGAATTTTGTCCTGCAATATATCTGATACATAAACCTTATACCTACAGCCACGACTACTATAAAGAAAGCATACCAGACCAATCTGTTTTCTGGAATATACTGCAGACAAAAGGCTGCTGCACAAGTGAGGAAAACCTGTATTACAGAAACAAAAGCGAAAACATCCATTTTCTCATGGGCGATTATCATCGCATTATATGGATTGCTGATTAATGAAAGTATTGTAGCTACTATGGATAATTGTAATACCCAAAAAGCAGCATCTTGACTTTGCACGGGAATATTCATCTTATTGTATATAAACCACGTACCACCAATCTCCAACAATAGGAATGTCACTATTGCAAAGATTATAATTATATTCATTAACGTGCAAAACACTTCATTTGGACGCCCATCAGGCTTGCCCATCTCAAAAGTTATAAAGCGCTGTACTGCTTTCTGGATTCCACTGTTTATTATGTTGCACAGCCCGACCACACTGCCGACCACACCATATATACCGAAATCATCTGCTCCCAGATATTTCAGTACGAGACGGGTAGCATATAGATTCAGCCACATAGTAAACAGCATCCGCACATAAAGCATCATACTGTTCTTGGCTATACGCTTATTATCGGATGAAGCCATGTCTAAGCTATTCTTTCCAGTAGGTTTTGAAAGCGTGATGTCCTACCCGTTTTTCTTCCGGCGGTAGCTCCATATAGTTACCATATATATTTTTCAGGAACTCATCATAATGCTTTAGACACATATAGTTTTGTCCTTCAAATGGCAATTCTATATATTCACTAAAAATATATGCCGGCATTATTTCTTTTTCTTTGTTCACACTATAATTAGCCAAGCATCCGGCATTTGGAGAAGTAAAAACATTGTGAGTATTATAAAAAGACTCAAACTCTGATATATAAGTTGTACGTCTACGAGGGAATAACAGATTCTTTATGCAAAAAAATAAATACTCTTTAAATTTCTCATTTGAATTTACATAAGGTTTTCTCTTACGTATCACTGCTTCTTGTTTCTTTAGAAAAGCATCAACATACTTATCCAACAGAGACTTCTCTGGCAATCCATCTACAGGAAATACATCGATAAAAACGCCAAAAGAATGTCTTCCATGTATAAGAATTGTCCGGTTATCATAAACTTCAGCAAAAGCGGTATGACAACAAGTATCCCGCTTATAACTCAAAATATCATATCGCGAACTTTTATATTCAAGAACAAACCTATCATAGTCTTGTCTCGGCATTATTATATCTATATCATCATCCCAAGGTATAAACCCTTTGTGTCGCACTGCTCCAATCAATGTTCCGTATGCAAGAGAATACTTAAGCCCATTCTTTTTACAAAACGCATCAACATTGCTGAGTATTTCTATTTGAATACTCTTTATCTCTTCTTGACTTATTTCTTTCATGTCTATATTATTATTTATAACTATATCCACCATTCACTTCTATCAGGCTCCCATTAACAAACGGATTGTCAATGCAGAAGCGGAAAGCATCTACAATTTCTTCTATTGTCGCAAAACGATGAATGGCTGTCTTCTTGTAAATATTCTGTTTTATTTCCTCCGGTTTCTCTTTCTGCCAAGGCGTTTCTACAAATCCTGGCACAATTGCATTCACAGTTGTTCCTGTTCCTTCAAATTCCTTTACCAGATTTTTACAAAGAGCATGGACTGCCGATTTTGTAACACCATAGGCCAATACCGTTCCATGAGGGCTCAATCCCATTTGTGAACCAGTAAACAAGATACGTGATCCATTGGGAATAATTGGAAAAAACTCCCTGCACATAATATAATGTGAATTCACCGCGACTTCCATCATGGCGTCCCAGTCCTTATCTTCATATTCCGTAAATGATTTACGGATAGACATTCCGGCATTGCACACAAGACAATCCAAATGTTCTGTCTTGCTTTTTACATACTCTATAAACTTATAAACATCCTCACGCTTGGTCTGGTCTGTCTTTACCGCCTCATAATTATCTATCTTTTCTGTAAACTCAGAACCGACATAGGTGGCAAATACATAATACCCTTTAGCTATAAGCATCTTGGCGACACCCATTCCCATTCCAGATGTTCCTCCTGTAACTACTGCATATTTCATACTTCTATATCTCCATAAAGTTTTTACGTTCAATAAACTGCTGCATCACTTCCGCCATACATACACTTTCCCGACGACGAAGACGTGCCGAAGAGAAACGCTTATTCACTATACACGAAGCGAACTCCTGTATTTCATAGCGTAGTCCCGCTCCATCCCACTTATAAAAGAACTTCTTATTATCATTCTGGTTCTCATAGCGCAGTTCAAAATAGTCTGTCTTCCACCAAGGACTCGGAACATAAGCATAACCTTTTGTTCCGGAAATCACAAGATTACCTTCTGTCTTAACACCAAGCCCCACCTTAAACGAGCATACCGCATTCTTGAAACGGAACACTCCTTTGGTATAAACATCAACACCATTCTCTATACGTGAATAAATATTGAGATTATCATATTGCGTTCCCAGCAATTTTATAATTGGTAACAGCGGATAGCTTCCCAGTTCAAACAACGAACCGCCAGCCTGTTCCGGGTCGAATTCCCGCAATGTCTTATCACCCCAAACCTTTGATAATGAAGCCTCAACATCTACGACATCGCCGATTACGCCACTCTTTATCATTACCATCAGATGATTGAACGCCGGACAATGTGCCGTCTTATTAGCTTCCATCAGTATCACACCCTTTTCCTCTGCCAAGGCAAACAGTTCACGGGCTTCATCACCATTCAACACCATCGGCGTTTCACACAGAACATGACGACCAGCTTCAAGTGCCTGTCTGATGAGTGCATAGTGGGTAAGATGCGGCGTGGCGATATAGACAGCATCAACTTCACCAAGCATCTTGTCATAATCACGATAAACATCAGGTATATCATGCTCAACTACAAACGCCGCCGCACGTCCGAAATCCGTATCATAGACAGCCGAGACCTCAACACCACTAACACATGATGTCTCACTCACAAACCGTGGAGCGATACGGCCGGCACCAACAATGCCAACCTTAACAATATCTTGTGACTCAGCCCGTAGCATCGTACTGCTGATACCTTCCGTCCGTGGAAGATAAACAACCTTACAGAACTCATTAAGATAATCAAACTTGCCTTCCCAATCAGAACCAATAGCGAATATATCAACGCTATATTTCTGTATATCGTCTATCTTCTGTCCAACATAATCTTCTATTATTATCTGATCAGCCAGTCCTGTAGCCTTCACTGCCTCAACGCGCTCCAAAACATTATTACGCACGTTCAATTTACCACGATTGCGGTCAAAATTGTCATTCGTAACACCAACTATCAAATAATCACCAAGCTCTTTGGCACGACGCAACAAATTGATATGCCCCTGATGAAGCAGGTCGTATGTGCCGTATGTTATAACTTTTGTCATTATGATTTTACAACTGTTTTACATCAATTATACGATCAAAAAACAAGGAACTCTTCACCTATTAGCTCTCATTAGATAAGACCAACCGGCAAGTAAGCGTCCTATTTTGACGTGTAGGTCAGTAGAAATAAGCATCCCCCAATTTTTATTAAGAAAAAACGTCCCCTACCCGATCTTCTCCAGATATGCCGTCGGGATGTATGCGGTGGCGATGGTGAGAAGGCCGTCGATGACGACGCCGACACGCTGCTGGCCGCAGTAGCGGGCAACTCTGCCTACAACGCCCTTGAAGTTGCCGGCAATGACGCGGACGACTTGGCCATGCTCGAATTTCTGTTCGTCTGATGGAACGAGGATGATGTCGTTCTCTTCGGCGGCACAGATGATACGGAGGCTTTCTATCTGATGGTCGGGGACGACGAGAGGTTCCTTCAACGTTTCGCGGCCGACGTGGAAATGGCGGTAGTAGAAGCGGAGGAATGGGAGGTTCACGTTGTCATAGACGTAGGATTTGAGTTCGTCTTCCGTGCCATAAGCAAAGAAGATGTTTGGAAGACGTGACTCTTCTACTTTCCTGCGCTTTCCATTAATCAGTTTTACGGCGGTTATGGTGGGATAGTATGCCACAACCTGTTTGCTCGAGAGATAGTTGTAGGCTTTCTTCTCGCGTCCGTAGGTGGTACGAAGGGCATACCAACGGGGAACGGGCTTCGGCTTCCGGAGAATGGGAAGCGCCGGGACAGACAAAGCCTCTGTATCGGATGGTGAAGCCTTTGATTCTGATAAAGTATCGGTATCGGATAGTAAAGCCTCTCCCTCAGACGATGCGACTTCCACTCCAGCCGACTGGGCATTTCTCGTGGACACCCCTGTTTGTGAGTTCACGGCCGTTGGCGGCATCGGAACTTCGGGGAGGACATCGGGGGTAAGCCCGGTGCATAGAGGGTCTGAACCGCCCTCGTGGGTATTGACTATATCACCAAATGTATGTTCTGTGACATTCATATCGATGACCTTGCCTATTCTAAGCAGAACTCGGCGATGGACATAAAAAAAGCGTGAGATCCGTTCCCGTCGTTCTCCCGCTATCAAAGGCTCTAGCATTGCCAACTCTGTGAGGAGAACAACGCCAGAAGCCCACGCCGATATGAATGATAACAACTCGCAGGAGACTTGTATAAACAATAGTTACATGCCGCACACATGGGGCATTACCTATGCTTACAAAGTCTCCGAAAGAGTGATCTAATCACACCCGGGGCATCTACCGTTGCGCGTCCTTTGACAGAGTTTTTTGAATTTGCTAGATTCTTGATAGCCAAAGACGAGCGTCGTGTAAACGCCTTCTATCATGTCTGGATCATATTTCCCACCCATAACCCGCTTTGCCTGGTTTGGCCACGTCTATGTGACTCGACCATGCTCGGCACGGCGCGGGCTGCCTTCCACCGATTGTCATGTGAGAGCTCGTCTTACGGCGGCAATCCTGTGACAAGGCTATATAATCCGGCTGCAAAGTTACAAAAAATATTCAAACAAAACGGTTTTTAACGTGGGATGTTGTTATACAAAATGAGAAATTGACGGTATTTAACTATTCTCGAGTTAGGTGGTAACTATTCCCGAAGTAGATGGCAACTATTCAGCAATCGTGACCAGTATGACGTATTCATTATCCATGTAGGGCGGTCCCGGTAAATTTCAGGAAACCGATACTCTTGTAGGCTTAAAAACACGAAAAAAGTGGACTGCGGGAACTTTCCTGACATAAAAGCAAAACAGCAGAGACGCAAAACACCAGAAACGCGAAACACCAGTCTACACTCTTCTTTTCTATTGCGAAGCCGCAACCGGTGGGATTTGTCACACATTGCATTTCAGATCTTTGCATCTGCTTCAACAAAGACAGAAAACCGTCCGCCGGGCACTATCCGTAACGTTTCGACAGGTTTTACCGTCGAAATGTTACAAAAACACGCCAAAAAGTTTGTTTTTCAAAATATATTGTGTATATTTGCAGCCGTAAACATTACAACATACAATAAACAAGAAAGAAAATATGAACTCAATGAACAATACATGGTGGTGGCGCAACTCGGGATTGAAATAGTCGCGGGGCACGCAGCCATGTATCACTTCTAAGAGATAGATATCAAGAAAGGCTCGTCGCAGACTGCGACGGGCCTTTTAAAATAAAAAAAAGGACTGCGGAACAAGAACATCGCGGGACCGGACTGAAATCAAATTAAAGAAAGCAAAAAACAAAAATATATGGAAAAGAAGAAGACATTCCTTGTTGACGAAAGAGGATTCTACGGAGAATACGGCGGTGCCTACATACCGGAAATTCTCTACGGAACGGTGGAGAACCTGAAGCGCAGCTACCTCCCGATTTTGGAGTCGGAGGAATTCCGCAGCGAATATATGCAGTTGCTGCGTGACTATGTCGGACGTCCTTCGCCGCTGTATTATGCCCGCCGGATGAGCGGGAAATACGGTTGCCAGCTGTACCTGAAGCGTGAGGACCTCAACCACACGGGTGCCCACAAAATCAACAATACCATCGGACAGATTCTCTTGGCAAAGAAGATGGGCAAACGCCGGATCATCGCCGAGACGGGAGCCGGTCAGCACGGCGTGGCCACGGCAACGGTCTGTGCACTGATGGACATGCCCTGCGTGGTATATCAGGGGGCACTCGATGTGGAACGCCAGCACACCAACGTGGAGCGTATGAAGATGCTGGGAGCCGAGGTGAGACCGGTACGCACGGGAAACATGACGCTCAAGGACGCCACGAACGAGGCCATACGCGACTGGTGTTGCCATCCGCAGGACACCTTTTATATAATAGGATCGACAGTCGGCCCTCACCCCTACCCCGATATGGTGGCACGGCTCCAGAGCATCATCTCTGAGGAAATCAAGGCTCAGCTCACGGAGAAAATCGGACGCGACTATCCGGACTATCTCATGGCCTGTGTCGGCGGCGGATCGAATGCCGCAGGAACGGTCTACCACTATATTGACGACGAACGCGTAAACATCGTTCTGGCCGAGGCAGGAGGACAGGGTGCCGACACGGACCACACGGCGGCCACGATACACCGCGGACGCCTCGGAATCCTCCATGGCTCGCGCACGCTGGTCATGCAGACTCCCGACGGTCAGATAATGGAGGCTGAGAGCATCTCGGCCGGTCTGGACTATCCGGGCATCGGACCGATGCACGCCAACATGGCGGCGCAACATCGGGCTACGGTCTTCAGTATCAACGACGACGAGGCCGTGCGCGCCGCCTACGAGATGACGCGCATGGAGGGAATCATCCCGGCCCTTGAGAGTGCCCACGTCGTGGCCGCCCTCTCGAAGATGACATTCCGCCCCGAAGACGTTGTCGTGCTGACCGTGAGCGGCCGCGGCGACAAGGACGTCGAGACTTATCTGGCTAACAAAGAAATGGCAGGAGATTATGGACAGTTCTAAATTCACATACAAAACCGAGTCGCGCACCGTTCTTGCCGACCTCTACACTCCCGTGGGAGTATATATGCGACTGCGGGACCTCTATCCGCAGAGCGCCCTGATGGAGAGTTCCGACTATCACGATTCGAACAACAGTCATTCGTTCATAGGCATCTGCCCCATCGCGAGCATTGCCGTCAGCCACGGTGAGGCCGTCAGCTGCTTTCCCGACGGAAGCCGTACGGTACGCGCCGTCGATGACAGCTACCGTGTTGACATGGCTATCAATGATTTTCTCGCCCGATTCAACGTCACCGGCAATAACGCCGGCGTCTGCGGACTCTACGGATATACGTCGTTCAACGCCGTGCGCTACTTCGAACATATCGGTGTCAAGGATGCCACGGCCGAGAAAAACGACGCGCCGGACATGCTCTACATCCTATACCGCGACATCATCATGTTCGACCATTTCAACAACCGTCTGACAATCGTCACGCTCGGAGACGCCGGCGAGATTGACCGCGTCCTGAAGGCCATGAACAAGGACAACATCCGGTCCTACGGTTTCCACCCCGTCGGCGAAACTACATCGCCGCTGACGGACGAGCAGCACAAGGCCAACATACGCCGCGGAATCAGCCACTGTCTGCGGGGCGATGTCTTCCAGATTGTGCTTTCGCGCCGGTTTGTCCAGCGCTACGAGGGCGACGACTTCAAGCTCTATCGCGCCCTGCGCTCAATCAACCCCTCGCCGTATCTGTTCTACTTCGACTTCGGCGGCTTCCGAATCTTCGGATCGTCGCCGGAGACCCACTGCCGCATTGAGGGCCGTCGCGCCTACATCGACCCCATCGCCGGAACGACACGCCGCACAGGCGACGCCGAAACAGACCGACGCAACGCCGAATATCTGCGCAACGACCCGAAGGAGAACGCCGAGCACGTCATGCTCGTCGATCTGGCACGCAATGACCTGAGCCGAAACTGCCACGACGTGAAGGTCGACTTCTATAAGGACATGCAATACTACTCCCACGTTATCCATCTCGTTTCACGTGTCAGCGGCGAACTCGACGCCGCGGCCGACCCCGTGAAAGCGTTCATCGACACCTTCCCAGCCGGAACGCTCTCGGGAGCCCCCAAGGTGAGGGCAATGCAGCTGATAAGCGAATACGAGCCCCACTGCCGCGGTGCCTACGGAGGCTGTATCGGCTATATAGGAATGAACGGCTCGCTCAATCAGGCCATCACAATCCGCACCTTCGTCTCACGCAACGGCGAGCTGTGGTTTCAGGCCGGAGGCGGTATCGTGGCCAAGAGCGATGAGGAATATGAGCTTCAAGAGGTCAACAACAAGCTCGGAGCACTCCGCAAGGCGATTATGATGGCCGAGGACATGTAGGGGATTTTCCCATTCTCCCCATTCTCCCCCATCCCTCCCATCAATGCCCATTAGCTCTCATGATTCCCATAAAATCCCATAGCATTCCCATAAAATCCCATAACACTCCCATAAGTTCCCATAGCATTCCCATAAAATCCCATAACACTCCCATAAGAGTTTCCCATCCTTCCCATTAAAAAGAAAAGAAAACATGAAAATAGTCATCATCGACAACTACGATTCATTCACATACAACCTGAGCCACCTCGTCAAGGAGCTTGGTGCTGACGTCACCGTGCTCAGAAACGACCGCTTCGAACTCTCCGAGCTGGAACAGTTTGACAAGATTATCCTCAGCCCCGGACCAGGAATACCGTCTGAAGCCGGCCTGCTTCTTGACGTAATCCGCACCTACGCCGGCCGCAAACCTATGCTCGGCGTCTGTCTCGGCCATCAGGCCATCGGCGAAGTGTTCGGCGCAAGGCTCGAAAATCTCAGCGACGTGTTTCACGGTGTGGCAACCGAAGGCACGCAGTCGGGCCTCGACCCCATCTTTGCCGGACTGCCGCGGCGCATAACCATGGGTCGCTACCACTCGTGGGTGGTCAGCAAGGAGGCCTTCCCGTCCTGTCTTGAAATCACGGCTGAGAGCGACGAGGGCCAGATAATGGCGCTCCGCCACCGCGACTACGACATCCACGGCATACAGTTCCACCCAGAAAGCGTGCTTACGCCGGAGGGACGCACCATCGTCGGCAACTGGATGAACGGCGACACCAATCCCTCCCATTAATCAAATAACATCCCATCAATCCCATATCATTCCCATCCCCCCATCATTCCCATAAAATCCCATCATTCCCATAAAATCCCATCATTCCCATAAAAATCCCATCATTCCCATAAAATCCCATCTAACCCCCATTATCCCCATAAAATCCCATCATGAAAGAATTTCTCAACCGAATACTCAACCACGAGGAGCTGACCCGCGAAGAAACGAAAGCCATCCTCATCGGAATAACAAAAGAACAATATTCCGCCGAGCAGATAACGGCACTGCTCACTGGTCTCCAGATGCGCGGCATCACAGTCGACGAGCTGCTCGGTTTCCGCGACGGCATACTCGAAACCGGTGTTCCCGTGCCCTTGGACTGCGACCGCTACATCGACGTTGTCGGCACGGGCGGCGACCGAAAGAACACGTTCAACATCTCCACGACGGCCTGTTTCGTCATTGCCGGAGCGGGATATAAGGTAGCCAAACACGGAAACTACTCGGCCACGAGCATCAGCGGAGCATCAAACGTCATCGCGTCTCACGGTGTCAAGTTCACCGACGACATAGACCGCCTCAACCGCAGCATCAACGAATGTGGCATCGTCTACCTCCACGCCCAGCTCTTCGCCCGCGCCATGAAGTTCGTCGGCCCAATCCGCAAGTCGCTCCAGTTCCCCACCTGCTTCAATCTGCTCGGCCCTATCGTCAATCCGTCGAAGCCACAGTGTCAGCTGCTCGGCGTGGCCACACTCGACCAGATGCGCCTTTACAGCAATGTCTATCAGAAGATAGGCATCGACTACGGTATCGTCAACAGCATCGACGGCTACGACGAAATATCCCTCACAGGCGATTTCAAAGTCACTACCAACAGCTACGAACGCATCTTCAAGCCTCAGGAACTCGGTTTCGACATTGCCAGGCCGGATGAACTGGTTGCCGGAGCAACCGAAGAGGAGGCCGCCCGCATCTTCGACAGCGTGCTGGCCAATACCGCCCTTCCCGCCCAGAAGAACATCGTGCTGGCCAATGCCGCCTTCGGCATACAGGTTCTTGAACGCGGCAGGAAGGACATTGAGGAATGTGTGGCCATCGCCCGCGAGTCAATCGACAGCGGACGTGCCATGCAGACGTTCCGGAAGTTTGTGGAACTGAACTCTATCTGACATGAAACAGACTGCCAAGGATTTCAAACAATAATATCCCTATGATTAAACCGAACTCCCTATCATACGAAACAAAACCCTCCATGACATGAAAGACGTACTTGAAGAGATTGTCGCTTGGAAGCGCATTGAGGTCAGCCGGATGAAAGAACAGCTGCCGGAAAGAGAGATCCATGCCCGCGTCGAAAGCATGCTCGGCGGCCATATTCCCTCGATGAAAGCCGCATTGACGGCTTCCGGCTCTGGAATTATAGCCGAATTCAAGCGCAAGTCGCCATCGAAAGGATGGATAAAGGAAGACGGCCGAGCCGCCGAAATACCGCTGGCATATCAGCAGAACGGTGCCGCGGTCGTAAGCATACTCACCGACAAAAAGTTTTTCGGCGGTTGCGACGACTTCATCCGCGAGGCGCGGGATGCCGGAGTGACCATACCTATATTATATAAGAACTTCGTCATCGACGAATATCAGCTGTTCCAGGCCCGTCTCTGCGGCGCTTCGGCCGTATTGCTGATTGCCGCCGACCTGACAAAAGCCGAGTGCCGGCAGCTCATCCGCACCGCCCACGAACTTCAGCTGGAGGTTCTTTTGGAAATGCACAGCGAGGACGAGACGGATTATGCCGGACTCGAACCTGACCTCTGCGGCATCAACAACCGCAATCTCGGGTCGTTCGTGACCGACGTTCAGAACTCTTTCCGCCTCGCCCGGCTCCTTCCCGCAGACGCCGTGAAGGTCAGCGAGAGCGGCATTTCCAGCCCCGGGACTGTCCGCGACCTACGGCTTGCCGGCTATAGCGGCTTCCTCATCGGCGAGAACTTCATGCGCTCTGACGCTCCAGGCAAGTCACTCAACGAATTTATCTCACAGCTTCATCAACCAAACAATCCACTTCTATGATTATAAAAGTATGCGGAATGCGCGACAGCGACAACATCCGCGATGTCGTCTCGCTTGGCGTTGACTGGATAGGAATGATTTTCTGGCCGGGTTCGCCGCGTCATGTCAGGATGATACCGACCGGTGTCGGCATCATCCCCGACCGCGGAACGCTCGACAGCCAGTGTGCCGACAGTAGCTTCAAGCGGGTTGGTGTCTTTGTCGACGCCATGCCCCAGACCATCATCACCCATGCCGTAAACTTCAATCTGGACTTCATCCAGCTTCACGGAAACGAGACTCCGACGATTATCCGTAACCTCCGCGCTACGCTCGACCCTGACATCCGGCCGGGAATCCGATTCATCAAAGCCATCAGCGTGGCCTCGGCTGAAGACATCGGAAAATGGCGCGACTACGCCGATTGCGTCGACTTTTTCCTCTTCGACACCCACAGCAAGTGTGTCGGAGGCAGCGGCAACCAGTTCGACTGGTCCGTGCTTGACGCCTACGACGGCCCGCTTCCATTCCTGCTCAGCGGCGGAATAGGCCCCGACGACGCCGAAAAAATTGCCGGACTCACCCACCCGATGTTCGCCGGCATCGATCTCAACTCGCGTTTTGAGACAGAGCCGGGCATGAAGGATGTCGAAGCGCTACGGAAGTTCATTGTTTCGTTTAACTCCTAAAAATAATATGAACAAGATAAACAAACTGTTTTCAGAGAGCAAGGACCGCAAACTGCTGTCGCTCTACTTCTGTGCCGGTTGTCCCACGCTTGACGGCACAGCCGATGTCATACGCACTATGCAGCGCCGCGGAATCGACATGATTGAGGTAGGAATACCTTTCAGCGACCCCATGGCCGACGGACCGGTCATCCAGGATGCCGCTACATGCGCCTTGCGCAACGGAATGAGCCTGCGGCTGATATTCAGTCAGCTTCGAGAGATAAAGGACGAAATCAGCATTCCGCTCATACTGATGGGCTATCTCAACCCCATCATGCAGTACGGCATTGAGGAATTCTGCCGCAGTTGTGTGGAGAGCGGTGTTTCGGGAGCCATCATTCCGGACCTTCCGTTCAAGGACTACATGGAGACTGTCAAGCCTGTCGCCGACCGTTACGACCTGCGCATCATCATGCTCATCACTCCTGAGACAAGCGAGGAGCGCATACGCTTCATCGACGACCACACCGACGGTTTCATCTACATGGTATCTTCCGCCGCCACCACAGGCGCACAGAATAGTTTCGACGAGGCCAAACAGGAGTATTTCCGCCGCATCAACGCCATGAATCTGCGCAATCCGCGCATGATCGGTTTCGGAATCTCCAACCGTCAGACACTGGAAAGCTCACAACTGAACGCCGCCGGAGCCATCATCGGCAGCAAATTCGTGACTCTGCTCAATGAAAGCCCCAATGCCGACAAGGCACTTGACAAACTGTTTGAAGCGCTGAACAATTGATAAGGTATTATCAAAGGCGTATAAAGTAAGAGTGCAGAGTGATGAGTGCAGAGGTATGATTACTCTTGTTGCACTGATATTAATAAGAGTAATCATACCTCTGCACTCATCACTCTGCACTCTTACTTTGAAAAACCTCTGCACTCTTACTTTGATATACCTCTATATATTTTATCCTTCGAGTGATATTCGATAGCGGAACGGCGAATATCAGATACGTTCTGCCGCAGATATCCACTGTCTTGAATTTCTGTTCCGGCATATCGTAGACATTGTTTTTATGTATCAGGAAACGCTTGTAGAACGGGATTGTTTCCGGACGTTCCTCGCGCAGGATAAAGCGCAGCGAGCTGACCTTGCGTCCCTTTGGAACACGCATGACGGCGAGTTCGCCGCGGCTGTCCGTTCCCAGTCGCGTATATGCAGCCGTATCCGTCTCAATCTTCGTCACCACATCCTCCGGCAAATAAATCACGCGCGGCTTCCCGTAGAGCACGGCGGCACTGCGCAGGTTCACGTCGTCGGCATCAAAACCCTGATAGCATGTATTGAAACCAAATATCACCGATGGCAATACATACCTGTCCACGAGGGCGTCGAACAAAGCCGAACCGGTCTTGCCTACCTGTCTTATCTTCACGACTCCAACCGAGGCATCACGCTGCTGGGCCATCTGGAAATCATAGTTGCGGCCGTTCGACAATGCAAATCCCGCCACAGCTATCGTCACCGCCGCCATCACAGCCACGGCCCCGACCATAAGCGTGCGTCCACGCCACTGAGCGGACAACAGAGCGAGCCGCCCGGACTCCGGAATACGCCACGGAGCGAGCCGCAAAACGAGGCTGACCAAAACCAGCGAGGCAAGGAAATCGGCATGGAAGCACACCCGCGCTGCCGTCTGCCCGCAGACGAATACAAGTCCTACGGCCGGCAGCAGGGCGCAGTATATCACGTAATGACGCCGCAATTCTTCCAGAAGAATATATCTTCTCCTGTACCATGCCACTGCTGCAACAACCAGAAGCAGCCATGTGATGCGCATGGAATAAACAAGGTTCATCCCCCCGATGACCACCCTCTGCAGCAACGGCATACCGCCGGTGTCCGCACGGCTTATCGTGGCAGGGGAAAAGGCGCACAGCATGGAGCCGGCAATGAAACACACCACGGCCGGCAGTGCCGCGCTCGCCACCACTCGTCGGCGCTCCATCACCATCCATACCATCAGTCCGAAGGCCAGCGGGAGCGTCAGGGCCTCGTGCGTCCAGCCCGCGAGCAGCGCGAGTGGACAGACAGCAAAGCTTACAACGGAAAGCGGACGTCGCTCCACGCGATAGAAATATGTGAGGAAAAGCAGCACTACCAACGCCGTCCAAAGATAGTTGACGCATCCCAACGTCCAAAGGAAGACGTCACGGAAACCCGGCATGAAGATGTAGAAAAGAAAGATGAACAGGAATACGGCCACGCCATAATCCGACTCACACGGAGACGGGCGCGGCGGCGTGGAACAGTCCTTCGATGCCATGACGGCGAATCGTCCGCACAGCAAGACAAGCAGACAGAAGAACAGCGTATTGACCACATCCGAGACATCCTCGCCTACGAAAGCCAGCACGGCCTGCGCCACGGCATGGACAATGATACGTCCGTTGGTGACGAAATAGTGGACTCGCTGCGATTCAACGATGTCGGCAAGACTACTGACAGGGCGCCGGGCCAGCGTCAGGTCAGTTTCGTCCTCCACCCACACGCATCTGTAGACAACATCGTCCATAAGCGTGAGCGGCGTCATGCAGTTGAAAAAATACATCACCACCGCCGTCACGCCTATCATTATCAACAGCCATCTTGTCTTCATACGCCCTCCTTCTCCGTTATCAGATAGACCGGCCGGTTCTTTGTCTCATTG
This sequence comes from uncultured Prevotella sp., assembly GCA_947177775.1. Classification (GTDB taxonomy): domain Bacteria; phylum Bacteroidota; class Bacteroidia; order Bacteroidales; family Bacteroidaceae; genus Prevotella. Next base: position 17,540 of record CAMWVS010000061.1, read on the forward strand.
AATATCCGTCCGAGATATTCGCCTATGATACCGAGCGAGAAAAGCTGCATACCGCCGAGAAAGAGCACGACGATGATGAGTGTCGGGAATCCCTGCACGGGGTCGCCGTAGAGAAGCGTCTTGACGAAGAAGTAAATGCTGTAGGCGATGGCCGCCACCGATACCGCCAGTCCCAGCATGGTCGATATGCGGAGCGGTGCGACGGTGAACGATGTTATTCCGTCTACGGCCAGGTTGACGAGTTTCAGCAGATTCCACGACGACGTTCCGGCGGCACGGTCCTGCTGTTCAAACACGATCTCCTTCTTCCTGAAGCCCATCCAGCAGAACATACCTTTGGTGTAACGCTGTGTCTCGCGCATTGTCCGCAGCGCCTCGATACACTTCCTGTCCAGCAACCGGAAGTCGCCTACGTTCTCCAAAACCTCAACGTCGGTCATGCGCTGCAGCAGCTTATAGTATGCCAAGGACAACCGCCGGCGCCACCACGGTTCGCGGCCGCGCGTCACCCGCCGTGCATAGACATCCTCATATCCTTCCTCCCACAGACGGATCATATCGGGAATGAGCGATGGCGGATGTTGCAGGTCGGCGTCGATTATTACGAGACAGTCGCCGCTGGCATTGTCGAACCCTGCCAGCATGGCACTCTCCTTCCCGAAATTCCTCGACAGGCTCACATAGCATATCCTGACGTCCGTCCGTCTCAGGTCGCGCATCAGCCGCAACGTCCCGTCCGAACTTCCATCGTCAATCAGGAGAACCTGCCACACATATCCGGTCTGCGAGTCCATCAGCCTCCGCAGCTCGTCATACAGCAGCGGCAGCGATGCCTCCTCGTTGTGACAAGGCACGAGTATTGTTATTTTCTTCATCTTCATTTGTTCTATTCAATAGGTATCCCAATAGACACGGCATCCAACGTTCTACCCTCCTCCCCCATTATTACTGATAATTCTTCGCCCTGCACCCAAAAGCAACCACACCTCCAACCCCAGAACTCAGCCTCAAAGAGTAATCACACCTCTTCACTCATCACTCTGAACTCCAAACCCAGAACTCAGCCCCAAAGAGTAATCACACCTCTTCACTCATCACTCTGAACTCCAAACCCAGAACTCAGCCCCAAAGAGTAATCACACCTCTTCACTCATCACTCTGAACTCCAAACCCAGAACTCT
>CAMWVS010000062.1 GCA_947177775.1 uncultured Prevotella sp.
ATGGAATCAGTCCTAATTTTTTGAGACATCAAAAAGTTTTATCGGACAGCAATATATTTTAATAAATCCGAATAATCATTACTTTAACAATGGTTAATTCACTTCCTGACCGCGATTTCCGGCCTACGACGCAAAATAGCGGATTTTTCGTTCAAACAGGAAAAGCTGAGAGTCAGGGGGTTACGAAAACGATGTTTTTCTGACAAAGCAGTAAGGCCCTCCCGGCGTTGCAACGAGGCCCCCGCCGCATCACAACGGGGCCGCCGTTGCAGTCCGAAAGCGGCCCCGCCGTGACCCCGCGAGGCCCTTACGGCTCGCCGACGGCTTCAAGATGACGGAAAAACGGGGCTGAAACACCGCAACCGCCGCTCTATTTTGAGGGAAAAAGAAATGTTAAATTTGCACAATTCTGCGGACAAATTCAGATTTGTTAAGGCGCGAAATCTCACGATGCGCCACTTTCTATAAAATGGCGTGGCGATGTACTATGTTCCGATTGTTTTGGGTTTTATTCTCCCGTTAAACCTCAGTTTATATAAAAAAGCATAAAAATTTTGCATCTTTTAAGAATGTTACAGACTGTTTCATTGGAAATAATTAACTTTGTGAAGCGAACAATTTTTATATGCCAGCAAGAGTAAACATACCACAAGAGCGTTATTGTTGGGCCGTTCAACGTGCCGGACTTACCGTAGATGACTATCTGAGGAGCCATCCGAATGTCGCTTTGTCTGATTGGCTGACTGGCGGGAAAGATCCTACGGTGAAGCAGTTGGAGGCGTTTGCCAAGAGTGTGAATGTTCCGTTTGGGTATCTGTTTCTTGATAAAGTTCCGGAAGAGCGTGTGCCTTTCCCTGTATTCCGGGGAGAAGCCGGCTTGAATGATCATTTCGATCTGAACGTTTATGACACAGTCAATACAGTTCGACGGCGACAGGATTGGCTGGAGGATTATCTTGTTGAGAACGAAATAGATACATGTGATTTTATCGGGTGTATAAACTTAAAGACGCCTGTGGGAGAAGCTGTGTGCAGACTTCGTGATGTTTTGGGCTTGGACGTACGTTGGACTTTCGGGCTGGCAACGGCAGAAGCCGCTGTAACCAGGTTGACACAGGCTCTTGAGGACGCCGGAGTATTCGTCGCATACAATGGTGTTGTTGGCAATAATACGCGCCGGCCGTTGAAAGTCAGTGAATGTAGAGGCTTTGCTCTTGTAAACAGAGTGGCTCCTTATATTTTCATAAACAGCAATGATGCGCCGACAGCCCAATTGTTTACGCTTATACATGAAGCAGCCCATCTGATGCTTGGAGTGAGTGCCGGGCATGCGGAGACCTATACGCTGGCTCATGATGTTACAGAGCGATACTGTGACATGGTGGCGGCCGAGTTTCTTGTGCCGGCAACAGAATTGCGGACGATATGGAATGGTGAGGTAAAGGCTGCGGCGCGTAAATTCCGGATTAGTGAACTTGTTGTGGCACGTAGGGCGCATGACCTTGGTATGATATCTGATAATGATTATCATATCTTTTGGATGGAATATGGAAGTAGGCCGGTGTACAGACGGAAAATCGGGAGTGGCGGCAGTTTCTACCGGACAAGTGTGAGACGTGTTGGACGCCTGTTCGCCATTCATGTAAAAAATGCAGTGACAAACCGGCAGTTGTCTTATACGGAAGCATATAGATTGACTGGACTTTATGGCAATACCTATACGCGATTCATGAATGATAATATCTGATATGGAATATGAATTATCTGTTTGATACAAATATATTTATAAGGTCTAAGAATGAGATGCCGGAAGATACATGGCCGACCTTTTGGATGCGTATTGCGGAGTTGATACGTGACGGAAAGATTTTCACGAGTGAGAAGGTGAAAGAAGAAATAGAGCGTGGTAATGATGAGTTGACATGTTGGATGAAGGAAAATGCGACATCAGGTTTTTATTGTACTATTGACGGAAATGTGCTTGGAAAATACTCTGAGGTGCAGAACTGGGCTAAAAGTACCAATCGGTTCAGGCAGACAGCATTGGATGATTTTGCAAGAGTCGCTGATGCCTACCTTGTTGCCACGGCTGCTGCTAAAGGCTGGACGCTTGTCACTTATGAAACGTCTGAACCGAACTGTAGCAAGCGTGTGAAAATACCGGATGCTTGCATTGCGCTTGGTGTGGAGGTCTGCGATTTAAATTCAGCGTTCAAAGACCTCGGTGTCAGAATATGACACGTACCAATAATAAAAACTGCCGTTTCTTTTGAGGGAATGGAATATGATTACATGATAAACTTAGAGATTAAATTATTAAACGAATGATAAAATGGAATTAAACAGAGAAAATTTTGAAGTAGGCAGCAGCCGTACAGGCTTTGCTGCGTGGGTGGAGGAGAATCCGCGGATGTTTTATTACTTGTCATTGGCAGGCTTAGTCGTGTTCGTGTTTCTTGGAGGTTTTCTGAAACTCTCTATTGGTTATAGCGATGCAATAGACAGCAGTGACAGTATTGTCAAGTCGTTACTTGCCAGTTGTGGCATTATCCCGGATGTGCGTTATCTTGTATTCTATCTGATTCCGTTGCCGCTGTTTTGGTGGTTGATGTATAAATACGTGAAGAGCTATACGCTTGAGCCTTATAGTAAATCCTCTTTGTTTATTTGGGCATCCTCGGTCGCTTCAGGGCAGGATGTTGAAGAACGGTTTGACGATTATGCTGAGCGAAAGGAAAAGGAAATATTGGAGAATGGAGGGAAAGGCAAAGAACAATGGGGGATTATACTGGCGTCCTTATTCTTTTCGCTGATTTTGTCTGTAGTTTTTGCATTCCTTTTTGTTACTCCGGTTGTCCAATATGTCAATAATCTCACGGCGAAGGAGAGCAAGGAAGTTTGTACCGTGGTAACCGGAAAATATACGTATAAGGTGAAGTCTTCCAGATGTTATAGGATAAGGTGTACGTTCGACGGTGAACATGCCGCATTGGGCGTGAATGAAGAAACCTATGAGGAAGTGAGACCAGGTGATACGATAGTGTTGTCTGTGCGTTATGGTTTTCTTGGTTATATCATAGATGATTACAATATCTTCACCAGAGCAGCCAGAGACCGCGAATTAAAGAAGAGGATGGAGGCGGAAGTTGCTGCAAAATTAGCGGCGGAGGCCGCGCCAAAGCCTAAGACAGAAAAGGAATTGGTGATGGACAAAGGGACGGCACAGTTGGCGCAGTACATAAAGGAAAATCTGTTTGATGTGGTGGAGACAACCAACGGAACGGTGACAGTGATTTTCAGTGTAGATAAGAATGGCCGGATTTCAAATGTTGAGATGCAGAAGAAGCTCCATCGCAGAGTTGACAAGGCGTTTCTTGAGGCGGTGGAGAATATGAAGGAGTGGCCGGCCGTGAAGAACTTGAAACTGAAGAGTTCTGCGACGGTAAACTTGCATGTGTCATACAGGCAGGGCAAGCCGTCGTCAATGGAATGTACTATAATTCCGCATACCGGCGTTGTGACTTACAACTCTGTTGCCAAATATTAAAAACGGAAGATATAGTTATTTCTAAAAGTGTGAGGATAAGGTCTTGACAGCTGCCATATACAAGCGTAGAAATGTCTCAATCAGACGGTGTGCGTTCTGCAGTACCCTCGTATAATTTTCAGGTTCATCCGGAATATCACTTCATATTCCGGATGAACCTGATTTCTTCTCTGTCATTCTGCGGTTTTGCAACAAATCGGAAAAGAGTGGCTGTTATGTCGAAAAAAAGTGTAACTTTGCAAAATCCGCATGCCGGTGGCGATGACCTTAAGGCCGGCAGGATGTTATATACAGAAAAGGCGAAGCGATATGAACAACGGAATAGACTATAAGGCAATCCATGATTTCGGCCGTGAAGAACTGGAGCGGCTGTTTCTTTCGGTGGAATGGTCGTCGGGTCACTATCCCGACAAGTTGGTTGAAGCGATGAAGAACTACGAGACGGTGTATTCGGCGTGGGACGGCGACAGGCTCGTGGGCATGATCTGTACGATGGACGACGGCGTGATGACGGCATACGTCCACTATCTGCTTGTCGATCCGGCTTATCAGAAACGCGGAATCGGGCGACGTCTGGTGGAGATGACGAAGGAAAAATACCGTGACTATCTGCGCATCTTGCTCGTGGCCTACGAGGACGGCATCAGGTTTTACGAGTCGTTCGGCTTCCGTAAGTCAGACCACGGCTTCCCTATGTATATCACGGAGTTGTGGACATGACTTCTACCTATTTGGAATGTAAACGCAAAGATGTTGAGTCTTTATTGCGGCATAGCGAATTATAATGCATATACGTAATGACGTGAAGTGTTATTGCGGAAGAACAAAAACCGGAACTGGGGCATTGTATAATATAAACCAATTTTCAAGACCAGTTTGGTCTTACAGAGACTTGCTTGAATTTACCATAAACAACGTAAAATAACAGATGAGAAAGCTATTACTACTATCCATTACACCACTCCTTTGTCTGGCCTCGCAGGCGCAGGACATAAAAGAGTGGGCGCTGGTCGAGCCGCAGAGTGGCCGGACGGTGCTGATGACCGGCGTTGGATTTCTGTTGGCGTCGGACGCTGACGACACTTTTGCCGTGGTCTGCAAGGACGGAAGCATCATTGACGGTGCGCGTTCTGTGAATTTCGAACAGGTAGACCCTTCCGGGATTGTCTCGCCCCGGCACGACGGAACGGAACTGCGGCCGGTTGGACTTGTTGACGGCCGTCTGAGCCTGACGGGGTGTCCGTCGGGCACGTCGATAGAGATATTTGACGGTTGCGGCCGGACTGTCAGAACCGCGGTCAGCGACAGCCGGACAACGACGGTCGACGTGGGCAGTCTTCCGCCGGGCGTATATGTCCTGCGGGCAGGAACGGTGAAGGTAAAGTTCATTAAACGATAAATATCAAGGAGAAAATAACGATGAAGATAACGAAGATATTGCTTGCGGCAGCATTGTTGATAACGTCCGGTGCCGCAGAGGCGCAGTTTGTCGTGGAACAGAATGACGGCGGGAAAACCGTTGTCGGCAGTTCCGCTGACGCGGGTTTCGTGAGTGGAGAGAATGGCACGTGGACGTTCGGTGGCGTGGACCTCGGAAACATCAGCAGCATCACGGTGTCTCCCATTGCGGACCGTCTGGAGAACTACCGTGCTCCGGCTTATCCCGACTACTATCGCAGCATCTCCGGCTGGGGAGACCGCGCGAAATGGAATCTTGCCAACGTTCACGACCCGTCGGTGGTGCGTGCCGACGACGGCTATTATTATATGTATGCGACAGACGCCAGCTTCGGGAACGCCCACGACGGCCACGGCCATTTCATGTGTCGCCGCTCGCGCAATCTCGTAGACTGGGAGTTCATGGGAGCGACAATGGCCAGGCTGCCGGAATGGGTGAAGCCGAAGCTGAACGAAATCCGCGCGGCCATGGGGCTGGGCGAGAGCACGGCCGACTTCTCCGACGACCGTCAGTTCGGCTATTGGGCGCCGTGTGTGCGTCGTGTCAGGAGCGGGCTCTACCGTATGTACTACGCCATCACCTGCCCCGGAACAATCGACGGTGACGGAACTTGGAGCGAGCGGGCTTTCATAGGACTGATGGAGACGGCCACTCCGGAGGACGTCACGAGCTGGGAGGATCGCGGCTATGTGCTGACCAACGCTTCGGACAAGCAGCTGAACTTCAACGTCAAGGCCGACGACTGGGCCAACTGCTATTTCAAATATAACGCCATCGACCCGTCCTACATCATCACCCCCGATGGAGACCACTGGCTCATATACGGTTCGTGGCATTCCGGCTTCGCCGCCGTGGAACTGGACGCCGTGACTGGCATGCCGAAGACGGAGCCGGGCATGCCGTGGGGCGACATCACGGCCTATGGCAAACTGATATACACACGCCAGATGGGCAACCGCTGGCAGGCTGCCGAGGCGCCGGAGGTCATCTATCGCGACGGCTACTACTATCTCTTTATGGCATACGACGAGCTGGCCGTGGCATACAACACCCGGGTGGTGCGCTCCCGCAACATCGCCGGCCCGTATGTCGGCATGGATGGCACGGACGTGACTACCCGTGGAGGTGACGCATGGCCGCTCGTGACCCATCCCTACCGCTTCTCTCAGGGCTACGGCTGGGTCGGCATCAGCCACTGCGCCGTGTTCGACGACGGCCGCGGCAACTGGTTCTACTCGTCTCAGGGCCGTCTCCCGGCCAATGCCTATGGCGACGCCTACAGCAATGCAATCATGCAGGGACAGGTGCGCCGCATACTTTGGACCGAGGACGGATGGCCCGTGGTCATGCCGGAGTGTTATGGTGGCGTGCCGCAGGCCCCGATCAGTGAGGAAGAGTTGGTCGGAGAGTGGGAGAACGTTACGTTGGAATACAAATATCAGACCCAGTCCGTCGCGACATCGCTGACGCTCACGGCCGACCACAAGGTGACGGGAACGCCGTTCAGCGGCCAGACGTGGAGCTTCGACGCCGCGACCGGCACGCTGACCATAGGCTCTCAGAAACTACTTCTCTGCCGTGAAGCCGACTGGGAGACGTCGCCGCGCGCCGCCACCATTGTCTATGCCGGTTATGGTGTTGGCGGAAAGAAGACTTATTGGGGCAAGAAAGTAGTCAAACAGGCTTTCAGCTCTTATGGACCGGAAGATAATACCGCTCCCTTCTGGACCTACTTCACGCCCTATCTCAGCCTGCCTTCGGGCGAAGGGACGTTCCGCTATTCGTTCAGGAACTATACAGACGGGGCCGCCAACTGGAACAACTGGCTGCTCGTCTTCACTAACGGTAAGCAGCGCGGAGAGAGCGGATATGCCGAATATATGGTGCTCCGTGCCGATGCCTATGGCTGGGGAACCTATGCCACGGACGAACTCCGTGCGGCCGGCATGACTCACGACTATGACTGGGCGACGTTCACGTCCGACATGGACGGGGCACAGGTAGACCTGACGCTTTCAGTCTCTTCCGGTACTGCCGTCATGACAGCCGTGACAAGGACGACGACCGGAAAGACATACAACTATTCATATACCGTCGGCGGGTTGCCAACCGGCGTCAAAGGCTGTTTCCTTACTATGGAGAAAGCCCATCTCGTGCTGGACAACGAACGGTGCGGGGCAGGGGAGTGACCTAGAAACATACAGAGCTTTATGACAGTAGAATTTATCATCCGAATTTTCATTGCCGCCCTGCTCGGCGGTCTTATCGGCCTGGAGCGCGAATACCGTGCCAAGGAAGCCGGACTGCGCACTCATTTTCTCGTCGCATTAGGCAGCGCGCTGTTTATGATGCTGTCGCAATATGGTTTTGACACCGTCATATCCGGCGGGACGCCCAACGTCTCGCTCGATCCCTCGCGCATCGCCTCACAGGTGGTGTCGGGCATCGGATTTATCGGTGCCGGTATCATCATTTTCCAGAAGAACGTTATACGCGGACTGACCACGGCGGCCGGTCTGTGGGTGACATCGGCCATCGGTATGACCTGCGGTGCGGGGCTCTATCTGTTGGCTACGGCCACGACGCTGCTCGTCCTGCTCTGCCTTGAGGCGCTCAACGCCATTCTGCAGCGTTTCGGCGGACGCAATGTATCGGTCACATTCTACGCTCCGTCGAAGGATATCATCCGCAGCGTGATAAAGCGTATGAAGCGTGAGAAGGTTGAAGTCTTTTCATACAGCATGCGTGAGGTTACAACCAGCGGAGGTCTGCAGTTGGAGGTGGATATGGACCTGAGGGTCAAACGCTTCCAATATGAGACCATGATGTTCGACATCATCAGCGGTTTTGACGGTGTGGAGATAGGGAGGATTGAATAGGACCGCCTGCGGGATTCCGGAAATGCGGCTGCGTACGGTTCCCGCGCCTCTGCTCTATATGCCGTTGACGCCGTGATACGTTCCTGTGGGCATGATGACAACATGACACGTGGAACCAGGCATTGGAAAAATAGTAGTCATAAGATTTTGCGCTCTCCTTAAATTAATGTAACTTTGCCGACGGAATATAAATACACATAATTATATATAAAGGCATGATACTTTTTTTTAGGACTCCGCAAAAGAGCGTGATTGCTACGCAGACTGACCATCAGTTGACTCAGGATGAAATCAAAGAACTTTGCTGGCTTTACGGCGACGCCGAGCTCGTAGAGGGCGAAAGCATGGAGGGCTTCTTCGTCGGCCCGCGCCGTGAGATGATAACTCCCTGGAGTACGAATGCCGTTGAGATAACACAGAACATGAATCTCCACGGCATTTCGCGTATAGAAGAGTTCTTCCCCGTCGATACGGAAGACGCCGGGCACGACCCGATGTTGCAGCGCATGTACAAGGGACTGGACCAGACTGTGTTCACCGTAGCCTTGGAGCCGCAGCCAATCAAGCATGTTGACAATCTTGAAGAGTACAACGAGAAGGAGGGACTGGCCCTGTCGCCCGAGGAGATTGAGTATCTGCACAAGATTGAGAAGGAGCTTGGCCGTCCGCTGACCGACTCCGAGATATTCGGCTTCGCCCAGATTAACTCCGAGCACTGCCGCCACAAGATTTTTGGCGGTACGTTCATCATCGACGGCAAGGAGATGGAGTCGAGTCTCTTCGCAATGATCAAGAAGACAACACAGGAGAATCCCAACAAGATTCTTTCCGCATATAAGGACAATGTGGCCTTCGCCCAGGGACCGGTGGTGGAGCAGTTCGCTCCGGCCGATCAGACCACGAGCGACTGGTTCCGCATAAAGGACATCGAGAGTGTTATCTCGTTGAAGGCCGAGACACACAACTTCCCAACGACGGTAGAGCCGTTCAACGGTGCCGCAACGGGTACGGGCGGCGAAATCCGCGACCGTATGGGCGGTGGCGTCGGCTCATGGCCCATCGCAGGAACGGCGGTTTATATGACGGCTTATCCGAGGATAGAAGCAGACTCTTCATCCGACAATCATACCTCCGCTCCCTCAGGACTCCAGGAGCGTCCGTGGCTCTATCAGACTCCGGAGCAGATTCTCATCAAGGCATCCAACGGTGCGAGTGACTTCGGAAACAAGTTCGGACAGCCGCTCATCTGCGGTTCGGTGCTCACATTCGAGCATCAGGAAGGTGAAGCGGAGAAGTATGCCTACGACAAGGTCATCATGCTGGCCGGCGGTGTGGGCTACGGAACGAAGCGTGACTGCCTGAAGAAGGAGCCTCAGACGGGCAACAAGGTCGTCGTCGTCGGTGGTGACAACTATCGCATCGGTCTCGGCGGCGGTTCCGTCTCGTCGGTAGACACGGGCCGTTACAGCAACGGCATCGAGCTGAACGCCGTGCAGCGTGCCAATCCGGAGATGCAGAAGCGTGCATACAACCTTGTCCGTGCGCTCTGTGAAGCCGATGTCAACCCCGTCGTGAGCATCCACGACCACGGTTCGGCCGGCCACCTCAACTGTCTCTCGGAGCTGGTTGAGGAGTGCGGTGGCCGCATTGATATGACGCAGCTGCCAATCGGCGACAAGACACTGAGCGCAAAAGAGATAATCGCCAACGAGAGTCAGGAGCGCATGGGACTGCTCATTGACGAGAAGCACATCGAGCAGGTGCGCCGCATCGCCGAGCGTGAGCGTGCTCCGATGTATGTCGTAGGTGAGACAACCGGCGACGCCCACTTCTCGTTTGAACAAGGTGACGGCGTCCGTCCGTTCGACCTCGACGTGGCCCAGATGTTCGGCCACTCACCGAAGACCGTCATGCGCGATACGACGGTGGAGCGGCACTACTCAGACGTTACCTATGAAGGTCAGAGCACGGAGTGCGGAGAGCAGGGGGCAGATTGCTCTCAAGGCCAGGCACAGGGTGAAGCGGAAAAAGGTAATCAAACCTCTTCACTCACCACTCTGAACTCAAAACTCGATAGTTATCTCGTCAATGTTCTCCGTCTTGAGGCCGTAGCCTGCAAGGACTGGCTGACAAACAAGGTCGACCGCTCCGTGACGGGTAAGATTGCGCGCCAGCAGTGCCAGGGCCGCATACAGTTGCCGCTGAGCGACTGCGGCGTAGTGGCTCTTGACTATCGCGGTCATAAGGGTATCGCAACTTCTCTCGGCCATGCCCCGCAGGCCGGACTGGCATCGCCCGAGGCCGGCAGCGTGCTGTCTGTAGCCGAGTCGCTGACCAACATCGTGTGGGCACCGCTGGCTGAAGGCATGGACAGCCTGAGCCTCTCGGCCAACTGGATGTGGCCCTGCCGCTCTCAGGAGGGTGAGGACGCACGTCTTTACACGGCCGTGAAAGCCCTGTCGGATTTCTGCTGCGCCATCCACGTCAACGTGCCTACGGGCAAGGACTCGCTGTCAATGACACAGCAGTATCCCGGCGGTGAGAAGATCATCGCTCCCGGAACGGTCATCGTCAGTGCCGGAGGCGAGGTCAGCGACGTCCGCAAGGTCGTGTCGCCGGTGCTCGTAAACGACAAGAACGCATCCATCTATCACATAGACTTCTCCTTCGATGAGCAGCGTCTGGGCGGCAGCGCCTTTGCCCAGAGCCTCGGAAAGGTGGGCGACGACGTGCCTACGGTGAAGAATCCGGAATATTTCTGCGACGCCTTCAATGCCGTTCAGGAGCTCGTCAAGCGCGGTTGGATAATGGCCGGCCACGACATCAGTGCCGGCGGACTCATCACGACGCTGCTTGAAATGTGCTTCGCCAATACCGAGGGCGGCCTCCATGTCAACCTGCACGACATCTGCAGTGACGGCGACGTTGTGAAGACGCTCTTCGCCGAGAATCCCGGTGTCGTTATCGAGGTCAGCGACGAGCATAAGATTGAGTTCCGCAAGTTCATGGAAGAGTGTGGCGTGGGCTTCGCCAAGATTGGCTATTCCGTGCCCGGCGAGCGCACCGTCGTGGTGAAAGCCGGCGACTTTGAACATACATTCGACATAGACGCCCTGCGCGACGTATGGTATGAGAAGTCATACCTGCTCGACCGCAAGCAGAGTTTCAACGGCTGTGCTGCCGAAAGATATAAGAACTATAAGAACCAGCCGCTGGAGATGAAGTTCAACCGCGACTTCACGGGACGTCTCTCACAATACGGCATTTCGGCCGACCGCCGCGAGATGACCGGCGTGAAAGCCGCCATTATCCGTGAGAAGGGTACCAACGGCGAGCGCGAAATGGCCTACTCGCTCTATCTGGCCGGCTTCGATGTGAAGGACGTCATGATGACCGACCTTATCACCGGCCGTGAGACGCTTGAGGATGTCAACATGATTGTGTTCTGCGGCGGATTCTCCAACAGTGACGTGCTTGGCTCGGCAAAGGGATGGGCCGGTGCGTTCCTCTTCAATCCGAAGGCAAAGGAGGCCCTCGACAAGTTCTATGCGCGCAAGGACACACTGTCGCTCGGTATCTGCAACGGATGCCAGCTGATGGTCGAACTCGGACTTGTGGGTAGCAAGGATGGTGGAAAGGCCCGCATGTTGCACAACAACTCCCACAAGTTCGAAAGCTGCTTCGTCAGCCTCGACATACCGCAGAACGACAGTGTCATGTTCGGTTCGCTCAGCGGCAACAAGCTCGGCATCTGGGTGGCTCACGGAGAGGGCAAGTTCTCACTGCCCGAGGCTGAGTCAAACTACAACGTCATAGCGAAGTACAACTACGCCGGCTATCCCGCCAACCCGAACGGCAGCGACTACAATGTGGCCGGTATCTGCTCGGCCGACGGCCGCCATCTGGCAATGATGCCCCACTTGGAGCGCGCCATCTTCCCGTGGCAGAACGCATGGTATCCCGCCGACCGCCGCGCCGACGACGTGACTCCGTGGATTGAGGCGTTTGTCAATGCAAGGAAATGGATTGAGAACTTCGCTTAAGGCGAGGTTCTCAATAATTATGAGTTATGAATTATAGATTATAAAAATGCGGGTGAAATGTCGCTCGCCGATTATAATCTATGATTCATAATTTGTAATTAGCACGTTTGGCTCTTGCTTGTTATAATTTGGAATTAATAATTCAGAATCAGAAAAACGCATGTTTTTCACCTTTTTCAAGATAGGACTGTTCACTCTTGGCGGCGGATATGCCATGATACCGCTAATAGAAAAAGAGGTTGTCGACAACCACAAGTGGATGACGCGTGAGGAGTTGCTCGACGTGATTGCCATCGCTCAGAGCTGTCCGGGTGTGTTCGCCATCAATGTGAGCACGTTTGTCGGCTATAAGCTGAACAAGACGCGCGGCGCTGTCTGCACATCACTGGGCACGGCCTTGCCGTCGTTCATCATCATCCTGCTGATAGCCATGTTTTTCCGCCAGTTTCAGGACAATCCCGTTGTGGCTGCAATGTTCCGTGGCATACGTCCGGCGGTCGTGGCCCTGATAGCCGTGCCAACGTTCAACATGGCCCGCAACGCCCGTGTAGGATGGGCGAACTGTTGGATTCCTGTTGCCGGAGCATTGGCGATATGGGCTTTCGGCGTTTCACCGATAGCGATAATCCTCATTGCCGGACTCGGTGGCTGGCTGTATGGACGGTATATACAGCCCACAGAATAATGAGACTATGTGAATAATGGAAGCCCGATGCAGAGAAATCACATTTTGGCGTCTCTGACAGGCAAACCGGTTGACACCCGCTCTGCGCTTCCTTCATATTCGGCAATCAATCATACCCACAGATATAACAATGATATTCCTACAGCTTTTCATAACATTCTTCTTCATCGGCCTGTTCGGTTTCGGTGGCGGCTACGGCATGCTGTCTCTCATCCAGAGCGAAGTGGTCCATCATTGGCACTGGATGACCACATCCGAATTTACCGACGTCGTGGCCATCAGCCAGATGACGCCCGGCCCGATAGGCATCAACAGTGCGACATATTGCGGCTATACGGCCGTCCATAACGCCGGAATGGGTAACACAATGGCCATACTCGGCAGTCTTACAGCCACGTTCGCCCTCGTCCTGCCGTCCCTGATACTCATGATTGTCATCAGCCGTATGTTCATGAAATATATGAAAACGCCACTCGTACAGTCTGTTTTCATTGGCCTGCGTCCCGCAGTGGTAGGTCTGCTCGGTGCCGCCACGCTGCTGCTCATGACATCAGAGAATTTCTCAACTCCGTCACTCAATCCATGGCAGTTCTGGATCAGCATTGCCCTTTTTGCCGCAACGTTCGTCGGGACGATGTATTTCAAGATCAATCCCATCCGGATGATAGCCTACAGTGCGCTTGCCGGAGCAATTCTTCTCTATTGACAGCAGCAGAAGAACATCCCGCAAGCCTGATTCTTTCCATAATGTTCCAATTCCTCCCGTCAGTCCCATAACCTCTTGTAATTTCCCTTTAATTCCCATAAAATCCACCCTATGTTTCCAATTCAAATCCCCAGAGCTTTCGCTCTCGTTATTCTTTCAGCAATTTCAGCAATCACATTTGCCCAGTCGTTCACAACAGACAAACCGATGGTCCACGACCCCGTCATGGCAAAATCAGGCGACACCTATTATATGATGAGCACAGGCCACGGTCTTCAGATGGCAGAATCAAAAGACCTGAAGACGTGGCGGGTGTGGCGTAAGACTCCTCTGCTGACAGCCATCCCAGCGTGGACACACGATTCTGTTCCCGGTTTCCGCGACCACGTATGGGCTCCTGACATCATCCGTTGGCAGGGACGCTGGTGGATGGCGTATAGCTGTTCTACGTTCGGGAAGAACACGTCGGCCATAGGACTGGTGTCCACGGACAGCCTCCGGCCGCTCTCCGACGACGGCCGCAACCTGATTGAATGGCGGGATGAAGGCCCGATGATATGTTCCCGTGGCGGCCGTGACAACTGGAATGCCATCGACCCCAACTTCATCATTGGCGAGGACGGCATGCCGTGGCTTACGTTCGGCTCCTTTTGGGACGGCATTCAGCTGGTCCGCCTCGACTCGACGATGCACATAGACCGTTCCTTCCGCCAGCGTACCATCGCCCGCCGCAAGACCGAAGGACGCGCAAATCCCGTGGAGGCTCCGTTCGTCTTCCGTCACGACGGCTGGTTCTATCTTTTTGTCTCGTGGGACTATTGTTGCCGCGGTATGGAGAGCACATATAAGGTCGTGGTAGGCCGTAGCCGCACTGTAGCCGGCCCTTATCTCGACCGCGAAGGCCGTGATATGGCCTTGGGAGGCGGAACGCTTGTCATTGAGGGAGACAAAAAACAATATGAGGCCGCCGGTCACAGTGCAGCCTACCGTTTCGGTGACGAAGACATCTTCATCTGTCATGGCTACAGCATAGCCGACAACGGAGCTTCTGTGCTCGTACAAAGAAAGATGGAGTGGACCGACGACGGCTGGCCCGTGTTACGATAGAGATAATATTCAAAAAGCAGTTTCCCATTGATGAAGGGTTTCAAAATTCGGTTCAACAATTTTTAAAGCCGGTTTTTGATACCCTTCATCTGTTTATTTATACACATTATTCTATGTTGTGTATATTCTGAACTTCTATTCCTTCCATCCATTCACTTGAAATAGTGATGAGGATTTTGAATCGGTTGTTTGTGTTAGCGGTATGGATTATGTGTTAATTTATATTAACAGGGGAGAGTTAAAGCAGGACTGTTGGATTAATGTGTTATCTTTGTAGGCAGAATTTGATGAAATCATAGAATAGATATTCATGTGGCTGAGCCTCTGCCTTATGTAGTTGTTTCGGAACGCGTAGCATCGGAAAATGGAATAAACGAATTCTGATATATAAAGATTAATTAAACGATAAGTAAAGAATAAAAAACAATTCAATGAAAAGTAAATCGTTAGTGTGGAAGTTTCTTCCGGTAGTAATTCTGTTGTGGTTCATGGCAGCGTCTGACACGGCTGTTGCGCAGTGTCATTATATTAAAAAGATTACAGAAACTGTAGCTGTCAAGCATAAAGAAGCACGGTTTAAAGTGAATGTGATGATTGAGTATCCGGATAAATGTCCGGAGGTCGAGAGATTGCTTAGCGAGAGGCTTTTCGGTGCTAAAGAGGAAAGTATAGAAAAGGCATATTCTGCCTATCTGAGTCAATTTGAATCAACTAAGCGTATTTCTAAAAAAAAGTCTTCCGATGATTATAATGATGGAGAAGTGACGATTTATGCTAAATATTTTGGTTTTGATGTTGTGACACTTTCCAATACCAATGTGGCATTGCGTGAACTGAAAGGAGATAAGCTTTTAGAGGTGTTTTCTAAGATAACAGGGAAAGATATGAACTCTACATATAATAAGATGGCAAATTCTTACGTGCCTATATTATATAATGTGGCAATTAAGGTTGCTGATGAAACTAAGATGACAGCAATCGGTATCGTTGGTAAGTCAAATTTAGGTATGTTTACTTATGATATGGCAAAAAAACGGATACTCTGTGTACATGATGTTTTCACGAATGAGGCTATGCAGAGGCTGAATATTCCTAAAAGTTTGGATAATGAGAATGTTATGTTGTGTCCTTTTGAAGACAAAGTGCGTTTTAGAGCGAAGGTTGGAGGTAAGACCGTAAATAAAGAGGTGACGATGACAATTAATGCTCAATACTTTGTTGACGATGTATTTAGGCTTGTGGCCGAAAAAGAGTATGATGAGAAAGGGAAAAAGATAGTTTATAATAGTAAGGAAACTAAAAAGGAAATACAACGTGCAGTGACAGAGGGACGTGTTGTCAAAATCGCAGAGGTTACGAAAGATGATAGGATCGTGCATTGGCAAGTTACGGGAGATGGTAGGATTAGAGCTAAATATATTGCGAAAGATGGCGAGCGCGTAGACTGGCTGGTAGAGAAAGACGGCATAGTCAATGCCAAAGAACAGGCGAAAGATGGCTGGAGTTTGCTTGAACAGATTCCGGAAGCGAACAAGCATGAAGTGATTGTGGCCAAAGAAGTTAATTCGTATGAAACAGAAAAACCGTTCGATATCGTTGCCCAAATGCCAACATTCCCCGGTGGTGACGGTAAACTGATGGAGTGGCTGAGCAGGAATATCAAGTATCCTGCTGTTGCAGAAGAAGCCCGTGTCCAGGGACGTGTTATTGTGCGCTTCGTTATTGGTAAGGATGGAACTATCAGTGACGTTTCAATAGTACGTTCTGTAGACCCAGCGCTTGACAAGGAAGCCTTGCGCGTAGTTAAGGCAATGCCGCGTTGGATTCCGGGCAAGCAGAACGGTGTACCTGTCCCTGTCTGGTTCTCGTTACCTGTAACGTTCCAACTTCAGTAGTTTTCCTGAAACATCTTTTTCTGACGTCTGTGGGGCTAATATTCTTTTGTTAGTCACACAGACGTTTTTTGACCGCTAATGTCGAAAAAATGCAGGTTTATAGCGCTGTTGACTTGATTTAAATCAATTTTACTTAATTTTAAGGCCTGTTTACTTAAATTTCTTCTAAAATTATTTGGTTTGTGCGTGGAAAGTCCTTACCTTTGCATCCGCTTTCAGGGTTGAACCTCTGACAAGCGCCAAAAGAAAGAGTTCTTTGAAAGATTGACAGACAGATACAAGTAGTAGTACAAGAAGCACAGTACATTATTTATATAGTGTGTTGTGGGTAAAGTGAACGAACCGTCAATGAAACAGAGGTTTGTGACCATGTACATTCGGAGCGTCCTGAACAGAGCATATCCATGAAGACATTCATTTATTAATGGGTGTTGGATAAAAGATACAGATTTTACAATGTAGAGTTTGATCCTGGCTCAGGATGAACGCTAGCTACAGGCTTAACACATGCAAGTCGAGGGGCAGCATGAACTTAGCTTGCTAAGTTTGATGGCGACCGGCGCACGGGTGCGTAACGCGTATCCAACCTACCCATGGCTTCGGGACAGCCTTTCGAAAGAAAGATTAATACCGGATGGTCTTGATTTCCGGCATCGGGTGTCAAGTAAAGATTTATCGGCGATGGATGGGGATGCGACCGATTAGATAGTTGGCGGGGTAACGGCCCACCAAGTCTTCGATCGGTAGGGGTTCTGAGAGGAAGGTCCCCCACACTGGAACTGAGACACGGTCCAGACTCCTACGGGAGGCAGCAGTGAGGAATATTGGTCAATGGTCGTAAGACTGAACCAGCCAAGTAGCGTGCAGGATGACGGCCCTATGGGTTGTAAACTGCTTTTATGCGGGGATAAAAGACACCACGTGTGGTGTTTTGTAGGTACCGCATGAATAAGGACCGGCTAATTCCGTGCCAGCAGCCGCGGTAATACGGAAGGTCCGGGCGTTATCCGGATTTATTGGGTTTAAAGGGAGCGTAGGCCGCATGTTAAGCGTGCCGTGAAATGCCGTGGCTCAACCATGGCACTGCGGCGCGAACTGGCTTGCTTGAGTGCGCGGAACGTATGCGGAATTCGTGGTGTAGCGGTGAAATGCTTAGATATCACGAAGAACTCCGATTGCGAAGGCAGCATACGGCAGCGCTACTGACGCTGAAGCTCGAAGGCGCGGGTATCGAACAGGATTAGATACCCTGGTAGTCCGCGCGGTAAACGATGGATGCCCGCTGTTGGCGATATACGGTCAGCGGCCAAGCGAAAGCGTTAAGCATCCCACCTGGGGAGTACGCCGGCAACGGTGAAACTCAAAGGAATTGACGGGGGC
>CAMWVS010000063.1 GCA_947177775.1 uncultured Prevotella sp.
GGTAACTACTCAGGTCTATAAAATACCAATACGGATAGCGTGACGAGATTTGAAAAATCTGTATCTCCGTATGGGTGTACGAGAGCTGCGCAATATTAGGATTTAGATTGCAACCAATTGACATACAATAAAATAATTGGCGTTTTACTTGTATATGTCGCGAATTTTTGCTATCTTTGTACTCGTTATGAAGCAGCAGATCACAGATATAGAGATGGTGATTCAACCATTGTTGACAAGGCGCAGAATGCTGATTCTGCGCGAAGCCGGGGTATCTGAGGATCTCCTTGATGCCGATGTGTATCGCGAACTTCGAGATGCCAAGAAGGAGTATCGCCGTCTTAAGAAGGAGAGCGACAAGCAACAAGCCGTCATATCCGAGAAAGAAAGGAAGATTGCGGAACAGAATAAAGAGATTCAAAGATTACAGAAGGAAATCGCTTCTCTTAACAAGAAGCTGGGGAAGCTTGATCGTCCGGCCAAGACCAGCAACAATTCCAGTGTCCCTCCCTCCAAGAACCCTATCGGTGTCAAGCATACAAATTCTCTTAGAAAATCATCCGGCAAACCCAACGGAGGACAGCCCGGGCATAAGGGGGAGACATTGCGGCAGGCAGAGCATCCTGACCATAGCCACCGATGTGTTCCCGGTGCATGCCCCTGCTGTGGAAAGGCTATATCACTTGAAAGCCTTCATGCAGGAGAACGCCGTCAGGTCATTGATCTGCCCAAGCCAGTATTTCCTACGGTTACAGAATATATCTCTATGGAAGGAGTGTGCTCCTGTGGGGCACACTTAAAGGGAGAATTCCCAAATGAGGCCACCGCCCCGGTGGCCTATGGACCAAATATACATGCGACCGTCGCTTATCTAAGCACATTGCAGAATCTTCCGTTCAAGCGACTCAAGGAAGCCATGCGTACATTGTTCAACGTAAACATGAGCGAAGGGACAATCTCCAATATATTGGGAAGAATGAGAAGGTACGCGGCCAAGGGACATGAAGCCATACGCCGTGATATACTGAATACCAAAGTTATCGGAGCCGATGAGTCCGGAGTGAAGATAAACGGAGAGCTGTATTGGATGTGGGTTTTCCAGACAGCCGTGGCCTCTTACTTTTTTGTTGACAAAGGGCGTGCATCGGAGATTATAAAGACACACTTCCCGGAGGGCTTTATGGAGCAAATTCTGGTCACAGACCGCCTGTCGGCATATTTTGTCATAGAAACAGAAAACCACCAGATATGTCTGGCTCATCTGCTTCGGAATCTTGTATACCTTACATTGCTGAGTCCGGAGTGCTCATGGCCGGTGGATATGATAGAACTGATTGGAGAGGCGATGAAGCGCTGGAAAACGGAAGGGTTCAGCCAGCATCTGTACGATGAATTCAAACCGAAACTTGACAAACTAATGAAGCAGGATATCAAGGCTGATCCTCCCGAAAAACAAGAAGCGACCGTAACCTTCCGTGACAATCTAAACAAAAAGAAAGATTATATACTGACATTCCTCAACACAGAAGGTGTGCCACCTGACAATAATGCGTCAGAGCGGGCAATCAGACCCGTCAAGACAAAACTTAAAGTTTCCGGCCAGTTCAAAACGATGGGCGGTGCCGAAGCATATGCCAATCTGCATTCCATTGTACAGACCGCGCGAAAGAACGGTCAGGATCCTTTTAGCGCCCTACAGACTGTCGCGCAACTGATGGGAGAATAATGTTGCCTATATCTACGCAGTTCCCCTCGGGCTCGGTGGCCTGTGGAGCAAACAGGAATACCTGAGTAGTTACGGGGCCGGAGGGTGGAGCCATGAACCCTGAGCCTCCAGTGTCAGGACTGCATAACGCAGTAAAATACTGAACAGCAGGTGACTCACTCTCCGGTTCCTGCAATCGTGAGTCATTTGCCTCACGATGCGTGTGACTCACGCAAAACTCACGCTCATGTGCCGAACTCCGCTGTATTATGCCGGATAGGGCAAAAAGAAAAACGCTGGAAATCAAGTGATTTTCAGCGTTTTGCGGTGGAAGTCCGTACTTCCTTGTGATCCGCTTGGGGCTCGAACCCAAGACCCCAACATTAAAAGTGTTGTGCTCTACCTGCTGAGCTAGCGGATCCCGGCTTCCGGTTTTCCGGAAAGCGAGTGCAAAGGTAGTATGTTTTTTTTATATAGCCAAATTATTCCGGTAGATTTTATCAATAAAGCCCTATTTTGTTTCTTTTTTACTGTTATGTCTGTTGTTTGGAGTATAAATTGTTGTCTTTGGGAATTAATTTTGTTAGGAAAGTATAGTCG
Organism: uncultured Prevotella sp.; assembly: GCA_947177775.1. Classification (GTDB taxonomy): domain Bacteria; phylum Bacteroidota; class Bacteroidia; order Bacteroidales; family Bacteroidaceae; genus Prevotella. The sequence goes on from CAMWVS010000063.1 coordinate 2,306, forward strand.
TCATTCTGTGTATTCTTCCACTTCGCGATTCGTTATTCCGCTATTTGAATATCTATTATTCTACTATTTGAATATATAGAGACTGAAGCGTTGCACTTCAATCTTGAATCTATACTATTATTCTACTATTTGAATCTCCATTATTCTGTCATTTGCTGTCTGTTATTCCGTTTGCTGTCTGTTATTCCGTTTGCTGTCTGTTATTCCGTTTGATTGTTTAATTATTCGTATATTTATGCCGCATATATAATATATGTACAGGCTTATTCGGGAGAATCCTTTTGTTTCCCGTTGCTGTGATTGATGGCTGTAATGTTGTTGTTCGCGGCCTCTTTGGTCACATATCGCTGATAATATGCGATGAGCAGCGTTGTCAGTGGGAGTGCGATTATCAGTCCGAGAAAACCGAGGAGCGAGCCCCAGACGGACAGTGAGAGGAGCAGTATGGCGGGGTTGAGTCCCATAGCCTTGCCCATGATTTTCGGGACGAGAATCATGTCGGTGATAACCTGTACGACGGCGAAGACTCCCAAAGCCGATGCGAGAATAATCCAGAAGTTCTGTCCCGTGTCTGCCGCTTTGAGCGCCGAGAGGAAGACTATCGGTATTAGGGCGAGTGTGTGGACGTATGGGATGAGGCTCATCAGTCCTATCATGATTCCGAGACCGATGGCCATCGGGAATCCGATGATTGTGAATCCTATGCAGCAGAGTATTCCGATGCACAGTGCTACGAGGCTTTGACCGCGTATGTAGCTGTTCAGCTCGCGCTCCACGTCGTCAGCCAGCGAGCGCCAGAACGGACGGTTCTTCGGCGGGAACAGCCGGATGAAGCCGTTGGCCAGCTTCTCGTAGTCCATAAGGATGAAGAACATGTAGAGTAGGGTTATGAGTGATGCGATGACGCTCATTATTATGTTTGCCGTCTTTCCTATGAGTGCAAACATCTTCGGCATGATCTGTCGTATGGCGTCGGTTACGCTGTCGTCGTGAAACAGTTCTTCGATGGTCCGCCGGTTTTCGGCCATCCATCTCTGTATGGTTGCGGGGAAGTTTGTGATGTGCGTTGTCTCGTGGAGGTTGCGTCCCACGAGATAGCCCAGCCGTTCAAACTGTTCAATCATAGGCGGGATTATGAGCCATGTGATTCCACCTATCACGGCTATGACGAAAATCAGTGTGACGATTATGGAAAGGACTCTTCCGGGCACGTGCATGCGGTACTGGACAAATCTGACTATCGGATACAGCAGATATGCCAGCAGCCATGCGATGAAAAATGGAAGCAGCACGCCGCTAAGATAGTTTACCGTGCAAATGATGGCGGCAACCAGAAGTCCGGCGAGCAGCCATCTGACGAATCTGTCGAATGTGATAGTCATTGTTGTCCCTTTCTTGTTTTTTAAAGGTTTATGGTGTGTCTCTCCTGCTCTGCGTCATGGGCGCCGGCCAAAGATACCGTTCTTTTCCTAAACGTCCTTTTTCATTGCCTTCTGGTAGCAGTCCCGGCAGAGCGGCTCATATTCTCCGGTCTCTCCGAGCAGCACACGGCGGTCGTTGTCCACTATACGGTGGCTGACGTATGCCAGTGCACCGCATTTCACGCATATTGCATGGACCTTGCTCACTTCGTCGGCGATGGCGCACAATGCCGGAATCGGGCCGAACGGAATGCCCTGATAGTCCATGTCCAGTCCGGCGACAATCACACGGACGCCGCGATTGGCCAGTGTGTTGCAGATGTCGACAATTCCGTTGTCCAGAAACTGGGCCTCGTCGATGCCGACAACGTCGATGTCCGATGAAAGTCGCAGGATTTCGGCCGACGATTCTATCGGTGTCGATTTGATGGAGTGGCGGTCATGGCTGACCACGTCGTCTTCCGAATAGCGCGTGTCCATGGCCGGTTTGAATATCTCCACTTTCTGGCGTGCGAACTTCGCCCGTCTCATACGCCTTATCAGTTCTTCGGTCTTGCCCGAGAACATCGAACCGCACACAACTTCTATACGTCCGGGGCGGTGTGTCTCCCCTGTTAAGTTTCCTGTCATTTGGCTGCAAAAGTACAAATACGTTTTAAAAATTGCAAAGAAAGACCGGGCTTTTTTTGCGGATAGAGATTAATTACTTACATTTGTCGTCAATATGGGCATATTATATATCGTCCCCACACCAGTGGGCAATATGGAGGACATGACCTTCCGGGCCATCCGCATCCTCCGCGAGGCAGACCTCGTGCTGGCAGAAGACACCCGCACGTCGGGCATCCTGCTCAAGCACTACGACATACGGAATCATCTCGTTTCTCACCACAAGTTCAACGAGCATGGCACTTCCGCTTCCGTCGTCAGCCGTCTGCAGGCCGGTCAGACCGTAGCCCTGATCAGCGACGCCGGCACTCCCGGCATCAGTGACCCGGGATTTTTCCTCGTCCGTGAGGCTGTACGTGCCGGCATAGAGGTCCAGTGTCTTCCGGGGGCCACAGCTTTTGTTCCTGCCCTTGTGGCCAGTGGACTGCCTTGTGACCGTTTCTGTTTTGAAGGTTTCCTTCCGCAGAAGAAAGGGCGTCAGACACGCCTTGAGGCCCTGAGCCGCGAGCCGCGTACGATGATTTTCTACGAATCTCCCTACCGTCTCGTAAAGACCCTTCGTCAGCTGGCCGAATTTTTCGGTCCCGACCGCCAGGCAAGCGTATGCCGCGAAATATCCAAGGTCCATGAGGAGAGCGTGCGCGGAACCCTGACGGAAGTGGCTGACCATTTCACTGAAACCGAACCCCGCGGCGAGATTGTCATCATTGTCGCCGGAGCGGATCCTAAGAATATTGCCGTCGAGGAACCATCCGCCGTCCGAAGCAGCAGGAAAGAACGTAAAACCAATAAAACTGAATAAATATGAAGAAGTTATTGTTCATAGCAGTCTCCCTTATGGCCATAGTGGCATGCAAGCAGGAGGCACCGAAGACAGATTCGGCCGCAGACATGCAGCGTGATTCTCTCAATAAGGTAATTGCCCAGCGCGACAACGAAATCAACGATATGCTGGCCACATTCAATGAGATTGAAGAAGGATTCCGCGAAATCAATGAGGCCGAGCGGCGTGTGAGTCTCGCCAAGCAGGGCGAGGGCGCGTCGCGCACACAGCGCATCCGCGAGAACATCCAGTTCATCCAGTCGACCATGCGCCAGAACCGTGAACTCATCTCAAAGTTGCGCCAGCAGCTTCGCGAAAGCACTTTCAACGGCGAACAGCTCAAGCGCACCATCGAGAACATGACGGCACAACTTGAGGAGAAGGACCGTCAGTTGCAGAAACTGCGTGAGGAGCTTGATGCAAAGGACATCCACATCACCGAGCTGGACGAGCAGATTGCCGGGCTAAACACGAATGTATCGTCGTTGGAGGAGGAAAATTCGAAGAAGACCACGACCATCAATACCCAAGACAAGCAGCTCAACACGGCGTGGTTTGTCTTTGGAACGAAAGATGAGCTGAAGGAGCAGAAAATCTATGTAGACGGTCAGGTGCTCCGGTCGAACTTCAACCGCGACTACTTTACCAAGATTGACATCCGCGTTGACAAGGAGATAAAGCTCTATTCCCGTTCGGCGAAGATGCTGACCTCCCATCCGGCCGGCAGCTACACCCTCGAGCGCAATGCCAACAAGCAGTATGTCCTGCGCATCACCAACCCGCAGCAGTTCTGGAGCACGAGCAAATATCTCGTTGTGCTTGTGAAGTGACGTCGGGTCAGATTGCTGACGCTCTAATACTTTTATTTGATAAGAACGGAATCAGGTTCAGGCACTCGGTCTTCACCGAATGTCTGAACCTGATTTCGTTATGGCCTTGTTTCTCTATATTGAATCTTTGTTGATATATGTCTGTTTTGATGTTCCGTTGCACCGTTGTTGTGAAGTGAAACGGGCTATAAGCCACCAATATATCCCGTCCAACTCTGTAGGATGAGTCATTTTGTTTTATTGTGTCTGTGGCGCCGGATAGTGAAGTCCGGCGCCACAGGCGGAACATCCGCGGCGGGGGTAGGGAAAAGGGGTGTCACGTACGTACTATCATATATAATATGATTTGACATTATATAATCCGAGGTGTAGTCAGCGGGCTGCGGAGCATGGCATACGGAAGCAGAACTGATTCCACCGGCGGAGACAGACCAAAGCGATAAAGACTAATCAATCAAAATAGATAATGACATGAGAAGAACAATTTGTGCCGCACTCGTTATGGCGGCAATGACACTGACTGCCGCCAACGGTTGGGCCGGCAACGTGAAGACATACCGTTCCGGACCGCTCGCCGTGAGCGTGGAAGAACCAGAAATCCCCGACTATGTCGTGTCGCTGGCAGACTTCGGTGCCAAGGGTGATGGTCTGACGCTATGCACCGACGCCTTTGCCCAGGCCATGGAACATCTGGCTGACAAGGGCGGTGGCACGCTCATGGTTCCCCACGGCGTGTGGCTCACCGGACCGATTGTCTTCAAGAGTCACGTCCGCCTTCATCTGGACGACATGGCCGTCGTCAAGTTTGACCCGCGGCTGAGCCTTTATAAATCGCTCGGCGAACTCTTCGGCGCAAACGAGGAGACGGGCAACGGAGGCAGCGAGCACCGCCAGTCGCCGCTGTGTGCATACGGCGAGACAGACATCGAAATCAGCGGGCGGGGTATCATCGACGGTGCCGGAGAACAGTGGCGCCCGTTCAAGCGGGGCAATGCCACCGTGCACGAATGGCGTGACAGGACATCGCGCGAGGGTGTGATGAACGCCAAGGAAGACCGCTGGTATCCCATGACGGCCGAAGAGCAGGACTATGCCCGCCTGCGTATGGGCACAGAGGACGACCGGTGGAAGGAGTACAAGGACTATGTCCGCCCCGAACTTCTCCACTTCATCCGTTGCAGCCGCGTGCGTCTGGAGGGTGTCACGTTCCAGAACTCGCCGATGTGGAACCTCCGGCCGGAGCTTTGTGACAATATCACGATAAAGAACTGCACCGTGCGCAATGACCACAATGCGGCCAACGGCGACGGCATCGACATCGAATCCTGTCGCAACGTCTATCTCTCGCGATGCGTGTTCGATGTAGGCGACGACGGAATCTGTCTCAAATCGGGCCGCGATGAGGCCGGCCGCCGCCGCGGAGTGCCGACACAGGATGTCATAATAGACAGTTGCGTGGTCTACCATGCCCATGGCGGCTTTGTCGTAGGCAGCGAGATGTCGGGCGGCGTGCGCCGTGTGAGCGTGAGCGACTGTCTCTTCATGGGCACGGACAACGGCCTGCGCTTCAAGAGCAACCGTGACCGCGGAGGTGTGGTGGACAGCATCTTCGCCGCCAATATCTATATGGAGCGAATCAAGAACGAGGGCATCCTCTTCGACATGTACTACTTCAAACCCTCCGAGGGCCGCGCCTTCCTGAAGGACATGACGGGCTACCGCGTGACCGACATCCCTGCCGTGGGTGAGACAACGCCGACGTTCCGCAACATTTTCATCCGCAACATCACGTGTGCCGGAGCCGACCGCGCCATCTACATGGACGGACTGCCGGAACGCCCCATCGACGGAATCAGCATCTCCGGCCTCCATGCCACAGCCGCCAATCCATCGCTGATTTCCGAAGCCGAGGGCATCACGCTCAGTGACATCTCCATCAGCGACCGCGCAACGGGAGGCTCGCTATATCTTCATAACACGAAGAACGTCAGCATCAGCGGTGACGGCGGCCGGACAAAGATTGAACGGTTCGGAGAAAGGAAATGAAGCGCAGGCCGCGGAAAAAACATGACAGCCGCCGCAATCGGCTCTTCATAACTTGCTTATATTAAAATAAATAGCTATATTTGCAGCGGAAACAATAAAATACGGAGGAGACGAGATGACAACAATGCAACTGAACGCCGAAATATACCGAAGTCTCAGCATAATCGCTGAGAACGAAAGCCTGATGAAGCGGGCGGCAAAGTATCTGAAGAAGCTGGCGGCACAGGAAGAGGATGAGACTCTTATGACCAAGGAGGAGTTCTTCGCGAAGATTGACGAGTCACTCCAGCAGGCGCGGGAGGGGAAGGTATATGAAATGTTACCAGGTGAAACGCTTGATGAATTTCTTGAAAGGGTCGGGTGATGGAATACAGAATCAAATTCACTGCAAGTGCGACTAAAGACGTCAGGCTTTTGCAGCAGGGTGAACCTTCCGCTTATAAGAAACTGAAAAAGTTCATAGAAGAGCTGAAGGTGCATCCCACCACCGGCCATCCCCATCGTCTGACGGGCGACCGCGCTGGGCAGTGGTCGCGCAGCATAACCAAGAAACACCGCCTGGTCTATGAGGTGCATGACGATGAGATTGTCGTTCTCGTATTGGCCGCCTACGGACATTATGATGACCACTGACATCGTTCAAACCGGATATGACAACTCCCCGCAACGTACAGATGTGCCGTTGCGGGGAGTTGTTGTATGAATGTCGCTGAAGTTCTTTGGCTCGTGTGAAGTATTATGGTCAGCGGCGTGTCTTTCCAAATAAATCGGAGTGGGTGCCGGTGGAGAGCATGAGAAGAGTGAGTTCGTTGTCGTCTTGCTCCCATACCAATAGCCAATCGGGAGCAATGTGTGCTTCCCATTCTCCGGCGTGATTGCCACTCAATGTGTGCGGCCGGTATTCAGCGGGCAGTGAACCGGTCTCAATGAGCAAGTCAAGCGTTTGGGCCAGTTTTTCCATAGGGAAGCCTCTGCGTCGGCAGAGTTCTACGTTCCTTTTAAAACGTCTGGTGATTGTTATATTATACTTCTTCACAATCCCAAGTCTTTAAAGAGTTCTTCCTTGCTTGAATATTCTATCACACGTCCGGCTTTGGCGTCCTCACGTGCCAGCTCAATCTCAGTTTTTTTCTGTTTCTTCACTGCAATCTTGCTGACACCGCGCATCATCTTAATTGCACGTTTGAGGTCGTTAATCAGTGATGCGTCTTCCACCGTTACTATAAGCTGTTGAGAAGCTGCTGTTGATGTATTTGCCATACGCTAAATTTGTTTTTTATTCATTGGCAAAGATACGTATTTTTCTCGCTTTTGCTGCGTTTTCATATGAAAATAAGTGCTGAAAAACTGTGTTTTCCGATTACGAGGGCTGAGAGAGGGAACGTTTCGGTGGTGTCCTGTCTTCTTCATTCATACCCCAAGTTCAAGAAAAAAGAACTCCCCGCAACATGCAGATTTGCCGTTGCGGGGAGTTTTCGTTTATTTGTTTTCCTTGCTCAGGAGCTTAGAAGTCCATCTTGTCCAGTGAGTCGTTGAAGTCCTTCGGCTCGTGGTTCTCCTGTGGCATGATGTCGCCGAGAGACGGACGCTGCGGACGCTCAGGGCGCTGACGGCGCTCGCCACGCTCACCACGGGGGCGACGCTCTCCGCGGTCTCCACGCTCACCGCGTTCGCGGCGTGCAGGGCGCTCCACGTAGTCGGCTGGCTTCTCGATGAGCACACGGTGGGAGAGCTTGTATTTTCCCGTCTTCGGGTCAATCTCCATCAGTTTCACCTTTATCTTGTCACCCTCCTTGATTCCGGCTTCCTCAACGGTTTCGAGGCGCTTCCAGTCAATTTCGGAGATGTGGAGCAGTCCGTCCTTGCCGGGCATGATTTCCACGAAACATCCGTAGGGCATTACAGAGCGTACGGTTCCGTCGTAGATTTCGCCGACTTCGGGAATGGCTACGATGGCGCGGATTTTGGCGAGGGCGGCGTCGATGCTCTCCTTGTTGGGGCCGCTCACCTGAACCTTGCCCACACCGTCAACCTCGTCGATGACGATTGTTGCGCCGGTGTCTTCCTGCATCTGCTGGATGATCTTTCCGCCCGGGCCTATCACGGCACCGATGAACTCCTTCGGTATTTCAATCTGGACAATACGCGGAACATGCGGCTTCAGTTCTTCGCGCGGTTCGGCTATAGTCTCGGTTATCTTGCCGAGGATATGCTCGCGTCCGGCCTTGGCCTGCATGAGGGCCTTTTCGAGAATCTCGAAGCTCAGACCGTCGCACTTGATGTCCATCTGTGTGGCTGTCAGACCGTCTTTCGTACCGGTGGTCTTGAAGTCCATGTCGCCCAGGTGGTCCTCGTCGCCGAGAATATCGCTGAGCACGGCATACTTGTCCTCACCGGGGTTCTTGATGAGTCCCATGGCTATACCGCTGACGGGCTTCTTCATTGGCACGCCGGCGTCCATCAGAGCCAGTGTTCCGGCGCAGACGGTAGCCATTGACGACGAACCGTTGCTTTCGAGAATCTGGCTGACAAGGCGCACTGTGTAGGGGAAGTCCTCGGGAATCTGGCCCTTCAGACCGCGCCATGCGAGATGGCCGTGACCGATTTCGCGGCGGCCTACGCCACGCTGTGCCTTGGCCTCGCCGGTGCAGAACGGCGGGAAGTTGTAGTGAAGGAGGAAACGCTGGTAGCTCTTGTCGAGAACGTCGTCAACGAGTTTCTCGTCCAGTTTCGTTCCGAGCGTACACGTAGAGAGGCTCTGTGTCTCGCCACGTGTGAAGATAGAGCTTCCGTGGGGCATGGGCAGCGGGCTGACCTCACACCAGATGGGGCGTATCTCGTCGGTCTTGCGGCCGTCGAGGCGGATGCCCTCGTCAAGGATGCAGCGGCGCATGGCGTCGCGCATCACGTCGTGATAGTAGCGCTCCATCATGGCGCACTTCTCCTCCAGCTCGTCCTCGCTGAGATCGGCGTGGGCGGCGGTGTAAGCCTCCTTGAAGTCCTCCAGTATCTTGTCGAAAGCCTCCTGGCGTGCATGCTTCTCGAGAGCCTGTTTCGTGACGTCGTAGGCCTTGCCGTAGAGTTCGTTGTTCATCTGCTCGCGCAGCTCCTCGTCGTTTATCTCGTGGTCGTATGTGCGCTTAACGTCCTTTCCAAGCTCCTTGCTGAGTTCGGTCTGCAGCTCGCACATGGGCTTGATTGCGTCCATGGCTGCCTTGAGGGCGCCGATCATGTCCTGCTCCGAAACTTCCTTCATCTCGCCTTCCACCATCATGATGTTTTCGGCCGATGCACCGACCATGATGTCCATGTCGGCTTCCTTCATCTGCTCGAATGTCGGGTTGATGACATATTCGCCGCCGATGCGGGCCACGCGGCACTCGCTGATGGGGCATTCGAAAGGAATATCTGAACAAGCCAGGGCGGCTGACGCTGCAAATCCGGCCAATGCGTCGGGCTGGTCAATGCCGTCGGCACTGAGCAGCATTACGTTGACAAACACCTCGGCGTGATAGTTTGAGGGGAACAGCGGACGGAGCACGCGGTCAACCAGACGGGATGTCAGAATCTCGTTGTCGCCGGGCTTGCCTTCGCGCTTTGTGAAACCGCCGGGGAAGCGGCCTGCTGCTGCGTACTGCTCCTTGTAGTCAACCTGCAAAGGCATGAAATCTGTTCCGGGAACTGCATCCTTTGCGGCACAAACAGTGGCCAGAAGTACGGTGTTGCCCATACGCAGAACAACGCTTCCGTCGGCCTGTTTTGCCACTTTCCCGGTCTCAATCGTGATGGTTCTTCCATCAGGCAATTGAACACTCTTTGTAATTACGTTCATCTTATATTAAAACATCTAAAAATAAAAATTCGGACAAAGATACGTAAAATAGCTGTAACGGCGGCATAAACGTCTGATTATTTTGGTTTTATTAGTAATTTGTCGCCATTCCGTAACTGTTCAGTCATCCGCCTTAATTGAAATCCGGCGTCCGTGCAGGGATGCCCCGGTGTATCCGGAATCCGGAATGTCGGTTGCCGCCGATGATTGACGGACGTATCAGGGCGCATCCCTGCGAAGGGGGTGGCCCCGCAGTGATAAAGAATACGCTATGGCATGTCACGATAGCTGGATGGTTAAGTTATTACGGCTGTTTCTCTCCGTTTTTCCGGGGTAGGGGCTGTTTTCTGAATAATCCGTACAAAAAGTCTCAAATCCTTGCGATATTCTGAAATTATTTTCCCGCGGGCGGAAATTCCTGAGTTTTGGGTGTTTTTGCTAAGTCGTTGATTGTCTGAGAGTTGTGCTGTTTTGCTGAAAAACGTCAGTGTTGCCTCTCTGCCGTAAGGCCCTCCTTGCGTTGCAACGGGGCCACCGTTGCATTGCAAGGAGGGCTCCGTTGTCGTGCGAAAGCGGCTCCGTTGTGACCCCGGGAGGCCTTCCCGGGTCGGATGGAGGCGGAAAATGACGTTGTCGCGGTTGTCGGATTATCAAAAAACGAGGGTACCCCCGTTCTATTTCGGTAATTTTGAAGTGCCTGAAAATAGGCATGTTTTCTTTACAAATGTATGCTACGTAGCCTTCCCGTAAGGCTCTTGCGGGGCGTTTTCGGCCCTCCATGAGATGGTCCGGCCGCTTCGTGACATGATTTTCGGCCGGAAAACGGTCCGAAAAAGCATGGTTTTCTGAAGAACGGGATTTTTCTATTGTTTCTGTTTTGTTGCTAAATTGTTGAGTCACAGGATGTTGACGGTGTATTTGGACAACTGGCGCCAAGGTCCAGTTTCGTCTTTTTTGTGTTTCTGACGGCTGCTGACCGTCGGACGTATCAAAAATCAGGGGTCGCCGTCAGGTCCTGTTTCCGCTTCTTTTTTTGAACATTTTTGATTTTGGCTCACCCGCTTTGTTGCAAGTGTCAGAAAAAGAAAGTAACTTTGCGGTCAGATAACGATAAAAGACATAAAGACACATCATGAGAAATATACTTCGGACAATGGCGGTCGCAGTGACCGCAATATGTATCACGGCATGTGACAACAGCGGCCGATTTCGCGTCGAAGGCAATATCAGTGACGCTAAAGACTCGGTCCTCTATTTTGAGAACATGAGCCTTGCCGGTCCCGTAAAGATAGACTCCGTAAAGCTTGGCGAGGACGGACGGTTCAGTTTTGAGGACAAGGCGACACCGGCGCCGGAGTTCTATCGGCTGCGCATAGCCGGACAGATAATCAATATCTCGGCCGATTCAACGGAGACTGTGACCGTGAAGGCCCGCTATCCGGAGATGGCCACAGGCTATGAGGTCAGCGGTTCTCAGGAGTGTGAGCGTATCCGCGAGCTGGCTCTCAAGCAGATAGGACTGCACGACCGTGTCATGGCGATGGAGAGAGACTTCCGTCTGACTAACGACGAACGCATAGACAGTCTGAAGAAAATGGTGGAGGCATACAAAGAGGAGGTCAAGGCTGAATACATAATGAAAGACCCGAAGGCCGCGTCGTCCTATTTCGCCCTCTTCCAGACATTGGGCGACTTTCTCATTTTCGACCCGCGCAGCACCGAGGCGGACGTGAAGATGTTTGCCGCCGTGGCCACGAGCTGGGATACGTTCTATCCCGGGGCCGTTCGCGGCGAGAATCTGCACAACATCGCCATAGAGGGCATGAAGACCCAACGCATCATCAGAGAGAAGAACGAGGCGTCTCTCAGACCGTCACAGATAACGACTTCGGGCATCATAGAACTGTCACTTACGGACAACCGCGGACGCGAACGCACGCTCTCGTCGCTCAAGGGGAAAGTGGTTCTTCTCGATTTTCACGCTTTTTCCACGCCGGAGTCGCCGCGCCGCATCCTCATGCTGCGCGAACTTTATGAGAAATATCATGGACGCGGACTGGAAATCTATCAGGTGGCCGTAGACACGGACGAGCATTACTGGAAACAGCAGACCATGGCCCTTCCGTGGATAAGCGTGCTGGCTCCGGACGGCCCGATGTCGCAGTGCGTCAGGACATACAACGTCAACGCCATCCCCGAGTTCTTCCTTATTGACCGTGGAAACAGTCTTGTCTGTCGGTCGGAGCAGATCAAGGACCTTGAAGCCGAAATCGAAGCTCTTCTGTGATTTGATAGATTTAAACGCAAAGACTCGAAGAAAAAAAGCGTTCGATAATGATTTAAACGCGAGGACGCAAAGGATTTGCAGGGACATACCTCTGGCATGTTTTGACAAATCCTTTGCGTCCTCGCTTCTTTGCGTTTAAAAAACTTACAGCTTTGCGTTCTCCATGAACCTCGTCCGGTCGACGACAAAACGCAGGTGGGTGCCCTCGCCGATGAGCGTGTCGCCTTGGCGGGCTTCAACGTGGAAATAGAGTTTGCGGCCGTCTACACGTTCGAGAGTGGCCGTTGCCGTCACGCAGGCGCCCGTCAGCGACGGACGGAGGTGTGATGAGGAAATCTGTCCGCCGACAGTGGTGCTCCCTTCGGGCAGATGGGGTGCGACGGCGAGCATTGCGGCGTTCTCCATCAGGGCCATCATGGCCGGAGTGGCCAGCACGGCCATGTCGCCGGAGCCCAGCGTGATGGCCGTCAGTTGGTCTGTCACGGTGAGCGTGGAAGTGTGGGTGAGTCCTTTTTCTAACATGATTGTTCCTTATTTTTTTATAGATGTTATTTATATCCGGTTTTCCGTTGAGGCCGAATTGCTATGCGGCATAATGCAGCCGCGTCATTACGTCATATAATGTGATTCTGCACATCGGCTTATATGATTTCACACATTAGTTTATATGATTTCACACCTCATTTCGTGCAGTTCCACACATTATTATATATAATACGCGAAGCAATACAGCCTGTTCTGCAAAGTTACGCTTTTTGTTGTCAACATCGGCCGATTGTGGCGAAAAAGGCTTAACTTTGCGTTCAAAATACAAAGCGGATGAAGAAAAAACTGATACTGGAAGTTCCCGGAGGAGCCACACGTGTGTTGCTCCACACATGTTGCGCACCATGTTCGGCAGCCATAATCGAGTGTATGGTGAAGCACGGAATCACTCCCGTGATATACTACGCCAACCCGAACATCTGGCCTTTGGAGGAATATCAGATAAGAAAGGACGAATGTACGCGCTACGCCCGGTCGCTGGGACTGGAGATTGTTGACGCCGACTACGACCACGTTGCGTGGCTGGGCTGTGTCGCCGGCCTGGAGGCCGAACCCGAGCGGGGTGGCCGCTGCCTGAAATGTTTCACCATGCGCCTGGCCGACACGGCGCGCTATGCCGCCACCCACGGCTTCACTGTAATGACAACCACGCTGATGTCCAGTCGCTGGAAAAGTCTCGACCAAATCAACGAAGCCGGTCGACTGGCCGTAGAGCCGTATCCCGGCGTGGCGTGGTGGGACCACAACTGGCGCAAAGGCGGGCTGAACGAACGCCGTGCCGCCATAATCCGCGAATACGGATTCTACAATCAGCAATATTGCGGATGCGAATTCAGCATGAGAAAAAATGAAGAATAAAAATAAAGAACGAAGAATTTGCTGCCGCCGTTCCCACGTTGAGAGGTAATTAATGGTACAACTATACGTTATGAGTAAGAGGGGAAAAAGTTGCGTTTAGGGAGTGAAAGGATCAGAAAATGCTTGTGTTTCGAATAAAAGGTTTAACAAAGTATTAACAGTTGATAGGCGTTTTGTGATTTAGGGTTAAAAGCAAAGAGACACAAAATTTCAAGGGAATATGCTGTGTGTCAATGAAAATGTGTAACTTTGCGTATTGGCATATACACCATATATGAAATAATGTCTAAAATTATCGTTCAAAATACACCTGTCACTGTTCTCTCGTTAGAAGAACAGGATTATATCTCCCTCACAGATATGGCAACTGCCAAAGAGGGCGATAACCGTTCTGCCGATATAATCAAGAACTGGTTACGAAACCGTTACACTATTGAATTTCTTGGTACTTGGGAGGTGATTCATAACCCTGATTTCAAAGTGGTCGAATTTGACCACTTTAGAATGAGTGCAGGTTTGCCGTCTTTTGTGTTGAGTGCTTCGGAATGGATAGAGCGCACAAATGCAATCGGAATAATAGTGAAGAAAGGTCGCTATGGAGGCACCTATGCTCATAAGGATATAGCCTTTGAGTTTGGTTCGGCAATAAGTGTGCCGTTCAAACTTTATCTTGTCGAGGAATTCCAGCGGTTAAAGGCGGAGGAACAGCGGTTGTTGGGTTGGTCGGCGAAGCGCGAGTTGTCAAAAATCAACTACCGTATACACACCGACGCAATAAAGCAGAACCTTATCCCGGCGGAGGTTACTCCGGTACAGGCGAGTGTCATCTATGCCAGTGAAGCCGATGTGCTGAATGTGGCGATGTTTGGTGTAACGGCAAAGCAATGGCGTGAAGCCAATCCTGACCTCAAAGGGAACATACGCGACTATGCCACAATCAACGAACTTATCTGCCTATCGAATATGGAAAACCTTAACGCGGTTTTCATCGAGCAGGGAATGACGCAGAGCGAGCGGCTTGTGAAACTGAATCAGATAGCCATTCATCAGATGAGCGTGTTGGGAAGCGGTGATAATGATAGGAAATTGTTGAAATAAAACAGGCTATGATTCAATTTATTGAAAGAGGTGATATATACAATATTGTGGGCGTAAACAACTATGCACAATGGTTTTAATTGTGCCGGAGCAATGGGAAAAGGAATCGCTTTAAAGTTCAAGAATAAATATCCTAAGATGTAGATAGTGAAAAAGCTTATGGAACATGACTGCATCTGGCACAGTTCAAACTTTAAGAGTAATCATACCTCTTCACTCATCACTCTTCACTCTTACTTCCGAATCTCTCCAAACTCCAAACTCAGCCCTTAAGAGTAATCATACCTCTTCCCTCATCACTCTTCACTCTTACTT
>CAMWVS010000064.1 GCA_947177775.1 uncultured Prevotella sp.
CTTCCGATGGAGCAGCAGGTGATTCTTCGGCCGGAGCGGGAGTTCCCTCCGGTTCGGTGGCCGGAGCGACTTCCGTAGATTCGGTTTCTGCGCCATCCGCAGACGTAGAGTCTCCCGAAGCGGTATCTTCCGTTGATTCGGATTCTTGAGAGTCGGCCGGAGGTGTTGCAGTGCTGTCAACGGGAGCTGTCATGATGCTGTCCGAGGGAACAGCCGTGCTGTCCGAAGGAGCAGCGGGTTCACCCGACGACGCCGTAATGGACAGGCTGTCAGAAGTGACGATAGCGGAGGACAGACTGTCTGTGGCCAGAGCCGTGCTGTCGGCCGGTGTCTTCGCTGCGGCTTTGGCTGTTTTTGCTGCGGCCTTGGCGTCGAGGCGGGCCTGACGCTCGCGCTCTTTCTCGGCCTGACGGGCCTGCGCGGCGGCGGCAGCTGCAGCGGTCTTGACACGGTTTAGAGAGTCTGTCTCTTTTTTCTTCACGTCCATGATTGAGTCATAGTGATGCCAGAAGTCCTTGCTGACAACAGCGGTAAGACTGTCGTTGTAACGCTTGTCGGCAGCGGCTTTTTCTTTTGCGGCGTAGATACTGTCGATGCGGTCTCTATAGACTTGGTCGCAGTCATAGCGCCAACGATATTTCTTTGTGACAGGATAGCTTCCAAGACGGTAGACAAATCCAACGTGGAGATCGCTTACTACTGGATGGACACCGCTTTGGGAGCGTTTCGTCACAGGATAGCAGTCGCTCTCGCGGTCGTGGCGATAGTTGTCGTATGACGCGAAAGCCAGACCGGCGCTGACGCCGAGGTCGAAATCGAGACTGTTGCCGTTCGTGAAAACATATAAAGGTTTCACTATACCATAAGTAAAACCAGCTGTGACGGCCGAGCCTTGATAGCCCTCCGAACCAAGGAGTTTGATTGAAAATTTGTTGTATGACAGATATGCGCCGCGATAGAAGAGCAGCCCGGGATGCTTCACGCGGGTGCGGCGACACGAGAAAACCCTGTCAATGAACCGGGTATGCCTGCCGACGCCTTCGTCTCCTATCTGACGCGGGCGCCAGTAGTTCCGGAAGTAGAGGCGGGCGCCCATAATGTTGTAGACAAGTCCGGATTTGAAGGTATGTTTGGTCTGCCAGTTATAGCGCAGATCCAAACCTACGGCCCAACGGTTCCAGTTGGTGGAACGGACGTCAAACTCAACGCCGGCGTTTGGCGTCAGCAGAGTCCAATCAACCATGTTGGTGTGAAACGAAAGCCGTTCGGCCAGAGACAGCGTATCTACCCGCATACTTTTGTCTACGCCCTGAGCCGCAACGGAGAGGGAGGAAACAAATATACACAGGCAAATTATGCCTTTCAAGTAACACAATCTCACAGTTTACACGTTAAAATTATACATATAGAGTCGGGAAATCAACACACATTGACCGTTAGAGTGTCGCTATGGTGGTGTCCAACCGCAATTATTCTATTCTTATACTTGCCATTTTGTCCAAAGACGCGGTAAAAGTAATTAAAAAATCTTTCATTTTACCCCCCCCGATAGTTATAATATGTTAACACAGTAAAAATATGGTTTATTTGGCAATATCAGGGATTAAACGTAATCCTGTGTTACACCCGAAAGCCCCACCCGACATCACCAAAAGGGAAGAGTCGGATGGGGCTTTCGGGGCCTTTCGGGTGGGGCTTTTGTCCCCCTCTCAGAACACTTTCAACCAGCGCAGGATATCGTTGAGATTGGCTACGACCATGAGCAGAATCAGGATGGCGAAGCCCACATATTCGGCCCGCAACATGAAATTCTCACTCGGCTTGCGACGCGTAATGACCTCGTATAGCAGGAAGAGGACGTGACCGCCGTCGAGCGCCGGGATAGGCAGGATGTTCATGAAGGCGAGAATGATGCTCAGGAATGCTGTCATTTTCCAGAACTGATACCAGTCCCACGTACCGGGAAACAGGCTTCCTATTGTTCCGAATCCGCCTATCGACTTGGCACCGTCTGACGTAAATACATACTTCATGTCGTCAACATAGCCGCCCAACACTCCGAGGCCATAGCTGACACCGGCGGGGAAGCTCTCAAAGAAGCCGTATTCGCGCGTGACAGAAGTATAGTTAGGAAACTTGGGGAAAAAGCCGAGTTTCAGCTCCGGCGAGAGCACGACGGTGGCCGTGTCTCTCACTCCGGCACGCTCTGTGATGACAACGGAAGTGCGCACGCGGAGGCTGTCAGCCGGTGTCGTGACCGTAGCCAGAACGTCCGAGAGGCATCCTATTTCGTTCTTCACATCATTATAAGAGTCTATCGGCTTTCCATTGAAAGCGACAATGCGGTCGCCCTTCATTGCTCCCGTCACGTCCAGCGCACCTCCGGGAATGATGCTGTCAATCTCTGACGAAATAAATCCCTCAACAAACATCGGTTTACTTCTCAGCATGTCAAGCATATTGAGTTCACCGGGCAGGGTGATGGTCATGGCCTTCCCGTCACGGATGATATCGGCACGTGTGGCCTTTGACAGGTCACGGAACATGTCGACGCCAAACTCCTTGAACTCTCCTTTTTCCGTTCCAACGAGGATGTCGCCATCACGGAAACCGAGGGCCTTCGCCTCGCTGTTGAACTTCATTCCACCGGTCATGTTCTTCGTGGGGACATAGGTGTCGCCCCATGTGAAGAGCAGCATGGAATAGATGAACAAGGCGAGCAGGAAATTGACAAGCACACCGCCTATCATGACCAGCAGACGCTGCCATGCGGGCTTGGCCCGGAATTCCCACGGCTGGACAGGCTGTTTCATCTGATCGGTGTCGAACGATTCGTCAATCATGCCGGCAATCTTGCAATAGCCGCCCAACGGCAGCCAGCCCATACCATAGGTAGTGTCGCTCTTCTTCGGCTTGAACTCGAAGAGATGGAACCAAGGATCGAAGAACAGATAGAACTTCTCCACACGGATGCCGAAAAGACGGGCAAAGAGAAAATGGCCGCCTTCGTGCAACAGCACCAGAATGGATATTGCAAGCATGAACTGTAGTGTCTTTATGAGAAAGATTTCCATATTTTGAATTATGAGTTTTGAATTACGAGTTAGGATTTGTCGGCCTCAGGGCCGATGTTGAATTGCTTAATCATGAATTGCCGGGGAGCGACGCATAAATTATGGATTCTGAGTTTTGAATCATGAGTCAGGATTTGTCAGCCTGAGGCCTACTAATCCTGATTCATGGTTCATGATTCATAATTTCCATCGCAACCTTTCTTGCCTCGTGGTCGGTGGCGACGTAGGTGTCGTATGTCGGGGCGGCGTCGAAAGATACGCGCGCCATGGTTTTCTCTATGATTTCGCTCATCCGGAGGAAGCTGCAACGGTCTTCAAGGAAACCGCGGTTGACAATCTCGTTGGCGGCGTTGACGATGCAGGGCATGTTGCCGCCACGGCGGATGGCCTCAAAGGCCAGGGCCAGACAGCGGAACTTCTCCAGGTCGGGACGGAAAAACTCCAACGGCCGGGAGAAAAGGTCCAGACGTTCTGACGAAAGGCCGAGACGGTCAGGATAGGAAAAGGCATACTGAATTGGAAGCCGCATGTCGGGCACTCCGAGCTGGGCCTTGACGGCTCCGTCGCGGAACTGGACGGCACTGTGGACGATGGACTGGGGATGGACAAGAACCTCGATGCGGTCGGCCTCAACGCCGAAGAGCCATTTGGCCTCAATGACCTCAAAGCCTTTGTTCATCATCGTAGCACTGTCGATGGTGATCTTCGCTCCCATGTCCCACGTGGGATGACGGAGGGCGTCGGCCTTGGTGACGGAAGCCAGCTGATCGATGGTATAGCCTCGGAACGGTCCGCCCGAAGCTGTGAGGAGGATTTTCTCTATCTCGTTGTCACCCTCGCCGGCAAGACACTGGAAGATGGCCGAATGCTCGCTGTCAACGGGAAGGATCGGTGTGCGGTAACGCGACGCCAGTTCACATATCAGTTCGCCTGCCACGACGAGCGTTTCCTTGTTCGCCAGGCAGATGGTCTTGCGCGCCTTGATGGCATGGATGGTCGGCGAAAGACCGGCAAAGCCCACCATGGCCGTAAGCACCATGTCAATCGGGCCGGCCTCAACAATCTCGTCTATGGCCTTGGCACCGGCATAGACTTTTATGTCCGGCTCGCTGTCCAACAATGCCCTCAGCTCGTCATAACGGTCTTCATTGGCTATGACAACGGCGGCGGGCTTGAACCGGCGGGCCTGCTCTGCGAGCAATTCCACACGGTTGTTGGCCGTGAGACAGTAGACTTCATACATGTCCGGATGCTCCGCGATGACCTGCAGGGCCTGCGTACCGATGGAGCCGGTAGAGCCGAGTATGGCTATCTGCTTTCTGGGAGCTTCGGATGGTTGTTGATGTGTCATATATCGTTAATTTTAAAACCTACCCCAACCCTACTAAAGGGAGAGAGTCGGATATGTCTTGAACCCACCCCAACCCTACTAAAGAGAGGGAGCTGGATATGTCTATATTGAAAGAATGGAGGAACGGAACGCCACACTAACGAACGGCGGCAGCAATTTTTCCACTCTTCATTCTTCGTTCTTCATTTTCTAAAGTCCCTCCGGGAGACGCATCACTATCTTCCGGGCGGACGTATCGACGTCCTCAATGAGTTCGGCAGCGGCGGGAATCAGCCGGCCGTCTTCCATCTCAAACAGCGTGTTGATGGTAGAGTCGTCAACGGAAGCTATGCGCCCGACGTTGCGGCCGGTTGCGGAATCGACGATTTCGAATCCGGCGATGGCGGCGTAGGACAGCTCTCCGGTGTCGCTCTCCGCCAGGTCGCGCGGGAAATAGACTTCACATCCGGTCAGTTCGGCGGCACGCTCCTGCGTGTCTATGTCGCAGAACTTGACCAGCGCTGTCTCTTCACTGCGGAAACGGTATTCCTCCATGAAAAACGGCACCATGATGCCATCTATCCGCAGGATGAGATAATCGCAGTCCGTGCGGTCGAAGATGTCGTCGTTGAAGTGCATCGACACCTCGCCCTTGACACCGTGTGGCTTGCCCAGCTTACCTATTTTATATGTATCCTCTTCCCGTATCATAACTCCCTCCTTATCCTTGCTCCGAGTTGTCCCAGACGCGCCTCAATGTCCTCATATCCGCGGTCAATCTGCTCGATGTTCTCTATCCGGCTCGTACCTTCCGCGCTCATTGCCGCTATCAGCAGGGCTATTCCGGCACGGATGTCGGGGCTCGCCATGCGGCCCGCACGGAGGCGGATATTGCGGTCGTGGCCCACGACTACGGCACGGTGGGGGTCACAGAGGATTATCTGTGCTCCCATGTCTATCAGCTTGTCCACAAAGAACAGTCGGCTCTCGAACATTTTCTGATGAAACAGGACGCTGCCGCGGGCCTGCGTGGCAACGACGATGAGCACCGAAAGGAGGTCGGGCGTCAGTCCGGGCCACGGTGCGTCGGCCAGTGTCATGATGGTGCCGTCGATGAAAGAATCAATCTGGTAGTGGTCCTGACGCGGGATGATGAGGTCGTCGCCCTCCACGTCAATCTTCACGCCAAGGCGGCGGAAAGCGTCGGGGATGATTCCGAGATTGCGCAGCGACACGTCCTTTATGCGTATGCCGTCGCCCACCATGGCGGCCATGCCGATGAACGAGCCTACCTCAATCATATCGGGCAGGATGTGGTGGGCCGTTCCGTGAAGGGCTGTGACACCGACAATGGTCAACAGGTTTGAGCCGATTCCGCTGATCTGCGCTCCCATGCGGTTGAGCATGTGGCAGAGCTGCTGTATATAAGGCTCGCAAGCGGCGTTATATATAGTGGTGGTTCCCTCAGCCATGACGGCTGCCATAATGATATTGGCCGTTCCGGTCACTGACGCCTCGTCCAGCAGCATGTAGCAGCCGCGCAGCCGTTCGGCTCCGATTTCATAGACGTCGCGTCCGCTGACATGACGGAAGTCCGCGCCGAGATAGCGGAAGCCGAGGAAATGGGTGTCCAGACGGCGGCGGCCGATCTTGTCACCGCCGGGTTTGGTGATGACGGCCTTGCCGAAGCGGGCCAGCAGGGGACCTATCATGAGCACCGAGCCGCGAAGCGAAGCACACTTGCGGACAAACTCATCGCTTTCAAGATAGTCAAGGTTTATGTCGCCGGCGCGGAACACATATTCACCGTGGCCGCGGTGGTCAACCGTGACACCGATGTCGCTGAGCAGCCTTATCAGATTGTGGACATCAAGAATTTCGGGGATGTTCGATATCGCCACCTCGTCTGCCGTGAGCAGCGAGGCACATATCACCTCCAGAGCCTCGTTCTTGGCGCCCTGCGGCTTTATCGTTCCGCTCAGCGGATGTCCGCCTTCTATTATGAATGAAGCCATTGTTTTCTTCTTTTTTATGATAGCTATAATGGGAACTATGGGAGGGATGGGAGATATGAGAGGGATGGGAAAAATGAGATTAATGAGAGAAATGAGATTAATGAGAGAAATGAGACTAATGGGAGAAATGAGAACTGCCGTTCCAACAACAAAGAGTAATCACACCTCTTCACTCATCACTCTTCACTCTGACCTCAAGAGCCCTCATCACTCTGAACTCTTCACTTAAAGAGACCCTCTGAACTCTGACTTCAAGAGACCTCTTCCTTATTTCCTCCGTCTCCGTTTCTGGATGTCATTCCCGTCCATCGTCGGGATTTTGTCAAACCTGAATGTGTTCAGGTCCAGACGGATCCGTCCTCCGGTGAGACGTTCCAGGTCTGCCGCCACACGTTCGTCATCGGCCGAGCCGTGTCCCCACGTGCTGAGGTCGCGCTTCATCTGGTTTGCCGTCATGCGCACCAACTCGTCGCGCTCCGGTCCTTCGGGCATTTCCATGAGCTTGGCGAACAGTCCTTCCATCAGCCGGCCGTAGTGGCGCAGATGGACACGTCCTTCCTGCGACGGCAACTTCATCGGCTGCGGCTTGTTCAGGATTTTCTCTGCTTCGGCAACATCGTAGGGCCATTGTATGTCAAGCTGCTTGTGGCTCATGAGATAGAGGTGGTCCCACAACGTGCGCTCATAGTCGGAATTCTCGCGGAGCTGCGGCACCTTCGTCCCCATAAGCCTCACTATGGTCTCGGCACACTGCTGACGCGCCTGTCTGTCCGACAGACTCACGGCATGGTCGACCATTTTCTGTATCTCTCTGCCGTATTCTGGCATCATCAGCGGTTCACGCTGAGTGTTATAATCTAATCCGTTGATTTCCATTTCTTGTTCTTTAAAGGGATTCAGAGGAGCTTCCGCGGCGTCTTTGCCACAAAGTCCTTCAGATAGAAGGGAACGAAATAGGCCACATCCTCTGTCTTGCCGGCGGCCATGCGCTTTTCGGCCAACGGCTGCATCCAGCGGGCCAGCGGCTCGATGCCCTCTATCAGACGGGCGTTGGGATGGGCTATAACGTCCATACATTTTGCCGCACCGTTTCCGAAGAAATAGACGGGATGGCTATCCAGCAGGCTGCGGTAGGTATCACCGTCGACGACATCGGCACTGATCTCGCGCACAGGTCGCAACGCCCGGTCGTAGACTCCGGCGTAGACCTCCATGCGGCGGGCGTCAAGCATCGGGCACAGCAGTGCGTCCTCCTCCAGCTCGTCGTGGCCGAGAAGAACCGGAACGCAGAGCAGTTCGTGGGTGGGAACGGCTATCAGGCTCACGCCACGGCCATAGCAGATGCCTTTGGCCATGGACACGCCGATACGCAGACCTGTGTAAGACCCGGGGCCGCTGCTGACGGCCACAGCGTCAAGCGTCAGACCGCTGCTGTCGATGAATGTCAGCGCCTCGTCAACAAACACTCCAAGCTGCACCGAATGATTAGGACCGCTGTGGTCCTCACGGTTCATCAGACATCCGCCGTCATGACTCACAGCCACCGAACAGACGTCGGTGCTGGTCTCGATATGTAAGATACACGACATACAGATTATTATATATAATGTGCGGTATTATTGGTTTTAAGTTGCAAAAATACTTAATTTTTCCGTCACCACGCACTATTTAACAGGAATTATAATAAAAATCGCCATCATGGAGCGGGCATAAAGCGGGCATGGAAGCAGTCGTAAGTTTATTACACGGCTCGCGTAACGGTGTTACACGGCCTGTGTAACAGTGTTACGCGGGCCGTGTTACAGTGTTACACAGGCCATGTAACACCGTTACACAGGCCGTGTAACATTTCCAAAAACAGATGTCTGTATTGTCAGGAAAAGATTTCGTCAGTAGCTATGCTAAGCTAAATAAAAGAAACCTGACGTTTTTTGCGCACAGGAAGTAAGATTGTCGGAGTTTTTTGGTAATTCTGGAAGACTTTTATAACCTCTTTATTTATAAGAGGTTTGAGAGAAAGGTTAAAATAGAGGTAACGAATTGGCAACTGTGCCTGTTTCTGCGCTTTGCTGTAAGTTGCTGTCAATGTCACTCGTCTTGATGCAAAAGTAGTAATAAAAATCGGGAACAGGGCAACATCGCCTGTACATTTTTATCGGATGGTCTTTTTTATCGTTATCTCGTATTTCTCCATTTTGGTGTATAACGTTGTCCTGCCTATGCCGAGCAGTTTGGCTGCAAGAATCGTGTTTCCGTTCGTATGTTCCGAATCCGGCCAACGGCATGATGTCCTCCGGGCAGTCACGCAACGGAGGGGCGGTTATCACATAACCTTGCAAACGATAGAACAAATCCTGTCGGAAACGCCGTTCTTTGATTGCTCGCTGCAAATCCTCGTTCGTGGCTGATACAATCCGTATGTTCGTGTTTTTGTTCTCCTTTGCTCCGACCGGACGGTAACAGTTTTCCTGTATGGCCCGCAACAACATCTGTTGCGTTTCCATAGGCAGGTTTCCAATTTCGTCAAGGAACAGCGTGCCGCCATTCGCCTCTTGAAAGTAACCGTTCACGTTGTAATCCGCACCTGTGAACGCTCCTTTGACATGCCCGAAAAATGCGGACGGAGCCAGTGAGGGGGTAAGCGAGCCGCAGTCCACGGCTACGAAAGGCTTGGCAGCCAATTTGCTTTGGAGGTGGATTTGGCGGGCGATGTGCTCTTTGCCTGTGCCGCTTTCGCCAAGCACAAGTACATTCAAACGGGTCGGTGCCACCAACCGGATGCGTTTCAGCATATTCTGATATGCCGTACCTTGACGGACAAATATACGGTTCTGAAATTCCCGCTTCTCTTCCTGCTCTTTGACAATGGTATGGAGAAGCGGTAACAGCCTGTCCTCAATCAGAAGTTTGGGCATGTAGTCAATCGAGCCGAGTCTCATGCATTCCACAGCCGTATGTACCTCGGCATAGTTTGTCATGATGATAACGGTAACAATCGGTCGTTGTCTTTCATCCACCTTAAAAGCTCCGTGCTTTCGCCATCGGACAAGCGCAGAGCGGCCAATACGATGTCATCATCCCCGGCTTCCAGCAAATGTTTTTTGGCAGTAAAAAGGCGATGAACCTGTATACTCTTGAATCCCGCCTTTGCCAAGAACTTGCTGATGAAAGTATTGTATGTGGGATTGTCTTCTAAGATGATTATTTTCGTCATGTATTCGTTGCCACTTGGTTGGACAACACTCAAAAATAAGTGGCCCAACTCGTAAATTCAAGTCGGGCTACTTGATTGCTTCGAGTATTCCCTTGATACTCTCTTCCATAACGTCACTTTTTATGATAGACTTTGCTGATTATCTTCCAACCGTCACCGTCTTTTACGAGTGTAAACATATCGAAAAACTCATTGTATCCGAATTTGGATTCAATACGCACTATGGCAACGTCTTCGGCGACACTGCACGATGATATTTTATACGAAACACCACCATCGGGTTTCTGCGGCTGGTCATACAGGTCATACAGCTCCTGAATAGGGACGCTTTTTAATTTTCCGTTCTCAGACCACGACATGGTAGCGTTTTCAGCAAATCCCTTGCGTGCGATTTGGCTATCTCCTTTTCGTCCGCCATCTATATAATACTCAATAGCTTTGACTATCCCCGCCATTTCAAGGTTTGGACAAGATGCTGAGGGTGAACATTGTTCTTGGAGTTTACAGCAACCTGTTCTATCGGATTCGCCGTTGTTTTGGGCTGATGCCGGGATGGTGGCCAGCAATGTCATGCAACATGCTGCCAATAATGTTATCGTTTTCATGTTTTCCGTTTTTTATTTGTTCTGAATAAAATGTGTACGCAATCTTGGCTCATAAACAGGTGCTTCTATGCCTTGCTTAATGGCTGCTTCCCTGCTCTTCAGCAGCCAAGCCATATTTTCGCCAAGGGAGCGCATCGTCTGCAACCCTTCTTCGTCTTTGCGGACATCTTCCGGGGTGAATCCGTGTACGGAGTTCCAATATTGCGAAGAGACAACGGGCATATTGGAGATGGTGAAAAACTGGTTGAGCTGCTCGAACGTGGCAGAAGCACCGCCACGGCGGCACGACACGACCGATGCACCGAACTTGCCTGCCATTTCGCCCTCCTTGCAGAAGAAAAGCCGCTGGCAGAATGACGTTATCTGCCCCGTAGGCTGGCTGTAATAGACGGGCGAACCGAGAATGATGGCATCGAACTCCGCAAGCCTACCTTGAATCTCCTTGACGGCATCATCGCGGAAGCAATGCCCGGTCTCGATGCATTTCATGCAGGCGATACATCCGGCTACCGGTTTCTTGCCGAGGTAGAGCAACTCCGTTTCAATCCCGTGCCGCCACAAGACCATTTCAACTTCATGCAGAGCGGTATAGGTGCAGCCCTCCTTGTTGGGGCTGCCGTTGATGAGCAATACTTTCATACGCGCTTCTTTCAGATGGTCTTACCTAAATTATATGCTTTTGCCAACGAAGGATGTCCGGCAATGTCGCCCACCTGCATCACACCGCCGGCATAGACTTCACCAAGGTTCTCCCAACCGAGATGGCGGAGCAAGGCATGGTAATAATGCTCGACCGGCTCGAAATTGTCCGGCGTGTCGCCCTCTGCCGCCATGAGCAGTACGCAGTGCTGCATGGGGGTGTGGTATTCGGGACTTTTTTCCGTCACGGCAAACAGGCGGTCGATGACAGCTTTTAGTTGTGCCGTGATGCTCCAATAATACATCGGCGATGCCAGCACCAACACATCTGCCGTTTCGTAATGCGGATAAATCTTCGCCATATCATCCTTTTGTACACAAGGGCTTTGTCTGTCTTTACCGCCGCCCAGACACCCCAGACAGGGATGGATGTCCATCCGTTGCAAATTAAACACCTCCATCGTATGCCCAGCTTCTTTCGCACCTTGCTTGAAGGCCTCTATCAGCCCAGCCGTATTGCCTTTCAGTCGTGGGCTTCCGTTCAATATGACAATTTTCTTTCCCATGATTCTTATTTCTTTTGAATGGTATTCGAGTTTTGATTATAGGCTTTTGCCACGCACTTCCATTCGCCGTCAATTTTTAGCAGAAGCAGATAGTCGGTAAAGTCGATACGACCTCCCCAGCCCTCCTCCAGTACACGGACTACAGCAAGCGTTTCTTCCACCGCCACCACATCAACACGGGCCTTGAATTCCTCGCCGCCGCTGACGGTATCCACATTGCGGTAGAACTGTTCGATGGAACCGCGTTCCAACATCCCATCAAGGAAGCCGAACAGCACGGCATCATCGGTAAACAACTCGCGGGCATATCGGCTGTCGCCTTTTGCCACACTCTCCACAAATTTCATGGCAGCGGCCTGCACTGCCTCGTATTCTTTGATTGAATCTCTCATGATAAAATGTTTTGTTCCTTAATTGCTTGCAAAGTTACAGGGTAGTTCTTATTCCTACAAGTACTGAAAAAATATTCATATACCGAATAATTTTTCGGTATACTTTGTTTCAGATAAATTATAGTTACCTTTGCAGAGTTCCAAAGAATAGAAATTATGTACGAAAGAAAAATACCTGTCGATTTAAGTTGCCCGTTACGGTTGACAATGAGTTTGATAAATTCCAAATGGAAATCATGTATCTTGGATGAATTGCGTGATACCTCCATGCGACCAAGTGAACTTCACAAGGTCTTGCCCGAAGCTGCGCCACGAGTACTGGACCTCCAGCTAAAAGAGTTGGTGGAAGACGGGTTGGTGGCTAAAACCATTTACCCGGAACTGCCGCCGCGGTCAGAATATTCCATCACGGAACTTGGCCGCTCCTTGCTTCCCATCCTTGACGCTATGATTGAATGGGGTGAAATCAATCAAGATTTATTTGAGAAGAAATACGGTCCGCAGAGATGAACCGTATTTCCTGTTCCAACACACCAGTCATATTTAGAAAAATTCATATTACAATCTTATTCCCCGTTTGCGTTTCTTTTTCCTGCGAAGAATCTCCGCCATTTCCAGATTGGCTTCCGCATCGGTGGCGTTACAGGATGAACCGTGACCGTTTAGCAATTCTAATGAACCGCTGACAAGTTCTCCTCTTGCTGCATCGGAAGTTGCGTTTGGCGTATCTGTTGTACAGACTTTCGGTATCAGATTCATGCGTTCCCCATACCTATTGAGCTGTAAGGCAGCATCAATCTTGGAATAGCTGAAACGTCTGTCCACTTTGGAGCCGTTGAAATGGTAGCCGTTCTTGGTGAAGACAATGCCCTGTATTTCGTTGGTCTGCCCCTTGTGCTTGAAATTAACTTCCACTCCCTGCCGTTTCAGGTTGGCGACAAGCACGTTCCAGTTGCTGCATCTGCCGACTTCCGCTTTGAGGATGTCGTAAAGCTCATATTTCGTCTTGTCCGGCTCTTTCAGGCGGTTGCGCTTGACATTATCCTTACCGCCAGCCATGTGCAAGCCGTACTTCATGGTTAGCTCCTTGCAGATACGGCTACTGCGCAACCGTTCGTTCCTGTCTGAAATGGTGTTGCCGTTGTTGTCGATTCGGTTATACGCGATATGCACGTGCGGATGCTCTTTGTCGAAATGACGGGCGATGAAGAACTGTGTATCACGGATGTCCATCCGCTCCATGTATTCAAGTGCGATGTTCGCCATGACACGGTTCGTCAGACATGGCTCACCCTCTTTGGAAAAACTCAATGCAATGTGTCCGACTGGTTTTGAAACTTTGCCATTCATTTGCGACTGTGCATTGAAACTTATGGCGATGGTATCTTTATTTTCCATGAACAAGCCGTCATATGCCACCACCTGTGTCCCCTTGTCTTTATCAAGGATGTAGTCCACCTCACCCTTAAAGTCGCTTCCCTTTGTAATTTTCGCCATCATATCCCTATATTGGTCAAGAGTTCGTGAATCCGTGCCACAGCCACCTTACAGTCCCACCGCGCGTCGTGGAAGCCTCCGGCGTTAGCCTTATGCGCAAGCTGGTTGAGATTGTTCGCCATGCCGCAGAGCTGGCGGATGTATCCGGTGTGTTCCTCCGACAACCGTTCCTTCACATGACCGTTGCGGAAACATTCCCTCATGTACTCGCTCGGCGATACGCCTGCCTCATGCGCCCGTGTCAGCAGGCGGAAGTAGTCGGCTGCCGCCATTTTCACGCCAATGCGATAGCTCAGCTTTTCCGCCGTTTCCTTTTTCGGGCGACCGCCCTTGTTAAGTTTCTTATATTCCTTATGCTCCATTTTCTACTTTCAATGCTGTTACTGATTATACTGTATAGACCAACGGGATGCCACCTCCTGTAACTTGGATGGTGGACAGCAAGCGGTTTCGGTACACCCGAAACACAAACTTGCTACCTCCAAATCCTCGAAGAATAAGTTTCGGGCAGCTCCCGTTTTTCTCATTCGGAATGTCACAATCCCAATCCTTTCTTCTTCGGTTTTACGATGGTTTGTGGTGGTGGACTAATGACTAATTCCTGTCGCTTGCCGCACAGGTAATCATTCAGGTCTTTGTGCCCTTTGTAGTTGTCGGAGAAGTCGCGGATACGTCCGGTGAACTCCCTCTCCTGTTCTCGGTATGCGTTTCTTCCTGCATCGTCATTGTTGAGCAGACAGTGAATGCGCCCGTACCCGTGCAGCACATCTATGGCTTTGGAAACATTGGAGACAGAATTGAGGATGACGTAATCCTGCTTGTCAAGGTTGAGTATGGTCGGGCAGTTCTTCATCCGCAACGTGAGGAAGGAAAGATAGTCCGTCATGCCCTCGAACACGAGGCATTTCTCTCTCGACTCTCCCCGTTGCCGGATATGGCTGATGTCTTTCGGGGCGATGCAGCCTTTGAAAAAACGGTTACGTACCTCATATCCTCCTGCCACGTTCGGGAAACCGATGGCGAAATAAGGCTTTCCGTTATGGATGAAGTGCAGTTCCCTACATTCCGGCTTTGCCAAAGCTATGTTTATACCCTGTTCTTGCAAGTAGCGGAGCAATGCCGGATGGGTGAGTTCTCTCACTTCCAGATGTTGAAAACTCGGTTCGGATGCCTGCTGGCGAAAAGAGAAAGACACGGGACGGACGTGTGGAGCCTGTTCAGCTATCCTGTCAAGCAGGTAAGGCACATAGTCGGATGCATAAAGTTCCTGTGCCAACGTAATGATGTTGCCGCCCCTACCCAGCCCGTAATCGAACCACAAGTTACGGTCGGTATTCACCTTGAACGAGGCTTCCGTTTCCTGCCGGAACGGGGATTTGTACCACAGGCTGTTTCCCTGTTGCTTTACGGGCGTGTAGCCCAGACTTTGCAGATAGTCTGCGATTCTGATTTGTTTCGCTTCTTGTGTAGTCATAATCTTACAATGGATTTAGTGATGAATGTAAAAACGATGATTTGATGAATGGTTGTCATAGCACGCTTATATACAGCATTATAGCTATTCAACATCTTCTCAACAAACCACTCGACAAAAGAGGAACCAACAAACGGGTGCTGTTCCTCTCTCAACAGCTCTTTTCGATTGTTGAGAAATTGTTGAGAGTGTATATTATTAGTTATCAGCATAGTCATATCCTTATTCATCAATTCAACAAAAAAGAATGATATTACAGGGATTCAAGCTGTTCCCTTGTGACGGTGTAGAAACGACCGACTCTTTTTATCGGCTCATATCGACATTCCCGATTATAGTTGAACTGGTAGGTGGTATAGGTCAGTCCGTTGGCTGCAGGTGTGAGCTTCCAGCACTCCTGCAAGACTTTCCGGACTTGGTGCTTTTCCACCTTTACCTGCGAGTGTATTAACAAAAGAAGAATATCGTTATAGCAGAATGCCGGCATGATGATATAGCCGGATTCACCCATAGTTATGATATTTCTTTCCATACTCATCCCATTGATATGTTGTTAAACGACTGATTGAGTTTGTTGCCGAACATGGTCAGGTCGTTGTCAAGTTTCTGCGTGGTTATCTTTGCGT
>CAMWVS010000065.1 GCA_947177775.1 uncultured Prevotella sp.
CAGAACTAGCAAAGTCACACTCCACGCCCTGTTGCTGCACGAAAACGCTCAAATTTCTTCTGCCAACTTCGCTTTGATAAAGCGAGCGAGTGTATTCCGGTCAACCTTACAGATTTTTGCAATTTTACGTTTTGATACGCCAATCGCTAATAGTTCCCTTATCAAAGTTTCTTTCCCTGATAACTTATATTTGTCAGGCGCACTCTTCCTGCCTTTGGGGCGTCCTAAAACAACACCTTCTGCTTTCTTACGTGCCAACGCTTCTTTGGTTCTTTGACTAATCAGATTGCGTTCTATCTCAGCAGATAGCCCAAATGCAAAGGCGAGCACTTTGCTTTGAATATCATCGCCCAGACGATAGTTGTCTTTGATAGTCCAGACACGACACTCTTTTGTCATGCAAATATTCAGTATCTCCATAATCATGAAAAGATTACGCCCAAGGCGAGACAATTCGGCACAGATAATTAGGTCATCTTTCTGTACTTTGTTGAGCAACCTGCCTAATTGTCGTTTGTCGTATGATTTCATTCCACTAATGGTTTCTTCTATCCAACCATCAATTGTAATTTTCTCTCGCTCGCAGAAATTATTTATCTCAAAGCGTTGATTCTCTACTGTTTGTTTGTCGCTGCTAACTCTGATGTATCCGTAAATCATTATCGTTATTTTATTAGTTATACAATTTGGAGAAGCCTCCATTAATAAGACTGATAGAACACAGCATGCTATCTTCTATTACTTGTATTAATTCTACTTTTCAAGTAAACATACCTATAATCACTTCATTTCTATGGCTATCTTTTTATCTTCTTTTTACCCCATGGCAAATCCGACTGTGAGCCACCGTAGCCTGTACCCACATGAGATTGTGCAGGGCCGCCACTTGCCAGCATGAAAGCTGCACCAAGCAATTGCATTTGCGCCTCATTCACTTGCTCATGCGGCTCAAATACGGCATTGACAAACTCCTCGTCCGTCAGTTCGCCATGGAAATGCCTTTGGGCAATATCATGTGATATACAGTATTTCGTATCATCAAAAAACTCGTCCCCGACTTTCGTCCAGATATGCAAAGACGGATTATTGTAGTTCGGCACGAATATTCTGTCAAGTTCAGCTCCCGAAGAGAGACGGTAACGCTGTGGATGAGCCAACCTGTCAAGACGTGCAATCTGATTGTTCTTCTCTTCTATTATCATACGAAGATTATTGATTTCAGACTGTTGCTTGTTGATTACGGTTTCAAGTTCTTTCTGCCTTTCAATAGATTGACCTAACAGAGAACGATGTTCCATTTCCCTTGCATTCATTTTGCCCATCAGAACGGTTAACTGCTTTTTCAAAGCATCATTCTCTTTTTCCAAATCTGCATATTTGCCTTTCCCGAACAGTCTTGCAGCACCTGAAATAATAGCATTGCCATTCTCACGGTTTGCCTTGTTCTGCTTCCGTGCAATCTCGTCATCCAGTTCCGCACCTATTTTCTCACGGACTTGGTTCTCATGATCAAGGTGCTTTTTCTTGTTGGTGGCTTCCTCTACTTCGCGCTTCTGTTTGGCGATGATGAAATCCGTGCGTTCCAAATGAGCCTTGCCGGTTTCCTCCTTTCGTGTGCCACGTTCCATGCCCAGACATTCCGCCACCATATCCTGCATCAAGCTCGTGTCCTCCCTGCCGAGCTTATATGACTTACCCGTCTCATGGTTCATCCAGTCCCATACAATATGTGCATGGCAGTTCGGCTTCCACGTGGAGTTGTCTCCCGGTGTACCGTAATGTCCCTCGTCCAGATGAATGAAGACTTGCAGGGCTGTGATGCCCCAACGCTCATGGCAGCGGTCGCAATACTTCCGAAGCTGGTCAACGGTTGTGTCGGGTTTACACACCACCACGCTCTCACGAATCGGAGAACTGCCACTGATGACTTTTGTCTTGCCGGTCTTCTTGTTGGTGACTGTCCGCTCTTTTGTCTGCATGGCACGTCCCGTTTTCTCTTTTACCATCCGGGCGATTTCATTGTAATAAGTGGTCAAGTCCTTGCCCTCCATGAGCGATGATACCCATGAAGAGTTCTGCGGTGTGAGGTCTGTCCTGATGTAGAATTTCTCTTTGCCTATATGTTTGAGATATTCGGTAGTGCGCCTGTTGTGCGCCTCGCTGCTGCCTATATTGCAAGGCTTGATATGGTCTGATGTCTGTGCCATTCTTCTATGATTTTATATGAATAATACTATAATTGGATTAGGGTTATCAGGGAACATCCCTGAGCGGAGTTTCCAAAGAGAGGGTCTGCATTTTGCACGTCTGCAAAAGCCTTTGGTCGGGTTGCATAGGGCTGAAAGTCCTTGCCGGGGTGTCGGGGCAGAGTCTCGACCGGGTTCTTAGGGCAGAGCCATAAGTCCCTCGGAAGAGCCCACAACTACGGAAGCGGAGCGTGTAGTTATAGTGGGCTATATGAGCGGCAAGCCCTATAACCGGCAAGCCGGGCTTCATCCGTCTTCCACGACAGGAACAAGACCGAGCGTGTCTATAAGAGTCTGCAATGCAGGATTGCGTTTGACCATCTCGCGAAGCGTCTTCTCGGCAACGGCAAGTGGAGAGTCACTGTTCCTGTGTGCGTCCTCTTTCCATTGACGGAGTATGAGGTCTGCGATGTCCACCTTTGCGGCACGGTCTTCCTCCGTGGCGTTCCTCTCCAAGAAGTCCGAAACCGTGACACTGCGACAAAAGGAAAAAACTTTTATACGTTCCATCCATTCACGGTAGCCGTCCACGTCGGGGAAGAAGATGACCGTCCTCCCGGCAAGCACCTTCATCTTGTCAATAGCCAACTGGCTTTTCCCTCCTGTGGCGAGCCATACGCAGTCGGGATATTGGATTGCACAGACAACGGCTGTCTTCTCGGATTCCACCACAGCTACTACTTTGTCGCGGTTTGCCGATGCCGACAGCAGGTGTTCGCCGAACAGACACTGGGAGAGTGTCCAATCCTGATTGAACACTGCCTGCTTTTTCAACAGACAATGCACCCAGTTCACACCCTTGTCCTTGATGCGGTGTCCGTCTTCCTTGTTATATGCGATAATCTTTCCACCACGCACACGGTTATCTTTGTCAATCTGCCAGTAAATAGTATCCCCATCCCGGGTCGCTCCTATACGGTAGTCTTCCAATACACGTTTGAGATCCGCCTCATTATCCTTTTGCAGGGAAAAGAGAAACTGTATCAGATGGCTGTTGTCACTGCGTGAGCTTCTGACATATTCCATTGGAACGGTATTAATGGACTTGTTCCTATGAGTGTCCTTTCTGATAACCGTGTTCGGGTATTGCCGTGTTTCAGACAGATTCCTGTCCGGATGGTCTTTGAAGTACTCATTCGGTGGATAGTGGTAGCCGCATCCGCTCTCATGGTCGCACCTGCCCACGGATTTATCAAGCGGTTGTCCGTTCTCGTCCACGTAATAGGTGAAGCAATGCCGACCACCACATTTGGGGCAGGTATGCCTGTCGTTCCTTGTCCGGTATTTCTGTAGCTCATATCTCATAATCGGTTCACTTTATTTATTGCCTTGCATCTGTCCACCATGTCCCACCTGTGTGCCCCAGTACGACTGGGATGCCCGGGACGGTGGGACAGACGGGACACACAGGGACACTTGGAATAGAGTATTGTTTGTACAAAGTAACTGTCCCACCCTGTCCCATGTGTCCCGAACAGTCCTGTTTGTACCATGTTCCCATAGGGGAAAAGTGGGACACTTGGGACATCATGCACTCCGGTTGTGTCCCTCATGGCTTGCAGTATCTTTCTGCCGTGGTCTTTGATATGTTGAGCTGTTTCCCGATTTCACGGTATGAAACGCCCTGCGAGTGTAAAGCCTTGGCTTCATTCTTTAATCTGGCTCTTTCTTCCTCTGTTATCTCCTTAAGGTGGACAGCTTCTGTGGTATAGCCCACTGTC
Organism: uncultured Prevotella sp.; assembly: GCA_947177775.1. Lineage (GTDB taxonomy): Bacteria > Bacteroidota > Bacteroidia > Bacteroidales > Bacteroidaceae > Prevotella. Next base: position 3,968 of record CAMWVS010000065.1, read on the forward strand.
ACGAATTGCAGGAAGTCATTATTCTTCTCAATGGAGCATACGATCACATTGTCCGCACCATACTCAAAACTCCCGTATCTGACTTTGAGCTGCTTGATATATCTGAGGTTCCCATCCTTGGCGGACTTGCCTATGGCGAAAACGCTGTCAAAGAAGTTATACAGTTTCTTGCTCCCGGCAAGGTCGTTCTGCGTGATGGGCATGTTCAGCGGACGCTTGGGTGTGTGAGCCAGTATCAGCATCGAAAGCCCGTACTTTCGTTTAAGCTCCATCAGTCTTGACATCAGCTTTCCCGCGTCCTCGCCTTTCTCTGAAGTCAGGCACAGATAGGAAAGATTGTCGATTATCAGGATTTTGCATTCCGCTTCTACAGACAGTTTCTCTATCTCCATGATAAGAGCATCCTCGAAGCTGGTGTCAGGATATTCATAGTCCCTTGCTATCTCCACACGGTACAGATCTGGAGGGAACTCGTGGTACTTGCCTGTCGTCTCGTCAGTATAGCGCAACTGGAACTGCTTGTCGGACAGTTCAAAGTCAAAATAGAGGACTTTACGGCTTTTGGCTATGCTGCTTGCTATCTGCACGGCATAGATGGATTTGCCGAGATTGCTGTCAGCGAATAGGCAACACACTTCTCCCTCATACCAGAGCGATTTCCAGAGTGGTACAGGGTCGGGGCGGTTTGCCGCCTCCTGTATGGTGCGGTTTGCCGTCCTGACCGTGAACATGCCTGTCCTCTCAGGTACGTTCTTCGCCTTTTGCCTTTGACACTCCAGTTCCGCACCGATGGCGGCTATCACATTGAAAGGCTGTTGTGTAGAGGAAACCTTACCTTTGATGTTATTCTCGTCAACATTCTCCATAACTACCATGTCCTTTTGTTGGGCTTGCGTCTATTGGCAGCAAGGATGGCTGCGTTCTGTTCCTCATCGGTCAGCGGAACGGGATTCTTTCGGTTGCACTCCAGCCACCTGTCAAGCTCGTCCTGATAGAGGACATACCGCTTGCCTGGCTTGGTTGCAGGAATGGTGCCGTTGCCCAATTTCATATAAAGGGTACGTAGCGGTATCTTCAGATATTCCGCTGCTTCTTCCACTGACATTGGGCGGTGAGTGTTCTCCTTGCGCTGTCCGTTCTCTTTTTGCAAACTGGTGAGCATTTGTCTCATGCCGATTACCTCATCCCGAAGCTCGGCCACGACCTGCGGGAGGTCGTTGAATGTAAGTTCGTTTGTCATACTTTTGAAAATTAAGTTGCGGCAAAGGAACTGAATGATATACCTGTGATACAGATTATTGATGATAATCGGCGGATAATCCTGAGATAACTGTACTATCAAGAAACAAGGGGTAAAATGGAGAGTAAAGAAAGAGAATACGGGAATAAGAAAAGTATTATTTAGCAAACAATGGATAACAGCAGGACACTATGACATATAACAAAAAAGGAAGCTCGGATGAGCCTCCTTATATATAAATGTATATCAAAGTAAAATGTTAATGGTCAGAAGTGGAACGCATAATTGTCCGTATGCCTTGGCCTGTCAAGTTTGATGTGTCCGTCTTCAGGCGAGCTTGTCAGACTTCTTTCCAATGATTTGGATTCTACATCTTTCAACTCGTTTGGGAACAGTGACTTGATGAAATCGGCCTGTATCTTCCCTGAATATCCGTTTTCAAAGCCAAGCCTTGCGGCGATATTCCAGATGAAATGCTTGAAAGAGACAGTCTTCAGCTTGTCCTTATAGTCATGAACCGTTTTTAACTTGACAGGTTTGGGCTTATAGTTCGGATTGTCGCACCATGCCCGAATCTCATTGCGGAGCAGGTCGAGTTCAGTTTCCTCCATGAATGGTGCCATCACCCTGCCAACATAATCTATGACAGGGTTGACGAGTTTTTGGTGTTTCTCCTGCTTTTTGCGCTCAAACTCGGCACAATGGGCTTTGTATTCTTCGGCGGTCATAGGTTTGATGGTGCTGGCAGGAGTGGCAACAATCCCTATATCCGTACTTTGTTCCGTTGCTCCAATGCTAACGAGATTCTTCCTTGACAGCAAAATCCTCATCAAGTCAACAGGCAGGTACTGGAACAATACCAAGTATAGCAGCCACAACAGGACATTGCAGCCAAAGAAGGAAATGGTGTTTACAAACGTACTCCCTCCGAAGTCATTTCCGACTTTGTAGGACAGGATGAGTGATACGGCAAGGATGGCCGTGCCGGGGAGACCATAGAAAAGGCAGGTCTCTTTGCTGATAATCGTACTCAGATTTCTCATGTTTTATAATTGTTTTATTGTTCTATATTACGTCTTACTGACGGTTATTTACAGCAAAGTTACTATGGCGGTTTGGGTATATGCGAAAATAGTCGCAGATAAACGCAGTGATTTAGGACAAATTAATATTGGAGTATGATTTCATACTCAGAATCATACTCCAATCGCTTGTAAAACAGCAAAACGATAGAATGACGTTATTCCGTCTTACGTTTTAATGTGATGCGGTTTGCCGCCTCCTTCTTCCTGCTGTCAACGCTGTCAAGATACTGCTGCGTGGTGGTGAGGTTCTTGTGACCGACAAGTTCCTTTACGGTATTGGGGTCTGTCCCTGCCTGAAGTTGCAGAGAGCAGAAGGTGTGCCTGCTCGAATGGTAGGTGATGTGCTTGGTGATGCCCGCTGCCTTCACCCATTGCTTGAGTGGTGCCTGCGTCATGTTGTCCTTGAAGCCGGGAAACACAAGTCCCTCCCTTTTACCGCTGTCTATCAATGCCAGTGCCTCGTCTCCTATCGGGTTGTGGACAATCTGCTTTGTCTTCTGCATACGGTCGGTGATATATAGTGTGCCGTCGGCTTCGGGCTGTATCATTTCCCATGTGAATGGCTTGACATCACTCTTCCTCAGTCCTGTAAGGCAGGAGAAAAGGAAGGCGGTCTTTAGTATAGGAACCTCGCAAGGTGTTTCTGCCAACCGTATGAGTTCATCAGCTGACAGCCCCACCTTGTCGGTCGGGATTGTTTCGGCACGTTCCAGATAGGGACAAGGATTCTCCTTTATCTTCCTGTCACGGTGGGCGGCATGGAGCGTGCCGAGAAATGCGGACCAATAGCTGGCTATGGTATTAGTGTGCAGCTTGCGCTTGGTATGAATTACCTGATGCGTGGTGCGTAGATATTCAAGGAACTTGTTGCACAGCTCTACGGTGATTTCGGCAAAGGTGCATTTGCCGCCCGTAAACTGGCTGAAGTGCAGGAATGCCTGCTCATAGCGAGAGTTTTTCTTTCCTGCGTACTTCTTGAAGTAATCAATGAAACTGCCGTTCAGCTTGTTCTTGTCAAAGAACTCGTAACGCTCATTCACAATCTCCTCGTATCTACGGCAGCGCAGTGCCTCGGCTTTCTCTGACAGCCGCGCGTTGTAGTCTTTCTCGCGCTGTGTCTTCGGATGTGCATAGATGTAGATACCGAGTGACTCGTGGCGCAGCACTTTGTTGGTGGTCTCGTCACGGTAGCCGGGATAATAGTCGAGGAAGTAGGACAGCATCTTGCCGCCCTTGATTTTCCGTGTGTAAAGGTTCACGGTCTTACAGATATTACTCATAGTCTTTCTTTGTTATTTATGAATGTTACTTGGTGGAGACTATCTCCACAGTGCAAAGACAGTGCAAATTGAGAGCAGAATCAAATTTATTTGAATTATGCCGAGGTGCAGCCTGTTTTCGCTTTTGCAAAGGAACTGAATGATATGCCGTTGATGGCAGTTAATGATGATAATTGACAGATAAACGTATTATCATTGTTAGTTACAACCCTTTTGCGGCTCTTTCCGCCATTACACGTTCTACATCGGCACGAAGTAGTAGATTTCTTACACCCACTTTTTTCTTTTCTATGCAGTAAACTTTGGTGATATGGTGGATATTGGCTTTGGACAGTCCGTATCTCTCTGACACCTCATCAACGGTGCAATACCGTTCATCTGTCATCATGTCTATCTGTCGCAGCTCCGCAAGGTGTGTCTTTGAATAATAGGTGATGCCGTATTCCTTCTTCGTGGGAATGTTGTGGCGGTATGCGTAGGCACGAATGGCGGTAGCTTTCATGCCGAACTCCTCGAACACTTCGTCTGTTGTGAGCCATTCGGTAATAATAGAGGTGTCAACGGTCAGACCGAGACATTCCTCCACATGGCTTTTGCTGTAATAGTTCTTTCCAGCAATGCGACACATGGGTATCTGATTTCGCTTAGCTGTGGTGTAAAGCCACATCTGCTTTACCTTATAAATGGACATCACCTCCTCGCCGGAGAGATAGGTCAAAGGCTCGTCAGAAACGGGTACATTTTCTTGCTTCTTCTGATGCTTCTTAATAGCTGTTGGTTTCGGTCGGTTGCCGAACACTACCTTATTATAAGAGTTGCCATCCAGCATCTTTTCGATGTCGGCTTTGCGTATGAAAGCCATACGGCTGCTGATGCGTGAGGCTTTCAGCTTGCCCTGCGACACGAGCTTATAAATGTACTGGCGCGAGCATCCCATAAGGATAGCCGCCTTGGAGAAGGTGAGGTACTCCTGCTGCCTCAGTCCTATAACAGGTTCTGCTGCCTTGAGGAAATCCTCATTCCTTTTCTTTCTCTCTTTCTTGGCTTCATCGGCACAACTGACGGAGCAATACTTCTGCATTCCGCTGTTGGCGGTGAACTCACTGCCGCAAAATGCGCATTTTCTTGTCTTCTTCATTCTTCCCTTATTTTAATGTTTTACACTCTTTTCTGTGTATTGCATCGGGAAGTGAACGGAAGTCAACTATTGTCGCCTATCGTCAACCTGCTTAACTTTTGTGACAACCTTCGCATTTCGTCCAGTCTTTTGTCACTGTTTGTGAACCGTTGTCAACCTTTGTCACCAGACTTGAATTTTGTGGCAAAAATAAAGCTCCGTACATTCACCGCGATAGAAATACGTTACAAAATTATGCGGAAAATGTCGAAGCACCAAAAACTGGCTGCGAAGTGTTAAAATTCAAATAGTATTGATAATCAGGGTTTTATTTACCAGTGCTTTTCATTATATGCAGTTGGTTACACCCTTCTAAATACAATAAAAGAAAGCATAAGTACCTATACTCGTAACAGAATTCGGGATGTTTATATTAACCAAGCTCGAACAGCCACCGAAAGCAGAACTACCTATACTCGTAACAGAATTAGGAACAACAACCTTAGCCAAGCTGACACATCTGTAAAAAGCATAGTCATTTATACTTGTCACCGAATTAGGAATCGTATATTCCGTCAACGGCTTCGCCTCCGGACACTTATGCAATTTCGTGACAGCCTTATCAAACAATATGCCATCAATATCTGTATAATAAGCATTTCCTGATGAGACCGTTATCTTTTTCAGATTTGTACACCCATTAAATATAGTTCCAGGTTCGTGCATGGAATCACCAAGTTTGCTTACCGAACTCGGAATTATTATTTCGGTGAGCTTAGTGCAGCCACAAAACGCACCGTATCATATAGTCTTCACAGAATTAGGAATACTAATATTAGTGAGATTACTACAATATCCGTATATAGCAGCTGTTGATTATCAGCAACTTGCAGATAATACGGTAGAAAAGTCCTGTGTATTTGATACGAGGGACTAAAAAAGTGAAGATTTAACGATTTTAACCTTTATCTCATGCGAAATGTGGCAAGTTGAATGATTTTTTAATGCGATTACCAAGTTTATGGGTTCGGTTCAAACGACCCCATAACAAACATACTATTAAAAGGGGGGCAACCCACCCCCCTTAGGAATGCGTACTAAAAGCGAGATTGAGATTCTGAATGGTCAAAGTGCAATAGATATAGATGGTGTGTGTTGAAACCACCCCATCACACGAAACTTTGCACAACTATTCTTTGAGGCAAGGGGGTACGGTTGAATCGACACCTTTAGAGAAGAGTATTTCTCTGAATTGCTGCAATAAAGTTTTTTGTTGTTGATTAAGCATCAAAATCAATGTTGTCAAATATCCAAGCAAATAATTTCTGCAAGCCGCACAATATACCACAAAAAAGCACTAACTTTGTGGCAAAATATAAAACTATGGGTGCAAACAGTTCTTACAAGGCGATGCACGATATTGTGGAGCAGACAAAAGAAGGAACAATACTTATTCCTGATGATTTCACAACGTGCGGCACTCCCGATGCTGTACGGTCGGGACTAAGCCGCTTGTGCCGTAACGGATTGTTGTATCGCTTTGCAAAAGGTATTTACTATAGACCTTTGTATGACAAGTGGGACGGCACATTGCGTGAGCCGTCATTAGATGCCATTGCCTTGAAAATAGCTCAACGGGATAATGCGCGTATTATTCCGACCGGAGCATACGCACTTAACAAACTGGGATTATCTACTCAGGTTCCGGCTAACATTATCTATATAACGGACGGCTCTGCACGGCAGGTCAAGTTCGGAGAGGGAAAGAGTATCACTTTTCGGCACAGTAATGACTTGGGAAATTTTGCCTATCAATCCCAATTAATGCAACTGGCTGTTCTTGCCATGCGCGAGATTGGCGAGAAAACCATAACTGAAGAGCAGAAGAGAATAATAAAAAATATGATAACCAGCCATGTCTCGGAACAAGAATTTAATCATGATATAGTTCTTGCTCCTACATGGATAAAAACGATATTACAGCGATGAAATTCATTGATTTGTCAAAAGAAGACCGTGTGGATATACTTGACCGTGTTTCCTCGGAATTGAACATCCGCCAGCGGGAGGTCATAGAAAAGGATTGGTGGGTCACGGCGGTTCTCCGTGCCATGTTCGGTTTACCTTACGCCGACCATTTGTCTTTTAAGGGCGGAACATCGCTGAGTAAGTGCTGGCATCTGATTGACCGTTTTTCCGAGGATATTGATGTTGCTATTGATAGGGAGTATCTTGGTTTTACAGGAACCTTATCCAAGACGCAAATCAGTGACAAACTGCGTCGTACAGCCTGTTCTTTTGTAAGAGAAACCATGCAGCATGACTTGGCAGAACAGCTATATCAAAACGGCATATCAAAAGAAAAGTTCAAGGTGAATGTGGATATAACTCCTATCTCCACAACAGACCCGGAAGTCATCAACATCAATTATGATTCCGTGCTGTCCTTTTCCATAGATGGAGCAGATGGTAATCAATATGTTCTTCCCAAGGTAAAAGTGGAGGTCAGCGGCAGGTCAATGAGCGAACCTGTGCAGGAAATTGCACTTGATTCCATGATTGACCAAGTATATCCGAAAGCACCCTTTGCAGAGCCTAAGTTCATGGTGCGAGCGGTTCTCCCGGAACGTACTTTCCTTGAAAAGGTATTCCTGCTCCACGAAGAATTTGCCAAGCCAAAAGATTTAATCAGAGTGGAACGGATGTCACGCCACATGTACGACATCGGGCAGATGTTGAAAACGCCGATAGCAGAGTGTGCTATCAATAATGCAGACCTCTACCGCCAAGTAGTGGAGCATCGCTGCACGTTCATCGGTTTGCGTGGCTTCGACTATGATACGCTTTATCCTGCGACACTCAATATTGTTCCACCGGTTTCAATTGCCGAACAGTGGAAAGCCGACTATGAGAATATGCGGATGCACATGATTTATGGAGAGTCTGTACCGTTTGATGAGCTGGTAGGTAATCTCAAAGAGTTGAACGATAGAGTAAAGAAATTGCACATAATCTAGTAAAACAGGTAATGGGAAAGTTGTTGAAATATATCGCGAAAGAAACTCAATGTGCTTGTTTTACTTCTTTCAAGTACTGCTATGACACAATAAATGCGCCAGCCATTAAATATGGTGAAGCCGAAAATGAATATACCAACTTGAAGGAGTATGCAGAAGATGTTCATGATCCGAAGCCTAGGGATATGCGACAAAGGGCAGCTATTTGTATGCAAGGTTCGCCTCTGTTTAAATATTTCTTGGACGGCTCTCGCAGGGTGTATAAAGTAAATGATATTCAATATGATAAAAAAGTATACCCAATAGTGAGCGGACAGATTTCAGTGGCATGCTGCTGTAGAGAAATGAATGAAGATAATACGTTTAGAAGTTTTCATCATATCTACGAAGAATCATACCCTGTTCTTTGTTTGCCTATAACAGCAAATGGAGAAGGAATGGACAATGACGTATTCTTTCGTAATCTTTGCAATAAACTGAATGGTCTCCAACAAATGATAAATGCAGGCGTAAAATTTATACGAAAAGACGTGAAGCCTATTGTTGCCCGCTTCACTATTTGAGGCCGTCGAACTTGCCCTGTCTATAGAAACGAGCAACGAGACCCCACGCCGATATGTATATACCATAACCTCTTAGGGGCTAAGCTCTATCCGCTACAGGACAGAGATAGCCGAAAGAGGGTATGCGTATGAGACATACCCATGAGCATCATCGTTGCATGGTCATCATATAGACATATTGAAGTGTTCGACGTTTCAAATAGTCAAAAACCAAGCGCGAATAACGCCTTTTTTTAATTATATCAGAAATTCCCTTCCACGTCCGAAGCCATATCCGGCCCCATCGGCATGGGGATGCATGCACCGCTATGTTCAATCGCGCACACGGTGCAAATGTAAGAATAAAATCTGAGATAAACAAAACTGAGAAGAGAAAAACATCGGGACAGAAAAAAAGCATGACAGACGAATACACCACTTATTGCATATTATTCCGCGTTTTTTGGCCTTTCGTTCGCGTTTTACGGCCTTTTTAGCTATCTTTGCCAACAGAACAAACCTATTTACTAAAATGAAGAAACTGATAACACTTCTTACGGTCGCGGCGATGGCGCTGCCCTCCGCGGCTCAGAACGAGAAACAGACGGAGGTGCTCAACGTGGCACGCAGTGCAAACGACTACTTCATGGCGAAGTATGCCGACCCTACAGAACCCACGAACGTGAAGCGCATCCGCCCCAGCAGCCTGTGGACACGCGCCGTATATTATGAGGGCCTGATGGCGCTCTACGGCATCGACAAGCAGCAGCGTTACATTGACTACACCGACACGTGGGCCAACTTCCACCAGTGGACGCCGCGCAACGGCATCAAGACGCGCGACGCCGACGACCAGTGTTGCGGACAGACATATCTGGAGCGTTTCGTCATGACTGGCGACTCGACCATGCTCCGCCCCATCCGCGAGAATCTTCAGGGTCAGATGGCTGAGACGAAGATAGGCTACTGGACATGGATTGACGCCATACAGATGGCCATGCCCATCTATGCGCAGATGTATAAGATCACGGGCGACCGCGCCTATCTGGAGCACGGAATGAAGATGTACCGCTGGAGCCGCAACGAATGTGGAGGCGGACTGTTCAACGAGAAGGACGGACTGTGGTGGCGCGACGCCGACTATGTTCCGCCGTACAAGGAGAAGGACGGCAAGGACTGCTATTGGTCACGCGGAAACGGATGGGTGCTGGCAGCGCTCGTGCGTGTCATGGACCAGCTCTCACCGAAGGACAAGATATATAAAGAGGTGAAGAAGGACTTCCTCATGATGTGCGAGGGCCTCTCGAAGTGTCAGCGCGAAGACGGCTTCTGGAACGTCAGCCTCGTGTCGCCCGTGACCTACGGCGGCAAGGAGACCACTGGAACGGCCCTCTTCCTCTACGGAATCAGCTGGGGACTCCAGAAGGGCTATCTCAAGGAGAAAGTCTATCGCCCGATTGCCGACAAGGCTTGGGAGGCAATGGTCAAGGACGCTGTCCACAAGGACGGATTCCTCGGATATGTTCAGGGCACGGGCAAGGACCCGTCGGCCGGCCAGCCTGTGACCTACGACAAGGTGCCTGACTTCGACGACTACGGCGTGGGCTGTTTCCTGCTCGGCGCTGTCGAATACTATAAACTGCTGGGCAAGTAGTTTTATCTGAGGATAATTATAACAAAACAGGGACATATTTTTTATATTTGTCAACCATCAATATGTGTGATAGACAGATACAAAAAAAATATGTCCCTGTTTTGTGTATAAACCTTATTTCCGATACAGCTCTTTCCAATTACATAGAGCGCGACACACTCTTTACCTCTTTTGTTCTCTTCAGGGTCTTACCAATCATTTTCCAAAAGCGGAATGCTTATTAAAACAGAAAAGATTTTTTATCCCAAAAGCTATCAATATCATGAGTCCTGTTTTCAAACGCAAGAACGAATATACGTTCAAGATGTAACTCCAACGAGGGTGGACAGACGCACAGCCACCTACTCTACGGTAGCCACGAGGCTAAAGACTGGTGCGTTCGGAAGTTTATTCAGCTGACGTGTCCGAGTATAGGAATGAATATCTGCAGAGTCGCCCCCATTACTGTTAATTAATACAAAATTAAGCCCGTTTATAACCGCACTATAAGAAAAATAGGGTAATTTTGCAACAATTCATTTAAAAGTTATAGCTCATGAAAAAGATTATGCTGACAACCATAATGCTGGTATGCGGTATTGCATACGCGGCAGCACAGGCGGAAATCAAGTTTGACAAGACCACCCATAACTTCGGCAAGTTCTCTGAGTCGGCACCCAAAGTGTCATGCACATTCAAATACACCAACACCGGTGACGCCCCCTTGATTATAAATCAGGCCGTGGCCAGCTGCGGATGTACCGTGCCCGAATATACAAAAACTCCGGTCAAGCCGGGAGAAAGCGGTACTATCAAAATCACATATAACGGAGAAGGCAAGTTCCCCGGCCACTTCAAGAAGTCCATCACCGTGCGCACAAACGGCAAGGTGGAAATGACACGCCTCTATGTCGAGGGTGACATGGAAGAGGCTAAGAAGTAGTTTCGCTGAAAGAGCCCACCGGAATCCGCAAGGACATACTTGCGCGGATTTCAGATTACAGGATATTTTCATCTTACTCGACGTAAGATGGCATGCTCATTTGAAAGCCTTCATGTGCAGGCTGAGTTATTGAGACGTCATGTCATGGCGTCTCATTTTTTATACGAGGGTATGCTTCATCTGGATTTTGAACTGCCCTCATTTTTTATACGGGTCTCCCTATCAGTATATCGGTATGGCACCGGTGTCCTTAATGTTTACAAAATCACATCAACCAAAACTTCCATTTTAGCGGATTTTGCGGGCATTTCAGGCCCTTTTTGAGCATTTTCAGGCCTGCCGGGCACGCCGGAAAGACGGGTTTTCACGCCCGTCAACTCCCGTAAGGGCCTTACGGCTTTTCCAGAATCAAGATTCCGGTGGTTTTTTGATTGCCATTTTTGTCCGAAAAAGCTACCGTTTTTCTGTCGTAAAGGCCTTACGGGGTAGCCGCGGGGCCGCAATCATCATGCAACGGTGGCCCCGTTGCAATGCCGTAAGGCCCTTACGGCATTGCAA
>CAMWVS010000066.1 GCA_947177775.1 uncultured Prevotella sp.
ATCTCTTTCCAAGAGAGTTGGAAGCTCTTGCTAAACAATTAAAGCCTCAATTTCCAAAGGTGGAAACTGAGGCTTATGCTAAAGGCTCTTAAGAATTAGAGAGTTGGCCTTGTCAACGACGGAGGTGTCGAGGCTGTTAAGGTATATTTGGGTGGTGGCTTCTGAGTCATGTCCCATTCCTTCACAGATGACTGACAAGGGGATTCCCTTTGCCTTGGCGGCGGAGGCCCAACTGTGACGGGCGACATAGAGTGTCAGCGGAATTGTAACACCCACCATTCCTGCTATCCTTTTCAGGTTGTGGTTGATGTTATAGCCCATGTTGCGGTAGTTGCATCTCTCGTTGGTGCCGGGATTTTTTATTATTGGAAGAAGATAGTTGGTAGCGTTTTCGGGGTACTTGTCGAGAATCATCTGCATTTCCTTAGTCCATTCGATGATGAGTTGCTGACCAGTCTTGCGTCGACGGTAAGTGATGTAGCCGTTTTTGAGGTCTGATTTTCTCAGAAATGCCATGTCAATGAAGCTCATTCCACGCAGATAGAAACTCATTAGGAACATATCGCGGGCGAAGTCAAGTGAAGTATTGGGAGACAAGTCTAATGCTTTGATTTTCTTGATAACGGGCAATGGTAATGCTCTCTTTACTGTCTTGTCAACGCCCGTATAGACGTGACGGAACGGTTTACGGTTTTCGATGATATCATCTTCGACCGCACGGTTATAGACCGCCCGAAGTATTCGGGTGTAGAATGATATGGTGTTGGGGGCGACACCTCGCTTATGGTGCCATGCCTCATACGCCTCCATTATCTCCGAAGTGAGGCAGTCGAGCATAATGTCCTCGTCCTGACGGTAATCATTTTTAGATGCTTGGCTCGCCAGGAAATTCTTGAAACTGTTGAGGGTTGACTTGTATGTCTCTGAAGTCCTGACTCTGCCATTCTGTTTGAGCTTTGCGATGATACTTTCCATGAAGTTGAACAGGGAGTATTCATGAGCGTAGCGGTTGAACTCGTCGATTACATCGTCGGCGGTATAACTCAGACTGTTGGCATCCAGTTTGCGGTCAATCTTTGTCAATCGCTCAATGTCCCAGCGGATACGCTCACGGATTGATAGTATTAACGATTTCCTTTCACTTTCTGGGGTAGTAATTACAATTGAGCGGGACTCGTCCCACTCCGACGGAAATACTTTATAGTCTGAAAGGAGTTGTCGCACCTTCCTTTCATGGATAATCTGATAGTAGATTGTGCCCTCGTGGTCAGCGACAGTCGAGGGGCGAAACTTTACTTTTATCGAAGCCATTTGTTTTTTGGTGTTTTGATTTGTCTATAGGATACAGCAAAGGGAAACACTACGAGAAGCGCATCCCTCCGTTAATGATCTAAATATAGAATCTATCCACCTATTCGATGGTGGCGGAGGAAGACGTCGAGGTCGGTGCGGTTGACGTAGATTTTGCGATCCTCCGTATTGATAAAGTCAAATGCATAAGAATCCTTGAAGGCAAGAACGGCTTAACGCACCAATTGACCGTCAGTCACAGCTTGTGCGAAATTATTGAAAAGGTTCTTGCACTTGCCATAGTCATCCTCCTTTATTGATTTCTTTAGCACGTGTGTATGCATACTTTCTGACATATCAACATCGCGCCGAGAATTCTTTTAGTCCGCTGAAAATTTGAATATGATGTGTGATGACACCTTAAAGAAATCTCCTACCGGAAATTCCGCCAAATTCGGCATTCGCTATTCCCGATATATATCTATCTGTTCATCAGACCCATTCAATTCAGAAATAGCGATTAGCGAATTATCAGCCAAAGGAATTTGTTCAACTGCGATTATCTATTCTGGGGCAAATATAACCCACGCATCATAGAACTGGCGAATTTTTTTGAAGCTTTCAGATGAAATACCGTATCACTCATTGACCGCTCCACAGACGGGACAGACACCCTTACGGCGCATCTCCGTTCCGCAACGGCCGCAGATATAGCTGCTACGCGAACAGAGGAAATAGCGGCGGATGGCGAAGACGATATAAGCAATGAGCAACGGATAGCCGACGCAATATAACGTCGAAATACTGAATACAATGTAATTTATTGCACAAACTGCCGCTAAACCACACAGATAGAGCACGGCTTCGCCAACAGAAAGACGCCGAAAGACATCGTCTGCCACAGCTAATGAAACAATGATGAGCGTCCAGACAAGACAAATGAAAACTCCAAGATGGAACGGCAAGGCAAATGGATTGAGCGAAGGATGATAGTAGAAATGACGCCATGACTCGGCTCCGAAAAGCTGGATGGAGGCATAGACGACGGCCGACGTGGCGACAAGAATGGCCAGCATCGTCGGATAGAACGACGATATGTCACGGAAATGGACTATACGTGCATTGTGACGTTTGAGGAAACGAAGGCCGTAGATGGCCGTTACTATCACTGCGAAGGAAAGGAAAATGAGAAGATGGACGTCGGAAAAAGCATCAATGAACTGGGATATGGGGTCGTCGGGCTTCACCGACGGCAACATGGCGTTCTCGCGGATCCAGCCCTGAGTGAGCTGGTCGCGAGCTATTTTGACCCATACGGAATCTATTGTGTCAGCCGGCATGGTCATGATGTCGGCCACGACGACACGGTCGCCTCTGACGACGGTGACGCTATCGAACGGCAGTTCGTCCGGCGCCTGACACACAAGACGAAGCGTGTCTGCCTTTACAACGAAATTGTAGTTTTGGGAATAATGGTGGGTCGTTGAGAATGAGATGGAATCCAACTGCTCTTCCGTCAGGTTCCATGCGTCCGGCGTACGGTTTGAAGAGTTGTAGCAGGACGACAGCAAAAACATGCCGATTATGGCGTATATGATGGATACGCTGAAGGAGCGACGCAACAGCCATGGGCATAGGCCTTTGATAGCGGTATGTGATGAAACGATTCTCATTCTGATCTATTAACTTCTGTGGCGTTCTATTCTTTGAACAAAGACATCTGACATTGGCGGCAGTCAAATTCCAGACGGAAACGACGGCCGTCGGGAAGCGAAAGAAACAACGGTTCGCGCCATGTCGGGCGACGACCTCCGTGCTTCACGCAAAAGCCAAGGGCATAGCGCAGGCAATGGCGACACTGCATGAGAGGGGCCGCGGGGTCGGGCTGAAGCTCGAAGGCCGGCGAAAGACCGGACATGCCGCATCCGTCATAGAAACAGCGCGCGGGGGCATTGGCTATATTGTAGAAACATGAATAGGCGTATTCCTGAGCTGACCGGGCCGGAATCTGGTTATGAGGAACAGGCATGGGGGCTTCCGTCATCATCTGCTGATATTCTTGCTCCAGCCGTTCGACGGCCTGACGGCGCAACTGCGCAAGACGGCTGGCCGGGAGGAAAAACTGGAAGTCTTCGCCTATCGTGACTTCGATACATTCGTAGGGGGTGTTGCCAAGTTTCGTCAGCTGTCGGACGATGTTATCACGCTGTGGCTGCTGCGCCAACTGGTGCTCTCCTTCTATGGTCACTTCCACGCTACGGCCTCCGACAACTGTGGCGGTGAGGCAGAATCCCGTCGGCACGACGTCAAGACGCAAGCGGATGGGGATTTTACGCTCTGCACTGGGGCGTTCCAACCGGGCCTCAAACTCACGGTCGCTGTTCCTGTAAAGACGCTGGCCGGGACGTAGACTGCGGGGCATTTTCTGCGGATAGAGACGGTTGCCCTCGGCCCTGTTGACCCTGAAACCTTCCAGCTGGCGGTCTTCATTCAAAAAGCACAGTCCGTCACCATTGGCAAATGAGGATATTCCGGCCACGGTGAATGAGCCTCCACGGATTTCCTTAACTGTCCCTACAAACTCGCCGATGGCTTTTGGTGTATCCATTGACGATATGTCGGAACGATGGCCGCCAAGGAAATAGTCGGTGAACCCCCGGTTGAAGGTCTTGTTCAGATCGGGTTCGAAAGTATAACGGCAACGGCCCAGCGACGCACGGCGATAGAGATGGGGATGGCGGCGGATGATGGCGTCAAGCCGGCGACTGTAGGCGGCAGTTACGTTCTTTACATACACAGCGTCTTTCAGACGTCCCTCTATCTTGAACGACGTAGCACCGGCGGCGACAAGCTGTTCCAGACCGTCACTGCGGTTCATGTCTTTCAGTGAAAGGAAATGGCGGCCACGTTCTATCACACGGCCATCGGCGTCAGTCAGGTCGAAACGGAGACGGCAGAACTGTGCACACTCTCCCCTATTGGCCGAACGGCCGAAACATGACTGCGAGGCATAACAGAGACCGCTATATGACACGCACAGCGCTCCATGGACAAATACTTCCAATTCGACGTCAGGAGCAGCGGCATGGATGGCGGCAATTTCGTCGGCAGACAGTTCTCTGGCAAGAACGACACGGCTGAAACCGGCTGCACGCAGCCACCCGACCTTGTCGGCAGTGCGGTTGTCCATCTGTGTGCTGGCGTGCAGGGCCATCCGCCGGACCATGCCTGTCACGGCGAGGTCCTGAACTATAATAGCATCGACTCCGGCATCCTCCAGACTGTCGATAAGATTACGGGTGGCCGCCAATTCTTTGTCATATACGATGGTATTGACCGTTACATAAACCTTTGCGGCATAACGGTGGGCGTAACGGCACAGTTCGGCTATGTCGTCAACGCTATTTCCGGCAGCCGCACGCGCGCCAAAATGCTCGGCACCGATATAGACGGCATCGGCACCATGGTCAATAGCAGCTTTCCCACATTCAAGATTGCGGGCAGGGGCAAGAAGTTCTAAATTTGTCACTCTATCTTATTTATGTCGTATGGTGTTTCCTGATAAACATAATAGTTTATCCAATTACTGTAAAGAAGATTGGCATGAGCCCGCCACGTTACAAGTGGAGGTTGGGACGGGTCGTCATTCTTATAATAGTTGACCGGCAAATCAACGTCATCACGCGTGTCCTTGTCACGACGGTATTCCCGGTCGAGGGTGTCGGGAGCGTATTCAAGATGGCCTGTAATGAAGAACTCGCGGCCGCCGCGGGCCATCACGATGCTGACCCCGCTGTCGGCTGACTCCGCAATGAGGGACAGACTGGGATTGGCGAGGATGTCCTCACGCCGGACTTCCGTATGGCGGCTGTGGGGCATATTGAAGACGTCGTCGAACCCGCGGAATATCGGAAGCTGCGGTTCGGATATCTGTTGGCTGAAAATACCAAATTTCTTGCGTGGCAACGGATGCTTGAGGACTCCGTAATGATAATACAGTCCGGCCTGAGCCGCCCAACATATATACAATGTGGACGTGACATGAGTGCGGGCCCATGCAAAAATTGTCTTTATCTCATCCCAATATGTCACCTCCTCGTATCGGTATGTCTCCACTGGTGCTCCCGTTATTATCATGCCGTCAAACTTCTCGTCTGACATATCCTCAAAATCACGATAGAACATCATCATGTGCTCTATCGGTGTGTTCTTCGGCGTATGACTCTTCAGCTTCATGAAACTCACGTCCAGCTGCAACGGTGTGTTGGACAGCAGACGGACGAGGTCTGTCTCTGTCGTTATCTTGAGCGGCATGAGATTGAGAATGACAATCCGCAGAGGGCGTATGTCCTGTGACACGGCACGCGAATTGTCCATAACAAATATGTTTTCCTGCTTCAATAGCTCAATGGCAGGCAATCTGTCCGGTAATCTTAATGGCATAAGCTAATCGTTTTTTTATATAATCCTTATTACACATACTGATACATTATCATAACCTCCAGCTTCTATGGCTGCAGCACACAACGTGTCAGCATCGCCCTTTCCTGACAGTAGAAGCTGGCGAATCTCGAAATCAGGTAGCATGTCATTGAGGCCATCTGAACACATCATATAAATGTCTCCACGATGTATTTCATCGGACATGTCTATGAAATCAAGCCACGACCGGGATATATTGGCGCCTATACAGTTGGTCACTACGCATGAATGTACGGCATCACCGGTAATGGCTTTGAGAGAATGGTCTGCGGTAAGTTGAGCCAGTTCTCCGTCACGCAGACGATAAAGGCGACTATCCCCGCAACTGACAATGAAGAAACGACCGTCATAACAAATCATGGCCACAAGCGTGGTACCCATATTGAATAATGAAGAATCAACGTGTCCTTTCGACGATATAATGAGATTGACTGACTCCAGCCAGTCATTCATAAGAGCTTCTATTCCGTTCACGTCAAGTCCTTTGGGCATGTCGCTGACAAAAAAACGAAGGTTGGTCAGGGTCTCAAGACTGGCCACCTCACCGGCATTGCACCCTCCGAGACCATCGGCCAATGCCACAGCAAACCGCGAATCACCATCTATGGCAAATTCACTGCTGTATGTCCGGTTCCTTATAAACTCTTCGGCCACCAAGACCATATCTTCATTGTGACTTCTCACAGAACCTGTCTGACAAGAAGCCGAAATCAACAACTTCTTCATTCTGCCTGAAAACTTATACTATCCTTTCATTTTTCATATCACACAATACATCTACTATGACGTCATGATATATCTACTATAAAATTGAGAGTTGCAATAGAAACCGTATCACCACTCCTAAGAGCTGTCATACACTCCGGCTTCAACTGTTCGTCGTTCAATTTTGTTCCGTTTGAAGAGTTTTTGTCAACAATACACCATCCTGATTGGGAATCATAAATGAGCTGCGCATGCACACCTGATACATATCTATTTTGCTCAAGTAACTGACGATAAGGTCCTTGACGACGTCCTATCACAGCTCCATTAGTTCCGACGAGGCATATTCCTAATTGAACATTAGTCATTTTTAGAACAGGAATCGTTTCAGGTATGGTAAAAGAAACTGCTGACGGCAATACCTCATCCCGGGTTTCACGCATCAAGCCGCCACAATAAGTACAGTGGCGCCCCGTTCCCACACGGCCACAACTGCTGCAATAAAACAGATGTTGCCCGCATTGGTCACAATAGCGGGAGTTGTTTTCAATATCCTCCTTACAACTTGGACATATTATCATCATTGCTTATAGTCTTTACTTTTCTCTTCTGCATGTATATCACACTGGCATCCGTCAGACTATATCTTCCGGAAGAATGAGTTGATAGGTCTCTGCCGTGATCTGCGACGGAGACATAAGCGACACTCTGACCGACAATTGCTGTATTGTTGAATCAAACATGTTGCGCATCTCCCGGGCATTGCCGAAAGCGGCCGTCTTGGTTACAACTTTATGGAATATAACATCCGTCAGTTTGGCCTCTGCTGCCGGAGATAAGACATACTGTTCTTTTTCGGCCATCTGCTTGTATATGGCAAGCAATTCGTCTTCATTGTAATCATCAATGTGGATTCTATGTGTAAATCGACTTGACAGACCTGTGTTAAGCGCGAGGAAATCTTCCATCTGATCCCTATATCCGGCTGCGATAACCACAAACTTTCCACGGTCATCCTCCATCCGTTTCATAAGAGTCTCAACGGCCTCGTTGCCATAGGTATCGTTCTCTCCGCCCAATGTATATGCCTCGTCAATGAAAAGGATTCCGCCCATAGCTTTATCGCACATCTTGTTCACTATCTTCGGCGTCTCTCCCATATATTTACCGACCAACGTAGCACGGCTGACCTCAATGACCTTGCTTGACGGCAGGATTTCCATGCTTTGCAACACTTCCCCCATCTTACGTGCTATCGTTGTCTTGCCCGTACCCGGATTACCGGTCAGCACAAAATTGACGACCATCTGCTGTACACGTCCGACTCCCTGCACAGAACGCTGTTTCATGAACATGCTCTGCACTGCCAAACGTCTTATCATATCCTTCACAGACCGCATGCCGACAAACTCTTCCAGCTCACCAAGAACCTCGTCAAGCGGACGGGCACATTCTGTCTGAGGCACAGGCAGGTCTGCTATTGTAATCCGATAAATGTCTTTTTCCTGAAACTGCGGATTACCTATTTCCCTCATTAGTCTCTGGCTCTGCTTTTCCACTGCCTCATCAAATATGCGATGTACCTCACGGGCATTTCCGAAGTTCTTGTCACGCCGCAAATACATCTGACTGAACAGACGGTTCACTCCCTGTTCTGTTTCTTCATCAACAGTGAAATGCTTTGCCCGGGCCATCTTTATGAATATTTCGGTCAGCTCATCTGCCGTATAGTCATCAAAGTGTATCGTCTGTGTGAAACGACTTTTCAAGCCAGGATTCGAGTCTATGAAGTCATGCATCTGATCCGTATATCCGGCAACGATACATACAAATTTCCCCCTGTCATCCTCCAGACGTTTCAATAGCGTGTCTATGGCCTCACAGCCAAAAGTATCGTTGTCACCGGATTTCAACGTGTAAGCCTCATCTATGAAAAGCACACCGCCTATGGCCGAATCTATCAGCTGATTTGTCTTTATGGCGGTCTGGCCGCTATATCCGGCAACAAGTTTGCTTCTGTCGGCCTCCACCAGCTGACCGCGGGAAAGAATTCCGAGCGCGCGGAATACCTCTGCCATAATCCGTGCAACCGTAGTCTTACCCGTTCCCGGACTTCCGGTGAATACATAATGCTTACCTTGGAAAAGTCCTGTGTCACCGCGGTGTATCTGCAAATTGAGAAATGCCGCCAGATTAGAGACTTCCTTTTTAACTGCATCCAATCCAACAAGGCCGTCAAACAGGTTCAGACATTCCGTATAGTCCACTGTCTTCGGAACTTCATACGGCACATCCTCCTCCTTAATCGTTATCAGTTCTTCGTCTGTAAGCGTCTGAAGATTGTTTTTTTCCAATCGTCCTGCCTGCCTCTTGCATATTTTGTCAAACAGATGACGCATGGTCCTGCCATTGGCAAAATCTTTGTCACGGCAGTCATACATTTCCTTTATCATCTTTCTGATGAGCAAACCGGCCGATTCTGAAACGATATATTTCTTATCTTCAGCAAACTTCAGTAATATCCGGTATAGTTCATCAGGCGTATAATCTTCTATATTGAGGAAATAATTGAAACGGCTGCGGAACCCAGGGTTTATCCTGAACAGATTGTCCATCTCCATGCGATAGCCGGCCGATATGACGACAAAGCGCCCACGGTCGTCCTCCATCCGCTTCATCAGTTTTTCGAGAGCCTGCGTTCCTTGGCTGTCATTCTCCCCCGAACTGCTCACTGGCGCCAGCGTATAAGCCTCATCAACAAACAATATACCTCCCATTGCCTTGTCACAAAGCCGGTCAACAAGTTTCGGTGTCTCTCCCTGATACGGGCTCACCATTCCAGCGCGATCCGTCTCTATCACATGA
This sequence comes from uncultured Prevotella sp., assembly GCA_947177775.1. Classification (GTDB taxonomy): domain Bacteria; phylum Bacteroidota; class Bacteroidia; order Bacteroidales; family Bacteroidaceae; genus Prevotella. Next base: position 9,343 of record CAMWVS010000066.1, read on the forward strand.
CCACTGTCAAGATAGCCGATAGCAGCCAAAATCTCGCCAAGTTTGCGGGCGATGGTTGTCTTTCCTGTTCCGGGATTTCCGGTCAGAACGATGTGCATGCCCATCTTTTCCTTCGCTCCGAGACCACGTTCCACACGTTCCGACACATTCTTCACAGCGTATGCTATCTCCCTGACAGCACATTTGACCTCATCCATTCCTATATATTGGTCCATATCTGCTAGAATATCGTCCAAAGAACGTTCCTCCGGAACATATCCGCGTATATCTTCTTCTTCCACCTTGTGGACATCAGCACCACGGCTTATGAACGATGTAAATATGTCTTCAGCGACCTTGATGGCAAGATGGGCATAACCAAACGTGTCGTCCTTGGTCTTCACCTGCCATTTGAAATAACGGAGGAGTTTCTTTTCCGCCGCTTCCGAATACATCGTGATGCCGTACTTGTCATGCAACACGTTGCGGCAGATCTGACACAATTCCTTATATCCGGGCGAAGGCAGGTCAAATCTGTATTTGAAGCGGTTGGCCACAGACGGATTGTTGGCCAAAAAGTCATCCAACCCTTTGTTCAGACCGGCTATCATCACGATCGGGTCATCGCTCCATCCGTCCATCTCAACGAACAGTTTATCCAACGGATTCACCTGACTGGCATATCTGTCCGGCAGCAGTTTCTGCACGTTGTCGAAGAAAAGAATTCCCCCTTTTGCTTCTTTTATATTAGAATCCCATTTATCGACAAAGCGTTGGAAGTCCACAGCATCCACCTTTATCAATTTGGGCTTTTTAATGATATGATGCTGATGGAAGTAGTCCCGTATGACTTCGGCAAGCATGGTCTTGCCCGTACCGGTTTCGCCCATTATTATGGCATTTACGCTCAGTCGGACATTAGCCACATCCGTTCTTGAATGAAGATATGTGTAGGTATCTACTACGGTTTTCAGTTGACGCTTCACTTCTTCAAGCCCCACAAGACTTTCAAGTACGGAATCCAATGCCAATGGCTTTCCACACCATCGGCAATACTTGGCTATGACACGATTATCCCTCTTGCAATGTTCACACTTCATATCTGAGCTCACTCCATATTATGTTTTATAGGAACAACTGAGGGATACCGCCGCCTGTCCCTTGCTCTGTCCCGGCATATCCACATTGAGCAGTTTCGGGCTGTACACCACCATTTCTATCACAAGCATTGCCACCATTAGCGTCCAAAGCACATAATGGAGCACTATCTCACTGGAAATGGAACGTATATGTTCCTGCGCATCATCAAGGACTCCGAACTTAGACCCTTTAAATCTGTAGGATTTTGTCTTGAACGTATAGTAAAGCGGTTCTATCAATGTTGTCTTGACGTCATCTTTCAATATATCTCCCATGAACCGGCTATCCTCCATGGTGTCTTCACGGGAACGCGTCAGATGACAAATACCCATATATATGAGCGTCAGCACCACGACGACCGGTACAAACAGGAGCGACCACTGCAATTCTATAAATCTAAGAATCATAACCGGTATTAGCGAAGTCAGGAAACCACCAGTTGCCCACAGACACGTCATAAAAAAGCCATAACCGCGAAAAAATGCTCTGGCACCAACTATCAAAGCCGATACGCCACCAACCGGAATACCGACGGCAAGCATGGAATGGGCCAACAGGCTGTCATGGTTTCCCACACCACACACAACCAATAACAACAGCCAGACTGCACAAAGGCCATAAAAAGTCGTCTTCCAGAACATCTCCTTGTTTCTTGCCTTTTTATATTCCCTGCGAACCTCGTCATACTTACGGGTAGTTTCCGTCTTTGCTGCTATAAATCTCTTATTATATGCCATCTGGGCATCATATTCTCCCAGCACATTTATCCAACGCTCCAGCATATACTCATAACTATATGCCTCACTGAAATCCGCATCAGGGTTTTCGTGATAGAAAACAGACAGCCACTGCGTGAAATATCCCGAACGTATTTCACTTCGTATGGCCGATCGATATTTGTTGTCTATGTAAAGCCCATCTGTAAGTACAGTTCCATCCTGCAATCCGTAAGAAGGTATAGCTCCGAGCATACGGCACATTCTGTATGAAGCAGTTCTCAGATCGTATGCTCCCAGACGTTCACGGTTCTCAATACTGTCAAGGTCAAAACATCTTTGGGCTTCGCCAATCTGTTCCATCCAGCCATGCAGACGGGCAAAATACTGGAAACGGCCGTCCCGGCTGCTATATTCCGTCATTTTTTCTGCAAAGCTCTCTTCGTCAAGTTTCTGCCATTGAAGAAGCTGCTCGTTCATCAGCTCTCCGACCTTTTGCGGCGTATCGGCATCACGGAGGTCGTAGGCCGCGGTGCGGTCTATATTATACAATACCTTGTATGCAAGCTGTTCCGAATATGGTTTTCCATCAGTCATTATCCTCAACGACTCACATGCCATGTCGTCCTCATGACTATACATCCACGACAGCAGCCGACCATCCGTCAGACTGTGCCACGCGTCTTCTGACATCCGGCCGTATCCAAAGCAACGCACTATTTCTTTCAACGTGGATGACGGATGTCCGGCTATAAACGGAACGTCAGGGGCCAATTCATAGACCACACGCATAACGGCACGCCGGCCGTCGGCCTCATCGCCGACAGAAGCCAAATATCCTCGCATCCTGTCTATGGCACACGCCGTGTGAGTCTCCAGATACAGCCACAGCCGGTCATTTCTGTTGGAAAGTGCCGTGACATATTCATCGGCATTTTCCATCAAGGACACCACGATATCGCTCATTCCGCGCAGTTCGCGTCCTTTTATGTCTATGTAAGGATAGTCCGGGTCCATTGCATATACCGCTTCCATGAAACCGGCATGACGATCTGCCGGATACCGGTTCTTCACAATGTCATCAACATATATGCTCAGTTTGCTGTTGCCACATTGCTCCAGCCATTCCGAAATCTTTCCACTGTAGAGATAGCCGCAGGCCGTACGTTCATTGTCCAGAAGCAACGGTACGAGTTCTTTCACATTGTCGGCAACGAGATTGCGTTCCGGGTCGACAACGAAACTGCGATATTGCAGATATGGCGACGTCATGTCCACCTGAGGCGATTCACCAAGAAACCACCTCTCCACCTCTTCGTATGTCCACCGGGCCTCCGGTTTCACGGCAGTCAGTCCCTGAATGATCATGCGCACCCGCTCAGGAAGTTCACTAACACCGTCAAGCCGTCCTTCATTCTTCCGCTTCATCATGACCCGTTCATTGTTTCCAAGCGGATTCTTACCAATCCACAGCGTGAGCAACGTTATGCCGAGAGAATAGAAATCGGCGGCAGGCGAAATCTCAACCTCACCGTCAATGACATCGTTATACATCTCCGGAGCGGCATACATCGGAGTGCGTGCCTGCATTGTACGGTGAAGTCCTCCATAGCCTTCCATAACCGACGAAATGCCGAAATCACCAAGCACCAGCTCCGTGTGTTCCTCATCACGGAAGAAGAAATTGCTTGGCTTTATGTCTTTATGTATCACCTTGTGCTTATGACAGCATGCCAGCGCAGCGGCCGACTGAAGGGCAATGCGCCTGAAGGCGTTCATGTCTCCTTCCAGTTTATATGCCCCGAGCGTTCCACCGCGCAGATACTCCATCAACTCATAGTAACGCTGACGGCCGTCAACATATATCTTGCCGAAATCATGAAGCCTTACAATCATATCAAATCTGATATTGGCCACAATCTGCAACACGTCTTTCTTCAGACGCACATTCGGATAATAGAGTTTGAGCACATAGTCCTGACCGCCACCGCTCACCAGAAACACCTGCGCTTCACCGGAAGTGTCGCTGAGGCTCTTGCGGCATACGTATGTCTGACCTCTCAGCACGAAATTTTCGGTATGCCCTACAGCCAACGGCAATGCCGCTGACGCCGTAGCCGGCTTGCCGATTCTCAGCGTGCGGTCCATATCATCATCCGACATGGGAACACCTGCGGTCGCATCACCACCGGTCGTCATGTCCATCCGTATCGTCAGTTCGTCATTGTCCATCTCACTTGTCATCTTTTATTTGCTCCATACTGTTTTTCCCAAGCACAATCCACTTGCCGCCCATCTGCGGTTTGGCACATCCGCATGGGCTGCTGTGCATGGCGTGCTTATAGTTGCAAAGCCAAGCCACTCTCAGTCCGGCCGGCCTACATGCCATGACATAATTGCGGGCTTTCACGGGCGAAACGTCCGGCTCTACATCAATCTGACTGAGCAGTCCGGACAGTTTGTCCATTATTTCCGCCTTACGCTTTTCGTGCTCTTCAGCCGTCATGCGCCCGGATTTCTGTTCTGGGACGACAGCCGGCTCCACGCCACGGTCCCGTGCCAGCAACTCAAGCACTCTCTGCCTCAGTCTTTCCGTAGCGTTGTCGTCCTCCATGTCTTGACTCGAAGTATATGGCAGTACGCGCTCCAGACGGGCAAGTTCCCGTGCATTGTCTACGATTTCATCATACAGAGGCCCTTGTCTGTATTTCCGTGCCATAGCCATGGCCTCATGTGTGAGCGGAGTTCCACACTGTTTGCAAAACGCGAAATGATTCATCGTCTTACAGACCGGACACTCAATACCGGCCTTTGGGCTACCACACTCAGAACAGTATGCCGATTCCGCATCAACGCGAGCACCGCAGAACGAGCACACATCCGGATTTATATAGTTGTGGCACGACTCACAATAGTCCGCACCCTCGTCCACCGCTGCGCCACAGATTGGGCACACCCCGCCATGCGCTTCTTTCTTACGTTGCACTTGTGTCGTCTGCGGGAAGATGGTCTGTTCTGCAGTTTCCATCTCCAGTATGGGCCGCAATGTTCGTTCTATATGATTAGTCTGTTCTAAGTTCGTAGCACTTTTATCTGTCATATCGCTTAGCGTGTAATTTGCTTTACTTTGCAAAAGTACGGAAAAATTTCCACAACAGGGCGAAAATACTCTGTGAAATATCCATTTAGTCAAATCTTTCTTTTCCGTTCTTTCCCTTCTCCGCATCACCGGATACGTAAAACAAAAAGCGGGAGTACCATCCGCACACGTCTGCACGGATGTACTCCCGCCAAATCTGAGTCAATCAACCATCACTCGCCGGCCTGACCGCTTCCTGCCTCAGGCTCAGTCTTGTCTATCATGTTGACAGGAAGCTCTGCCACCCTGCAACCGTCGAGGAACGACTTCACGCGGCGACCGGTCGCGTCGATGTGGAGCTCGGGCTGAAAGAGAATGTGCATACCCTTGACGTTGTCCTTCACGTTGAAGTCCTTGGCCGTATCAGCCGGCTTCGTGTTCAATCCTATCTTGAACGCGCCGAAACGGTCGAGACAGACATCGCGATACATGCCGACGGAAAGGAAACGGCAGACACATCACGGCATGTTGTCACTCCCGATATGCCTTTTTAAAATATATAATGATGTAATGGCGAGTTAAAAAACTCCTGTAACTTCAGTAAAAAGGCTACGGAAGCCTGAACACATCCCAATTCTGCTCCATTGCAATTCGTAATAGAGCAACTTCTTCATCGGCCTACAAGGCCGACTACTCAAAACTCGTAAGTCATTTGTTCGCAAGCCATTAACTCGTCCACATCCACGCTGTTCTCCTGACTTCTGAGTTTCGATCTGTTGGCCCTTATTGTAGCGTCTGATATGCCGAGTATATTCTTGATTCTTTCATCGTCAAGTCCCATGTCGCACAGAATCAGGAATACGAGCAACCCGACAGTCAGCTTCGTGTATTTCATTTTCCACATATAAAAAGTATTATATTCCCTTATGGAATAATAGTCTATCAGACATGAGCGCTCATCGTTCTTCTTAAGAAAGACTTCCTTACCGTCCTTAATGCTGTTATATA
>CAMWVS010000067.1 GCA_947177775.1 uncultured Prevotella sp.
CAAAAACTTTCTGACATGACAAAGCCCCGGCTTGTGAAAGTCAGGGCTTTGTTTTGAACTGCACCCCAAAAGTTTTTTGTCTAACTTTTGGGGTGCAGTTCATTACGACACAGCCTCTTAGCTAATCTCCCTCACCCGTTTAATCCCATATTTCGCGAGTGATTTCTTTGACGTACTGATATAAAGGAGGAATTCGTCGAAAGCGAGGTATTTGTGATTGTTCATCACTATCAGACCGACGTTGTCGTCAATCTTAATCTTGTCAAATCCGTTGTTGCCGTCTTTGGGAATCCGGAAATATTCGTTTTCGACGTCGGTCATGACGTATATGGCGTCATTGGTTATGGCATGGATGCCGGCCCGGAATTCATAGTCGCATTCAGGAAACTGCATTTCCGTCTCGCAATGGTCGAGCCACCGCTCATAGAGGTCTGTGGTCTCAGACTCTTCAACCCGCGTGAGCATGATTTTGCCGGGCCACACCGCCGACGGATGAATCCTGAGGAGGGGCAGCTGGAGCGGGCGGTCGCTGTCGGGCACGTCGGTGGTATACCACACGTGATCGATGTCTCCCCACGGCTTGCCCTGTATCTTATGTTTCATGAAAAGGGGATGGATGATGTAGACGGTCATGCGGCCGTCGGGTGTACTGGTCAGCCCGACGCAATATTTTATTCCGGTGAGACGGTTGTCGGCATCCTTATGCCACTTGATGGCGAAATAGGTTCCGGGGACCGATGCTTTCCATATCTGCCAAAAGTCGGTGCCGGCCGTCGTTCCGCCGCACTCGTTCCAGAATCCATCGAGGTCAAGCGGGATGCTGATTTCCTTGATTGTGGTGGACATGTCGTATGTCTTGCTCTCCTTGGCGTATGCCTCGATGGTGTGGATGATGTTGCTGACATGGGCATACAGCTTTATCCGCGATTTCGATTCCTCGTTCCGTGCCTTTGCGATGAGGGGTAGGCTTTCGATGAACGGCAGGTCGCTGCCGAATTGGGCGAGCAGATTCAGAACCGAATCATACGTCCCGGTGATGTCGGTCACGTCGCCGCCCTTAGAGTCATAGCCAGGCAGAGCCTTCATGAGGAGCATGATGACGATGGACAGGCTGATGTCATGGTCCGTGATGTGCTCATATATGGCGGCCGCTTTCTTGTTGGCGGCGTCCGGTCCGTCGGGGTGGAACCGGCAGACGAGCAGCTCGTGTGCAATCTGTTCGGGGGAGGTGCGGCGCGAAAGGTGGTTGCGGTAGAACGTCCATGCGGCTTTATAGCTCGTCATGAACCAGTCGAGGCTGACGAAATCGTCGGTCATCAGCGCCGTCTCTTCCTTCAGATCCCTGAATGCGGCGCGTAGTCTCTGCGGCGTGGTGAAGCTGCGTTTTATTCCGTTGCTGTGGATGGAATGGTTGTCGAGCGTGTCCTCCAGCTCTGATATGGTGTTGTATATCAGCCGGGTGTTCGATATGGTGGTGAGCCATTCCTCATAGTTGCATTGTTCCTGTTTCATGATAGTTTTCTTTTAATTGATATGGCGCAAAGTTACACATTATATATTATTAATGCGCGTGAAGAGAGTGGGATTTATTTGTCGGAGTGGTTGTTTTATCTACGTTTTTTTGTATTCAGATACGTTCCAGATGTTAGTCTCGGGCCGCGGTAGATGTCTTTGGGGCGCACTTCCTGAGAGTTGCCGGTAAGGGGCCGGCAGTTGGGCTTTTATGAAAAAATACGGCAGGGAATGGATTCGTAATCGTAGGAATCGCAGAAATGTAATGTTGACATTGCAGATTTTCTGTATTTTTTTTGGATAAGAAATATAAATGAATTATATTTGCAAAACATAAATTAAGAAAATAATAATAGTGTTAATCGTAAATAAAACAACTAACTTATGAGTGAGAAAAGAGTTTATACCTTCGGCAATGGAAAGGCTGAGGGTAAGGCTGACATGAGAAACCTTCTCGGAGGTAAAGGTGCCAATTTGGCGGAAATGAACCTTATCGGAGTGCCTGTTCCCCCGGGATTCACTATTACAACAGACGTATGTAATGAATACTTTGAGAAAGGTAAGGAAGACGTTGTTGGGCTTTTGAAAGAAGACGTAAACAACGCCGTTGCTCATATTGAGGCTCTGATGAACAGCAAGTTCGGCAATGTTGAGAACCCGCTGCTCGTCAGCGTGCGTTCCGGTGCCCGCGCCTCTATGCCCGGAATGATGGATACAATCCTCAATCTCGGTCTCAACGACGAGGTCGCAGCCGGATTGGCAAAGAAGACAGGAAACGAGCGTTTCGTTTATGACAGCTACCGTCGTTTCGTACAGATGTACGGTGACGTCGTGCTCGGTATGAAGCCAGTCAACAAAGAGGACATCGACCCGTTCGAGGCCATCATTGAGAAAGTGAAGGAACAGCGTGGAATCAAACTTGACAATGAGCTGACCATCGACGAACTGAAGCAGCTCGTGGCTGAGTTCAAGGCTGCCATCAAGGAGCAGACCGGCAAGGACTTCCCAACAGACCCTATGGAGCAGCTTTGGGGCGCCATCTGTGCTGTGTTCGATTCCTGGATGAACGAGCGTGCCATTCTCTATCGCAAGATGGAGGGAATTCCCGCAGAGTGGGGTACGGCCGTAAACGTTCAGGCCATGGTCTTCGGAAATATGGGCGACACTTCGGCAACAGGCGTATGCTTCAGCCGTGACGCCGCTACGGGTGAGAACCTTTTCAACGGTGAGTATCTCGTGAACGCACAGGGTGAAGACGTTGTTGCCGGTATCCGCACACCGCAGCAGATCACCAAAGAGGGCTCACGCCGCTGGGCAGCTCTGCAGGGCATCAGCGAGGAAGAGCGCGCAAGCAAATATCCCTCTATGGAGGAGGCTATGCCGGAGATATACAAGACTCTCGACGAACTGCAGAACAAACTCGAGAAGCACTATCACGATATGCAGGATATGGAATTCACCGTACAGGAGGGTAAACTCTGGTTCCTCCAGACCCGCAACGGAAAACGCACGGGTACGGCAATGGTGAAGATTGCCATGGATCTGCTGCGTGAAGGCGAGATTGACGAGAAAACCGCACTGATGCGCTGCGAGCCTCAGAAGCTCGACGAGCTGTTGCATCCTGTATTCGACAAGGACGCCCTGAAGAAGGCCAAGGTCATCACACAGGGTCTTCCCGCTTCTCCGGGCGCTGCTTGCGGACAGATTGTCTTCCACGCTGACGACGCTCAGGCATGGCGCGCTGACGGCCATCGTGTGATTATGGTCCGCATCGAGACTTCACCTGAGGACCTCGCCGGAATGTCGGCTGCCGAGGGTATTCTGACGGCCCGTGGAGGTATGACGTCTCATGCTGCCGTTGTTGCCCGCGGTATGGGTAAGTGCTGTGTTTCAGGTGCAGGTGCAATCAATGTCAACTACAAGGATAAGACCGTAGAGGTAGAGGGTGTCGTATATAAAGAGGGTGACTATATCTCGCTTAACGGATCGACAGGTCAGGTTTATGCCGGTGAGATTCCGACAAAGGCAGCCGAGTTGTCCGGTGACTTCAAGGATTTGATGGATCTCTGCGACAAGTACACCAAACTGCAGGTTCGTACGAACGCCGATACTCCTCACGATGCTCGCGTAGCACGTGCATTCGGTGCGAAAGGTATCGGACTGACACGTACGGAACACATGTTCTTCGAGGATCAGAAGATTGTGGCTATGCGTGAGATGATTTTGGCCGACTCTGTTGAAGGCCGCAAGAAAGCGCTTGCAAAGTTGCTGCCTTATCAGAAGGCTGACTTCAAGGGTATCCTCGACGCTATGGACGGCTGTCCTGTCAACATCCGTCTGCTCGATCCGCCACTCCACGAGTTTGTTCCCCACGATCTGAAGGGCCAGCAGACAATGGCCGAAGAGATGGGCGTTAGTGTTGACGAAATTCAGAAGCGTGTTGCCAGTCTGGCCGAGAACAACCCGATGTTGGGTCATCGCGGCTGCCGTCTGGGTATCACGTTCCCCGAAATCACTGAAATGCAGACACGTGCCATCCTCGGTGCGGCTTGCGAACTGAAGAAGGAAGGCAAGAACCCTGTTCCGGAAATCATGGTTCCGCTGATCGGTATTCTCTATGAGTTCAAGCAGCAGAAGGAGATCATAATGAAGACTGCCAAGGAAGTGTTTGCCGAGGAAGGTGTTGAGGTAGAATTTGAAGTTGGTACGATGATTGAAATACCGCGTGCGGCACTTACCGCAGACCGTATTGCTTCAGAAGCCGAATACTTCTCGTTCGGAACAAACGACCTGACCCAGATGACCTTCGGCTATTCCCGTGACGATATCGCCAGCTTCCTGCCCGCTTATTTGGACAAGAAGATTCTTAAGGTTGACCCGTTCCAGGTGCTCGATCAGAATGGTGTAGGTCAGCTCATTAAGATGGCTGTGGAGAAGGGACGCGCTGTCCGTCCGGGCATGCGTACCGGTATCTGCGGTGAGCACGGTGGCGAACCCAGCTCTGTGAAGTTCTGTGCAAAGGTCGGCATGAACTATGCTTCATGTTCTCCGTTCCGTGTGCCTATCGCTCGTCTGGCTGCGGCGCAGGCTGCTGTTGAGGAGTAAAATACTTCCGATAAAGAGTTATTATATAACTAAATGACTTTAATCAGGCTGCGGAATTCTCCATGAAGGAGACCGCAGCCTGATTATCGTTTTATTTGGCTTGGAGAATGCGGGGAGCCGGTTGTAGTGACAGTATGGTCGCAGACTGACAGAACGGAGTCGGCTGGATTAGGTGAAAAAGGCCGGTTTGTATCAATATTTTATACATTTGGAGATAAATGATGATTATTATTTTGTCATAAAGAAATAAAATTGTACTTTTGCATGATGAATGCTTGAGTGGTTTATAGCCATATTTGTAATCACAGGAACAGGATTTCTTCATAGTCATGAAACTTTGCTGGCAGGTAGGGACTTGTGGCGGAAAATCTATTTCTGTGTCAATGTATTTTGGGGATATCGATAAAATAAGTAAGTATAACGAATAATATATTAAGTGTATGAATTCGAATGCTAAGACAAGCAATTTGATAAAGACCATTGTTATAATCTGCGATTTTCTGGTTCTGAACGTATTGTTGTATGCCAATATCCATTTTGACTGGAGTTTTATGGACTTCACGATAGGTGGTGATGACAGCATTTGTTTTTTTACAGCTAATGCCGGAATGTTGTTCGCCCAATACTTTTTCTCTACAGTCATTCATGAGCGGCGGTCTACTTCCGAGCAGGTTTTGCGTCAGGTGACACTTTTGGTGTTGCTGTTTGGGGTCATAACGTTTGTTATGCAAATATTGGTTTTCCAGTATGAAGGTCTGACTTTTCCCGGTTCCCGCTTTATTCTCAGCCTGACTCCGACCGTTTATGTCGGCATATTGTTGTCGCGCTATTATGAGCGTTGGCTGATTAAGAGATACCGAATGATGGGTAGCAACCGGCGCGATGTCGTCTTTATCGGTTCTGACCCTCTGATGGTTGCCGCTTACAAGTACCTTGTCGGCAATCAGTTTATGGGATATCACGTTAAGGGCTATTATTCGGACGACAGGCTTGAGATGTGTCCCAATGGTCTGGAATACCGTGGAACCATGGCAGACTTTGAGAAGATGATAGAAAGCAATGGCGGACCGGCCATAGCTGATGAGATTTATTGCAGTCTGCCTGTGGCAGAGGAGGGACGGATACGTAGGATAATGCGTTACTGTAATAATAATGTGGTGCATTTCTACTATATACCGTCGTTTTCGCAGATATTTGGCCATACCGTCAAGTTTGAGCATTTGGGCGAAACAATCGTCTTTACCAATTATGAAGAGCCGCTTGCTAATCCGACAAACCGTTTGGTCAAGCGTGTTTTCGACCTTGCAGTGTCGTCTGTGATATTGCTTTGTCTGCTTCCGTTTATTCCCATTATAGCTCTGATAATCAAGTTGCAGAGTCCGGGCCCTATTTTTTTCAAACAATCCCGCACGGGTATGAACGGACGTGAATTCCAGTGCTATAAGTTTCGTTCCATGCATGTGAACAAAGATGCCGATCTTGTGCAGGCAACAGAGAATGACCCTCGTAAATTTGCTTTCGGTAATTTCATGCGTAAGGCGAATGTTGACGAGTTGCCACAGTTTTTCAATGTGCTCAAGGGCGATATGAGTATTGTTGGCCCACGTCCCCACATGCTTCATCATACGGAGGTGTACAGGGATCTGATTGACAAGTATATGGTACGTCATTTTGTAAAGCCCGGTATCACGGGATGGGCGCAAGTGACGGGCTATCGTGGAGAGACAAAGGAACTTTGGCAGATGGAGGGTAGAGTGCAGCGTGACATTTGGTATATAGAGAATTGGAGTATATGGCTTGATTTGCGTATTATCGGCAAGACTGCTTTGCAGATAGTCATACATGACAAGAACGCCTATTGATATAAAAGATTAAAGGCTCAACCATCACTTCCGGTGGTTGAGCCTTTAAACTTTTATGACTGTTGTCTGGTTTTAAACATATTGTCGCAATGCTGCCAGCAACTCGTTGTTTTCCGTCTTGGTGCCGATCGTTATGCGTAGACATTCGCGGCAGAGAGTTATGCGGTTGCGGTTGCGCACGATTATTCCGCGACTTACCAGATAGTCATATACAGCTTGAGCATCTGTCATTCTGGCAAGAAAAAAGTTTGCGTCACTCGGAAAAACCTCTTCGCATATCGGCAGAAGCCTGAATGCATCGCTCATACGTGTTCTTTCTCCCAAAAGCAAGCGTCTCCATTTATCTATGTCAAACGGATTCTTTATAATTTCAAGTGCTTTCTGTTGAGTGAACATGTTGATGTTATAGGGATATTTCACCTTGTTGAAGATTCCGATGATATCCTTGTGAGCAAATGCCATGCCCAGACGGATGGCAGCGCATCCCCACGCCTTACTCATGGTGTGGAGCACAATCAGATTCGGATATTTGGCGAGATAATGACAGAAAGACTGCTGTTTGGCGAAATCAATGTAGGCCTCATCGATGATGACGATGCCGTCAAACCAATCCAGTATCTTCACGATTTCGTCTCTGTTGAGGCTGTTTCCCGTCGGGTTATTGGGGCTACAGAGCCATACAATCTTTGTGTTGTCGTCGCAGGCTGCCAATATCCTGTCCGCTTCCAGCTGAAAACTGTCGTTCAGTGTCACCGGGCGGTATTCCACATCATTGATGTCGGCGCACACCTTATACATTCCGTAGGTTGGTTCGATGGCCACGACATTGTCGATTCCCGGCTGTGTGAAGCATCGGAAAGGAAGGTCAATGGCTTCGTCGCTGCCGTTGCCGAGGAATATGTTTTCCGCCGGAACGCCCTTGACCTTTGAAATGGCGGCTTTCAGCTCCGTCTGCAGCGGATCCGGATAGCGGTTGTACGGTGAATTATACGGATTCTCATTGGCGTCGAGAAAGACCTTGGCGACATGTCCGCTGTATTCGTTACGGGCGCTGCTGTACGGCGCGAGGTTCTTTATGTTTGGTCTTATCAGTTCTTCTAAACTTTTCATATCTGACAATCTGTTTCATTTAAGCTGTTCAGTCTGACCGTCATGGCATTCTTGTGGGCGTCCAACGATTCTGCCGCTGCCATTCGTTCAACGGCCGGGCCTATGTTCCGCACACCCTCCGGTGTGAGATGCTGGAATGTAATCTTGCGGCAATAGCTGTCCAGATTGACACCGCTATAGGCTGTGGCATAGCCGTGGGTGGGCAGCGTGTGGTTTGTTCCGCTGGCATAGTCGCCGGCACTCTCGCACGCATAACGGCCGAGGAACACGCTTCCGGCGTTTACTACCATTTCAGCCATTTCGGCGTAGTCGTCAGTCTGGATTATGAGATGCTCCGGAGCATAGACGTTACTAAGTTCCATAGCTTCATCCTTGCTCGCCACGACAATCAGCTTGCTGTTTTCCAGCGTCTTTGCGGCAATATCCTTGCGCGGCAACTCATCCAGCTGACGGGACACTTCGACCTCAACGAGACCGGCCATCCGTTCGCTCGTGGTGATCATTATCACCTGAGAGTCCGTACCGTGTTCAGCCTGTGACAGCAGGTCGGCTGCTACGAACGCCGCATCGGCCGTGTCGTCTGCAATCACGCATACCTCCGACGGACCAGCCGGCATGTCTATGGCTACGTCATGGAGGCTCACCTGCTGTTTGGCTGCCATGACATACTGGTTGCCTGGACCGAAAATTTTGAAAACTTTTGGTACCGTTTCCGTTCCATAGGCCATCGCGCCGATGGCCTGAACGCCGCCGGCTTTGAAAATGCGGCTCACTCCGGCCACGCGTGCGGCCACGAGTATGGCAGGATGGACATGGCCGTTGCGGTCGGGTGGGGTGCAGAGCACGATTTGGCGGCAGCCTGCAATCCGTGCCGGTGTTGCCAGCATGAGAACCGTGCTGAACAGCGGTGCTGTTCCGCCTGGAATATACAGTCCGACGCGCTCGATGGCCACACTCTTCTGCCAGCACGTCACGCCGGGCTGCGTCTCCACCTTTTGGCTTTCAAACCGCTGTGATTCATGGAAGGTCCTGATGTTGCTGTGGGCAAGGATGATGGCTTCTTTCAGATTGTCATCTACTGTCCGCCACGCCTCGTCTATTTCTTCGGCCGTCACTTCGAGCGTACTGAGGATAGCGTGGTCGAAGCGCTCTTCATATTCCGTCACGGCCTTGTCTCCCCTCTGCTTCACATCGGCCAATATGCCTGCCACGGTCCCGTTCAGCTGCGAGATGTCCAGCTGCGGGCGTTCCACAATCTTGGCCCACGTCCCGCGCTCAGGATATTTTATGATATTCATGTCTCGGTCTCCTTATATACATAATTTACAATATCATCTTTTCGATGGGAGTTACCAATATTCCCTGTGCACCCATATCTTTCAGTTTCCCGATAATGTCCCAAAAGCGCTTTTGGTCAAGCACAGTGTGGACAGAGCACCAATCCTCATCTGCCAATGGAATGACAGTAGGGCTTTTCAGTCCGGGCAGAACGCTGATGATTTCCTGTAGCCGTGCCTTGGGCGCATTCATGCGAACATATTTCTTGTCTTCGGCGTTGCGCACAGCCTCGAAGCGGAAGAGCATTTCCTGAAGTATCCGTCTTTTCTCCTCGCTCATCTGCTTGTTGCCTATGAGCAGGGCCTCACTCTGCATGACAACCTCGACCTCATGCAGATTGTTGCTCACCAATGTCGAACCGCTGCTGACGATGTCGAATATGCCGTCGGCCAGCCCGATGCCCGGTGAAATTTCGACGCTGCCCGTGATGACGTGTATGTCGGCGCAGATACCTTTCTTCTCCATGAAATGTCGCAGTATTCCGGGATATGATGTGGCAATCTTCTTGCCGTTAAACCACTCCGGCCCCGTATAGGTAATGTCCTTTGGTATGGCCAGTGACAGCCGGCATCGGCTGAAACCGAGACGAGAGACAATCTCTGCGTCTTCGCCACGCTCAACAAATTCGTTCTCGCCAACAACACCTATGTCAGCCACACCGCCGGCAACACTCTGCGGAATGTCGTCATCACGGAGATAGAGAATCTCAAGCGGGAAATTGGGGGATTGTACTAATAGGGTGCGTTTGCCGGCATTAATCTTGATGTCGGCTTCGGCGAGAAGATTCATTGTGTCGTCAAAGAGGCGACCTTTGGATTGTACTGCAATGCGTAACATTTTTCTATTATTATGTGAAAATACAATGCAAATTTACGGAAAAATATGTTATTATACAAGAAAATGACTACTTTTGCATCCAAATTGAAAGTATTTTGAAAACAAACGGAACATTAACTGCATATAAAAAGCCATATTGCCGTCTTTCGGCCGCGTTTCCTCTGCTGCTGATTCTTATGACAGCCGTCACCATGTCGTGTTCCCGCCGTCCCGCCGGAAACGTCACCATGCCGTGGGGCGGGGGTGCCGATTCAGCCTCGTCTGCTTCCGGGTTTGATCTTGACCGAATCCAGTCGGGCGGTGAAATGATAATGCTCACGCTCAGCGGACCGGACACATATTATGATTATCATGGACGCCACCTCGGAACCCACTACATGCTTTGCCAGCGTTTCGCCGATATGCTCGGTGTCAGTCTTCGTGTGGATGTATGTCGCGATACGGCCGAAATGTTTCGTAAACTGGCTGCTGGCGACGGCGACGTGATAGCTTGTCCGTTGCCGAAAGCCTTATATAATGGCGACGGAGGTGAAAGTCCCGCAACTGCACTGATCTATTGTGGTGTGGCGACGGATTCTTTACGCCGTCAATGGGCCGTCAGTGCAGACAAACCGCTTTTGGCTGATGCGCTGGATAAATGGTATAAACCGGAATTCCTTGCTGAAGTGCTTCGTGAGGAATCGCATCTGATGGGGGAGGGACGTGTCAGGCGCCGTGTCCATGCGCCTATGCTCGACCGCAAAGCCGGTGTCATTTCGCGTTATGACGGTCTTTTCATGACCTATTGTCAGCAAATACGCTGGGACTGGCGTCTCATGGCGGCACAATGTTATCAGGAATCCACGTTCGATCCTAATGCCCGTTCGTGGGCCGGTGCCTGCGGACTGATGCAGATTATGCCGGCCACGGCCGACTATCTCCACCTGCCGATGAACCGTATCTATGACCCGGAGAGCAATATTGCCGCAGCCGCCCGGTATATCGGTGAGCTGGAGGGCAAGCTGAAGGATATTTCCGACCGCAGCGAGCGCATCAATTTCATTCTCGCCTGCTACAACGGCGGCTATCTCCACATACGCGACGCGATGGCTCTTGCCGCCCGCGACGGTCGTGACGCACATCGTTGGAGTGATGTGGCGCAGTATGTCCTGAAACTCAGCGAACCGAGATACTACCGTGACCCGCTGGTCAAATACGGATACATGCGTGGTTCTGAGACGGTTGACTATGTGGCACGCATACGAAACCGCTGGAAATCATACGAGGGAGTTAAGGGAGGGCACGCCGGATTCTCGGGCATGACGCCGCGTAAGGCCAAGCACCGGAAGAAGAAATATCAGATATGACGGGGAGTATCAAACGAATTAAAGTCTTAGAGCCGGTTTCGGACACAAACTTTTATAGTCTTTGGTTCAATATTGCATGGAAACATGAAGAAAACAAGCTCGGAACTTTAGTTTCTTGTGAATTTATGTGGGGTTTTCAAAGAAAATGATGTAAATTTGTGGCAATTCATTTTCTGTATCGTCATGGACTTCCTGCCGGGGCAAAGTTTGCCGGTACAATCCGAACAGGAGAATAATGGTGGACAAGATGACGAAAAGGAAAGTAAAACGAAGTATATAACTACGATATAATAATGGCTCAATTGAAAGTGAATTTTACCTTGAAAGGTGAAATTGGCGAGACAACCTTCACGTTGATAAAAACCGAAGAAGGCTTCCGACTCAAAGGATTTTCGAAAATCAGCGGAGAGAACGAAATTCATGTTAAAAAGGATGATGGTGACAACGTTTTTATCCTCACGGACAAAACTGTCTTTCAAGAGAATGATGACGTCATTGAAGAGCGTCTGCTGGGTTTGACGGAAGAGTTCATCGCCGCCATGTCTGAAGGTCTGGAGCTTGATGATGATGTTCAGGAGGATGAGAAGAAGCCCGGATATGGTCCTGATGATATTTATGTTGAGAACAAGCCGTTTTCTATAAGTACCATCATGGAGCTGATTAAAGATGGTGACCTGGAGGTTACTCCCAATTTTCAACGCCATTTCGTGTGGGACAAGACACGTCAGAGCAAGCTGATAGAGTCAATCCTGTTGGGTCTGCCTCTTCCTTCCATTTATTTGAGCCAGTATCCGGATGGCAGGCTGACCATTGTCGATGGATTGCAGCGGATAACGACAATCCGGCGTTTCATGGAAGACGAACTCGTTCTTTGCAATTTGGAGTACTTCACAGAATGTAATGACAAGACTTATTCAGAGTTGAAAGCCGTTTTGCCTCTGTTGCAGTACAGACGTTTCCGCCAGACACAGATTATGTGTTTTGTCATTGATTACCGGTCTCCGAATGCCCTTAAATTCGATTTGTTCCGAAGATTGAATACCGGAGGAAAGACTTTGAACGACCAGGAAATAAGAAACTGTCTGTCAAGACCGGCTCTGCAAAAGCTGCTTATGGATATGGTTGCAACGGACGAATTCAAGAAAGCGACAAACAGAAGCCTGAAGGACACCCGTATGGCTGCTCAGGAATCGGCTCTGCGCTTTATATATTTCTATAACCAGTATTCCGATGACAACCCGATTGGCAGTTATAACGGTGAAATGAGAGATATTCTTGACGACTATGTCGAGATATTGAATCGTCAGTCAAAAGAAGAACTGAAACCGTATATGGACATATTCAAAAATAGCATGCAGATGGCATACGACCTGTTTGGAGAAAGTACATTCAGAAAGATTGATATACGTGGAAAAAAGAAATATTCAATAAACAGACCTTTGATGCTTGCGGTTTCCGTATTGCTCGCGCGTCATTATGACGACTATAAGGATAAGGTATCGGAAGGCGCGACGCTAACGACTGAGCTTGGACGTCTGCTTGCGACGGACATTAAACTGACCAAAATGATTACGACAAGTACAACGCATAAGGCAAGCATAAATTACACTTTTGAGACTTTGAAGAGAGAACTGTTTGATAAATATCTTCTGAACTGATATGGACAAGCTGAAACTTACGATAGAAGGCTATAAGTGTTTCGACAGGAAGAGTGAACTGTTTCTTAACAATATAACCCTGTTGACCGGTGCTAATTCGGCCGGCAAGAGCTCTGTGATACAATCTGTGTTGCTGGCCAAAATCATATCGGAAACAACAGTGGAAGACGCTATGGCCGAGAAAGTCCCGATCTCATTGATGAATAAGAAATATGCAATGGAGTTGGGCGCATATAATGATATTATAAACCGGAAGACCCAAACAGGCGATATGGAGTTCGCCTTGTCAGACACAGGATATTCTGTCAAGGCTGACGACAATGATGATGACAGGATGAAGACGGTTCTGTTTTCTGTATCAGCAAAGAACAGGGCTGAGCTGAAAAGGCTTTTTTCAACCGGTTTTACGTATTTGTGCGCCGAACGCATGGCACCGCATTACGAGTATCAGGAGTCCGAATCGGATGTTGCTTGTGATTGTCATGGCAGTAACGTGGGCGATGTCTTTTCAAAACATCAAGGTGACGACGTCATGCCATTGAGGTCCTTGCATTTCACGGATGGGACAAAACTGCTTATGCAATTGGACGAATGGTGTGATTATATTTTCCCCGGAGTCTCAGTACGTGTGGAGAAGACTGGAAGCCAGATGTATGCCATGAAGATAAGGAATGATGTCGCTCCCAATGTCGGTTTTGGTATCACATACGCACTTCCAATTTTGGTCAGCGGTCTTACAATTCCTGTGGACGGTATGCTTATAGTTGAGAATCCGGAATCGCATCTGCATGCAAAAGCCCAGTCTAATATGGGCTACTTCCTTGCACGTATGGCGGCGGCCGGTGTGCGGGTAATCGTGGAGACTCATAGTGAACATATTGTCAATGGCATCCGCCGGATGATAGTAGAGGGAGATTCAACCATGTCACACGACGATATGACCATCTACTTCTTTCAGGATAGGGAAGATGGGAAAAACATCATGGAGATAACTATGGACGAGATGGGCAATCTGTCGGATTTTCCCGCTGACTTCTTTGATCAGGTGCGGCAGGATATGTTTAAGTTGATGGAGTACGGTCGTAAACGTGTTGATGGCGATGAAAGTCAACGGTAATATTCTCCTTGTTGAAGAAGGGGCTTTCTCAAAAATAAATCCATTGAATGCAGAGAATATCATCGAGGATTTCGCTTACATGGTGAAGGAGGCTGACGCCAGCAAGGACGCTCTTTTTTATGATAGCGAAGAATGGGAACAGTTTTATGCAAACAGCTATGACCCGACAAGTTCTTGTTGGGACGGCATAGGAGATATAGTTTTTTCATTGCTTGTCAATGTCTCAAATCCCGTATTCTTGCCTGTTGGTATAGATAAAGGAGACTTTATTAAAAAGTCTGCCCCCAAAATCAAAGGCGGGTTTCGATATGATGCCAGTCCGACCGACGGCAGTTATGTCTATAATAAAGAAACAATAGATGAATGGCATGACAGTTGGTTCATCGGGCATCCGGAAAGAATAGATTGGACTATTCACAAAAATGAAATCTGGCCTCGTTTTGACAGAACTGTGGAAATTATGCGTGATGAACTGAAGAGAAAGGGAATGAAGATTCCTCAAACGGACAAAGGGATTTGCACTGCCTTTCATGAATCAGTTATGAAGCCTCTTGATGAAAGAGAAAGAATCTCTCTTTCAAAAACAATAAGCGAAAAGGTTTGTAAAGCCAACTATTATCAACGCGAAAGTGAACTGGAAAAATTGGAAGCTACTCACGGAAACAGTCGTGCAGAAATGATTTTCAGTATAAAGAAAGATGGTAAGTATCAATTCCTGTCGGTAGACAAGCAGCATGGTATGCTGGAACTCTGTGATGACAAGGGACAGCATAAGGGTGAATGGAGATTTGACGGAACTTCTAACGGAAGAGATACGGAAGAAACAGATCATGGTTTACCTCAGTTCGGGATAAGAAATATCCATTAAAAAATTGGTAGTCTCACAAA
>CAMWVS010000068.1 GCA_947177775.1 uncultured Prevotella sp.
CTGAGCCTTGGTGTCATTGTAACCGCCTTTGGGTGTCGCGTTACGTTTATACTCTCGGCAGACTGTTGACGGGGACTTGCCGATCTCTGCCGCAATTTCTTTCTGCGTTTTCTCTTTACGAGTGCCGCGATTTTGGTGTTCCACGAAAAGGTGGTACCTTTGTGCTGAGGTTAAATGTTTTGTCATGTAGCAATACAAAATTAGTAAATCTCAGGGAGACTTCGGTCTCCTTTTTTTGTTTTGTATTGCCTTGGACTGAGATTGCCTTTCGGTCGGGGTGAACCATCTATCGGCAGGGAGGGGATGAGGCTTTGTGAAGCCACATCACAGCCGATTGCCGTTTCAACCATGCGGCCTCAAAAAATGAAACTATGCAGGTGAATATTGCGTTTCGACTTTGACTTTAGGCCATTTTGCGTGTAGTTCCCTCATGTCCGGATTGACCGCCGACAGGTCTTTCTGACTTCTTCCGCAATGATTTTGTCCGGCGGTCCACCTCAGCCTTTATCGGTTCTTTCGATGGCGGAGTACTGCTGTTGCCGGAGTCCTTCGGCGGCTGTTCATACTTCTCCAGACGCTTACGTAACTCACGGTTTTCCTTAAGTAGTTTATCAATATTTCGGTTAAGCGACCGATTTTCGGCATACAAGGAATCAATCGTTCCCCGTAACTCCTTAAGCTCGGACAATAGTCCGGCCAAGGTCGAATTTATGTCGTTAACCTGTTGTTTCACAGATACAAAGATAGCGATTTTATCAGACATTCACAAATAGAATCACTGTTATTTTGATGATAATCAGAGGATTATTCTAATATTGTTGCTGACCAACCTGATTGTATTCGATTCGCTGAATAGTTACCTTATAGCCGGAATATGGTTAAAGTCTGTTAATGTTTGAGGTAGTGAGGCGGCGGTGTGGGGTTGAATGACGCTGAACGGATTTGGATGAATTTGAAAGATATGCTGATTATCAGCATATTAAGCCATTATAATAAAAGATATGCACCTATCGCGACACGCATATCAATCAATATTTCAGCGCGTTAGCGTGGGTGTGGTGACTTTTGGCTCGTGTCCTCGCCGAGCTGAAGGTTGTGGTGACTCGGATGGGTATAGTTGAATAAAAGACCGCTAACTCATTGAGAATTAGCGGTCTTGTGTGGTGCCACCAGGAATCGAACCGGGGACACAAGGATTTTCAGTCCTTTGCTCTACCAACTGAGCTATGGCACCATTATTTTTGCTTTTGCGAGTGCAAAGGTAGGCCTTTTTTTGCATATTAGCAAATTTTTCTTGGAAAAAATGCATGAGTTTCAAAAAAAAGCACTACCTTTGCACTCGCTTTTAAGGCATCGGGATGTAGCGCAGTTGGTAGCGCACTACGTTCGGGACGTAGGGGTCGGGCGTTCGAGTCGCCTCATCCCGACAAAAGCGGCAGGAAGGGATAATCTTTCTGCCGCTTTTTTGTTTTGGTTCATTCGCTAATCGGGGGCGCTCTTGTAAATCGAAACGTTAGGGTCTGTCCGACTATTATGAAACAATCCGAAAATCCTGTGGGTATTATTATGTTAATAGCCTAAAATAATCTATCTTTGCGGTTATCTTTTGAAGTGACTCAGGACTTTCCTCTGCGTGGCAAGCCTGCTTATCTCCATGTAAGACATCGTCGCTGGTATGACAAGTCTACCGGTGAAACTTTTTCGGATTGACCCAATTTTCGGACTGACCCGTTTATTACTATGCGCCGGAACTGCTCCTCACGATACCGACTACCCGTTAAATGAAAAAAAGTCTGAAGATTTCTCTTCAGACTTTCAGCGCTTCAAGATGGGCTTGAACCAACGACCCCCTGATTAACAGTCAGGTGCTCTAACCAACTGAGCTATTGAAGCAATGTTTGCGTTTCATTTTTGAATTGCGATGCAAAGGTAATGCGATTTTTTGGATTATGCAAACTTTTGGGCAAAAAAATGCAGAAAAATCTAATTTTTTTATGAAAAGCGCTGTAAAAAGGCCATTGTTAGAGTATAAACGTGTAAATTTGTAGCATCAAAAGACAATTCAGCTTAGGATGATGTCAGACCGGCGGAATCTCTCTGAACGGTATTTGCTGCTACGAAACGGTTTTATGCAACATGCAAACGGTTTTATGCAACATGTAAACGGTTTTATGCAACATGCAAACGGTTTTATGCAACATGTAGTCGGTGCAGAATAATCCTTCCGTGACGATATATATATATATCGCTTTGTGGAGGTATCAGAGACGGAAAGACATCCGATGGAGAAAAGATTATATAAATTCAAAGATGGAGAAAGATTATATAAATTCAAAGAATGATATGAGAAGAAGACTTACGGCCATGTTTCTGGCATGTTTGGCGGTGTTCGGAGGGCGGGCCCAGAACACCGGAGACCACAATTTTGAGGTTGCTAAGAACCTTGATATATTCAATTCGATATACAGGCAGCTTGAGAGTGTCTACGTGGACACCCTGCGGGCGGGCGATGTGATAGGTACGGGCATCAACGCCATGCTGCGCAGCCTTGACCCTTACACGGCCTATTATCCCGAGGAGGACAAGAAAGACCTGAAGATGATGTTCACGGGAAAGTATGCCGGCATGGGGGCGCTTATACGCTATCACCAGCGTTTGAAGACAACGGTCGTTGACGAGCCCTACGAGGGCATGCCGGCCGCCATAGCCGGACTGCGCAAGGGCGACATAATTGTTGCCATAGACGATTCCGTCATGACCGGCAAGAAGACCGACTATGTGAGCAGTCGTCTGCGTGGTGACGCCGGAACGAGCTTCATTCTAAAGGTGAAGCGTCCGTCAACAGGCAAGGTGATGGACTTCAAGGTTACGCGACGGAGTATCAAGATGCCCGACATTCCGTATTACGGTTTGCGTCCGGACAGTATCGGATATATCAATCTGAGTGGTTTCACGGAGGGGAGTGCCCGTGAGATGCGTCGCGCCTTTGTTGATCTGAAGAAGCGGGGGGCGGCAGGTCTGGTGCTCGATCTGCGCGGTAATGGCGGCGGTTCGCTTCAGGAAGCCATTGACATTATTAATATGTGGGTGCCGAAGGGGATGACACTTGTAGAGACGAAGGGCAAGCTGGTCCAGGCCAACCGCGTCTATAAGACCCGTCTGGAGCCTGTCGACACGCTGATGCCAATCGTCGTGCTGGTGGACGGCGAGACGGCCAGTGCGGCCGAGATTACGGCCGGCTCGCTTCAGGATCTCGATCGTGGTGTTGTCATGGGTGCGCGGACATACGGCAAGGGACTTGTCCAGGTGTCGGTGGACCTGCCTTATAATGCCAATCTGAAGCTGACAACAAGCAAATACTATATTCCCAGCGGGCGCTGCATACAGGCCATCAACTACAAACACTCGGGTGGGGGATATACCGAGCGCATTCCGGACAGCCTGACGCATGTCTTCCGTACCCGTGCCGGACGTGAGGTGCGTGACGGCGGCGGCATCATGCCCGATGTGGAGGTGAAGCCGGACACGCTTCCCAACATCGCCGTCTATCTTGACCGCATTGACTCTACGGAAGTGATGTTCGACTACGTGACCGACTATATTGCGTCCCATCCTTCCATCGCTCCTGCCACGGAGTTCCATCTGACGGACGCTGAGTGGGAGGACTTCAAGCAGAAGGTCATCAAGAGCGGTTTCACGTATGATCCCGTGAGCGGCAAGCGCTTCGACGAGCTTGTCAAGATTGCGCGTTTTGAGGGCTATTATGATGATGCCCGTGCCGAGTTTGACGCTCTGAAGGCGAAGCTCAGCCATGATGTCGGACGTGATTTGGAGCAGAACAAGGACGTCATCCGTCAGATGATAGAGTCTGACATCATTTCGGCCTACTACTATCAGGCTGGTTCGATTAAGGCCGGACTTGTTCATGACAAGGCGCTGCAGGCCGCCGTGGAGTTGCTGAAAAACGGAACCCGCTATTCTTCTGCTCTTTCGCCAAAATAAAGGAGTTTTTTAGAAATTAAGAAGTAAAAGAGAAGTAAAGGAGTTTTCTTTAAAGTAAAGGAACTTAAGAAGGGGAGTAAAGGAGTTGAACCAACGCTTTTTGTCCTTTGTCCTGTTTGGACGGGAAAAGACATTTGGCTCAACTCCTTTACTCCCCTTCTTAAGTTCCTTTACTTCTAAAAAAACTCCCTGATTTCTTAGTTTGTCAGCGTTCTTCGTATATCACCTTGTTTGCTCCGCTGGTTATCTTGAGCGCTTCAGGGTGTTCCTTTATGAACGAGTCGATGTGGCGGACGCGCTTATTGTCCAGTATTTCGTCGACGGCGATGAGTATTCCCGTTTCTTCCACGTCTCCGAAGCCGTAGTTTATGGCTGTTCCGAAGAGTTTCATGGTCGGGCTGAGGCTCATGTAGGCGTTGACCAGTGGCGGTATGTTGTAGCCAAGGCTGCGTATCTCGCGGTTCAGAATGCGGTAGTCGTCCTTGAAAGACTCTTCGCAGAAGAGGGCCTCAAGCTCCTTGGGGTCGGCTTCTATTTTGAGCGGCTTGGTCGGTATGACGAGGTTTTCCTTGTCTTCAAAATGTTTTTTGAGGAAATAGAGAATCATGTCGCGTCCCTTCCTGATATACGACGGATACATGGTCATCTTTCCGAAGAAGTATTTGACGTCGGGCTGTATGACGGTCAGCGCTCCCAGTCCGTCCCAGAGGTTGTCGAGGGCGAAGAGGCTTTTAGAGCCGTTGCGGCTTGTGTTCTGGTATCCGAGCGAGACGAAACTGCGTCCCAGCTCGATTGTCCGCGGCATGTAGTCGCGCATGAATTTTTCCGAGAAGTGGAACATGTGGCTTGTGGCGAGAATGGGTTGTCCGTCCTCGGCAATGTTGACGTCTTTCCCGAGTATATATCGGTATCCGCCGATGATTTCCTCCTCTTCCGGGTTCCAGACGATGAGCTGTTTGTAGCAGTTGTCCATCGTGTCGAACTCGTCGAGGTCGAGGGCTTTTCCTGTGCCGCCTCCGGCCTCACGGAACACAATTTCGCGCAGTCGTCCGATTTCGCGCAACACGTTCGGGGCGTTGTGTGCGTCCACGATGTATATCTCATTATGGCTCTTGTTTGTCATGCGCAGCTGCCGTTCGGGGGTAAGTTCGCTTCTCAGCAGAGCCTTGTCTATCGGCTTTATTATTTCTTGTTCCATGATGTATTTCAAGTTGAGGAGTGTCTGTGACGTTGTGTGTCCGGACTTGCCGGTCGGGGCGCGCCGTTGTCACGTTTGGCTCCTCGTTCCTAAATTGTCGTTGTTTTTTGGTTGTCTGACTTTCTTGTCATATTTCTGTTGTGCAGTCGCTCCGTATGGTGTGTTGTCCGGCCGTCTTTTCGTTCAGAGTTCATAAACTCTGTCCTTGACATACTGTGCCCATTGTGCCGGAGTGCGGCTGTTGTCGAATGTCTGCCACGGAATAGGTTTGCCTATGGCCACGCGGAAAGTCTTGTGGGTGTTTTTGTACATCTCGTCCACAAGAAAAAGCATGGCTATGTTCATCTTCTTGACGTAGCGGTCGGAGAAATTGGCCAGCCGGTAGAAGAATTCGGAGTTCTGGCCGCCGAAGTGTATCGGAACGACGTCTCTCTTGTATTGCACACTCTTCGTCACGAACGTTTTCTTCCATTCCAGATCTCTGATGATGTCTCCCTGTCGGCGTGAGCAGATGCCGGCGGGGAACATCAGCATGTGGTTGTCGCTTTGGAATCCGCTTTCGACCATGGCCGGAAATCCGCGGCTCTGTCCGCCAGTCTTGTTGATGGGTATGCAGAGCGGGGCCAGTCCGGGGAGGTTCATGAGCAGGTCGTTGACCAGATAGCGGAACCGGCTGTCGTAGTGGCGTCCTATCACGGCTCCGAGGGCCACTCCGTCCTCACCGCCCAGCGGGTGGTTGCTGACGAAGGTGTAGAGACGTCCGTCGTCTTTCGGCGGCAGGTTTTCTTCGCCGACAATCTCGAGCGTCATGTCAAGATAGCGCACACATTCTTCGAGCCATTCCGTTCCCGTGAGATGGCGGCTTTCCCAAAGGTATGCGTTGACCTCATCCTGATGGATGATGCGCTTGAGCCATTTCACGAGCGGGCGCGGAACCCAACGTGCCTTGCGCCCCATCTTGCTTCTGAGCAGTTCGTCTATGTCGATGGTTTTCTCCGTGACTTGCTTCATTTCTCTCCTACGTAAAAACACTAACGTTCTGCAAAAGTAACAGAAATCTTTGAGAATGACATGCTTTTTAATAGAAAATAGGTCAAAATGATTGAAAATTATGAGTTTTGATGAATCTGGATGTCCTTCCCGAACTCCCCAAAGGGGAGGAGACGGAGTGGAAGAAGGGAATTGCAGAGACGTCACCCCCGTTGCGTCTCCCACGGGGACGGGTGGATAGTGAAACGCCAGGACGGCCAGTATGCAAAGGCTTTTTTTTAATAAGGTCTTTGTGGTCTGGCGTTAAAAAAATGAGGCCTTTGTGCTCAGGTGTCCTTGTCTTGAAAAGGAAATGTTAAAAACTCGGAACTATCCGGACAAATGCCTCAAAATCCTTGCGATATTCTGAAATGAAAATCCTGCGGCCTCAAATTCGCGAGTTTTGCGTGTGCATCTTTTATTGTCTGGATGACAAAGAGTTGCGGCAGAAAACGCCGGAGTGTGCATCTTTTCGTTCTCTTCCGTTCTGCCGTAAGGGCCTTACGACTCTGCAACGGGGCTGCCGTTGCATTGCGGCGGTGGCTCCGTTGGAACGCGAAAGCGGCCCCGTTGCAGGGTCGGGAGGGCCCCGTTGGTCGGTGGCGGTCGGTTTTTTGACTGACGATGGCAGCAAAATGTAAAAGTTTCGGCTCGGCCGCTCTCTATTTTGGGATTTTTCAAGTGTTAAATTCCGTGATATTTTATTGACAGGATTCTTCTGCTGGCGTTTGCGGCTCCGCTTGCCGCTCCCGATGTTTGTCGCCGGCTTTAATGTCATTCCGGAAGCGTCTGATTCTCAGCGGGATATCTTGTCCGATACCATGAGAATGAAAATATTGCGCAAAAATAGTGGGGCAAAGTGGTGGAAAGTGGGGAATTTTGTGTAACTTTGACCCGAATTTTATCGTTTCTTAATAGCGAGGTGCACGTACACACGGTGAGATTTCTGGGAAACATAGAGGCTAAGACTGACGCCAAAGGCAGGGCTTTCCTGCCGGCCGTCATGCGTAAGGTGCTTCAGAGTGCCGGCGAGGAACGTCTTGTGTTGCGTCGTGACGTCTTCCAGCCTTGTCTCGTGCTCTATCCGGAGAGCGTGTGGAACGAGCAGATGGACACCCTGCGCCGTCGCCTGAGCCGTTGGAACAGAGAGCATCAGGATATTTACCGTCGTTTTGTGGCCGAGGCCGAGACGGTTGTCCTGGACGGCAGCGGGCGTTTTCTCATTCCCCGCCGTTGCCAGCAGCAGGCTGCCATAAGGCAGGAAATCCGATTTGTAGGCATGGGCGACACTATTGAGATCTGGGCAGCCGGTGAGGCCGCTGAAGCTCTCGGCCAGACCCCGTCGCTCGGACCGGCTCTCGAACGGCTGATGGGACAGGCGTCTGACGCCGAAGGAAGTTCCGGCTGTGTCTTTGGCTCCGAAGGGTGAGCCGACGATAACTTTCCGAAAGATATCTAAGAAAGAATCAAGCTAATTCATTATGGCGACTACCGCAAATACATATCATGTGCCCGTTCTCCTCCATGAGAGCGTAGACGGGTTGGCTATAGCCCCGGGCGGCGTCTATGTTGACGTTACGTTTGGCGGCGGCGGCCACAGCCGCGAGATCCTGTCGAGGCTCAGCGGCGGCGGACGGCTCTACAGTTTCGACCAGGATGCCGACGCGGAGAAGAATATAGGGCCCCACCCCGGCCCTCCCCAAGGGGAGGGTGCCTACGAGGTGAAAAGTCCCACTATGGCTCTCCCTGATGGGAGGATTTCTGTGGAGAAGGAAAATAAGGAAAATACTGAAGGCTGTATCAACCCGTCATCCCCCCTTGGGGGGACAGAGGGGGGCCGCTCCCGCTTTGTTTTCGTCCGCAGCAACTTCCGCTACCTCAGCAACTGGATGCGCTATCACGGCGAGGACCACATTGACGGCCTGCTGGCCGATCTTGGTGTCTCCAGCCACCATCTTGACGACGAGAGCCGCGGCTTCTCCTTCCGCTTCGATGCTCCGCTGGACATGAGAATGAACCGGCGGGCTGGACTCACCGCCGCCGATGTAGTCAACGGCTACGACGAGCAGCGGTTGGCCGACATAATCTATCTCTACGGCGAACTGCGTCAGGCGCGCCGGCTGGCTTCGGCCATCGTGGCCGCACGCTCGCAGCGGCGGATTGAGACCACGGCCGACCTTCTCGCCGCCACGGAGCCGCTGATGCGCCGCGACCGCGAGAAGAAAGACACGGCACGACTGTTCCAGGCCCTGCGAATCGAGGTCAACCACGAGATGGACGCCCTGCGCGAGATGCTTGCCGCCGCCACAAGGCTGCTCGCCCCCGGCGGACGCCTGTCCGTCATCACCTATCACTCGCTGGAGGACCGCATCGTGAAGAACTTCATCAAGACCGGCAATGCCGAGGGACGGCTCACGCAGGACTTCTTCGGACGCACCCAGGCGCCGCTGAAAGCCGTCAACACGAAGGTGATAGTTCCATCGGACGAAGAACAGGAACGCAACCCGCGCAGCCGCAGTGCAAAGTTGCGTGTGGCGGAGAAGATATGAACGTTGACAGACAAGAAGAAGAGAGAGGAGAGACTGTGACTATGGCATCGGAAGAGACAGACATGAAGACAGTGGCGGCAGAGCGGCCGTCAACAGAACAGGATATGACCGTTGGCGCCCGTGACGGCGGACCGGTGGTTGGCGGTAACGTGACTCCGGCGGCCGCAGAAGACGGCGGAACAGCGGCCACACCGGAAAAACCGGCTACACCGGCGGCTGTCCACCCCACGGCTCTGCAGCTGCTCAAGAACAGTGTCAGCGAAGATGACCCGAAGCCGTCGCCCACGCTCACACTGGGAAAGATTATCGCAGGAGACATTCTTAGCAACGGCATCGTGAGAGGACAGATATGGCTCTTCCTGCTCATAGTGCTGTTCACGATAGTGTATGTCGCTTTCAGATACCAGTGCCAGCAGGACATGATTACCATTGACAAGCTGGAAACCGAACTGAAAGACGCCAAATACAGGGCTCTGTCAAGTTCGAGCACGCTGACCGAACGTTGTCGCGAGAGTCACGTTCTGGAGATACTGAAGAACAACAGGGACAGCCTGCTCCACGTAGCCGAGCAGCCGCCGTATATAATAGAAGTGCCGGAAAAGTGACATACATGGGAAAAATTAACGAGAACGATGAGCAAGTTTGACAATGACAAGGTGATGCCACGCTATTTTGTGATAGCGGTGGTTCTGACGATGATGGGAGTGGCCGTGCTTGGAAGGACGGTCTACATCATGACGGCCAAGAAGTCCTATTGGATGGAAGTGGCCGCACGGCAGAAGAGCGACAGCGTGAGCGTGAAGCCCAACCGTGGAAACATTCTCAGCTGCGACGGACAGCTCATGGCCAGCAGCCTCCCTGAATATCGGATATACATGGACTTCAAGGCCGGAGGAGAAGAGAAAGATTCCATCTGGCGGGAAAAGCTGGACTCCGTCTGTCAGGGCCTTCACCGTATTTTCCCACAGAAGAGCGCGGCCGAGTTCAAAGCCCATCTTGAAAAAGGACATGCCAGGATGAGCCGCAACTGGCCTATATGGAAACGCCGTATAGACTACAACACGTTCAAGGAGGTGCAGCAGCTTCCCGTTTTCCGCATGTCAAAATACAAAGGAGGTTTCCACTGGGAGGAGTTCAACGCCCGGAGGAGGCCGTTCGGCTCGCTGGCCCAGAGAACGGTGGGCGACATGTTCGGCGCGAAGGATACGGCACGCTTCGGTCTCGAACTGTCCTACGATTCCGTGCTGCGAGGCAAGAACGGACTTATCCACCGCCGGAAGATACGCAACAAGTTCATGGGCATACCCGTACTGCCGCCTGATGACGGTGCCGACATCGTCACCACGATTGACGTCGGCATGCAGGACCTCGCCGAACGCGCGCTCATCGACGAGCTGAAGGAGGTGAACGGAGATGTCGGCGTGGTCATTCTCATGGAGGTGGAGACAGGCGACGTCAAGGCGATTGTCAATATGGTGAAATGCGCCGACGGTGAATACCGTGAGATAATGAACAAGGCCATCAGCCATCGCTGCGAGCCGGGCTCGGTATTCAAGGTGGCCTCGTTCCTCGTCGCGCTTGACGACGCCGTGGCCGACACGAGCTTCGTCATCCACACCGGAAGTGGTGTCATGCCCATGCACGGACGTGACATGAAGGACCACAACTGGCGGCGTGGCGGCTATCAGGACATCAACATGGCGCGCTCACTTGAGGTCAGCAGCAATATCGGCGTGAGCTACGTTATCGACAAATTCTACGGGACGAACCCGGAGAAATATGTCGACGGCCTTCGTCGCGTCGGAATAGCCGAGGACCTGAAGCTTCCGCTCGTGGGTTATGCCCCGCCCATCATACGCCGGCCGCAGAAGAACAGCCGCGGGCAGTATGTCAACTGGAGCAAGACGGCGCTGCCGTGGATGAGCATCGGATATGAGACGCAGATTGCGCCGATCAATACCGTGACGTTCTACAACGCCATTGCCAACAACGGACGCATGATGCGCCCGCGGTTCGTGAAGCGCGTAGTGAAGAACGGCGAGACGCTGATGGAGTTTGAACCCGAAGTCATCAAGGAGCAGATAGCCCGCCCGCAGGCCGTAAAGACCATGCAGACCATTCTGGAACATGTTGTCAGCCAAGGCTTAGGACGCAAGGCCGGGTCGAAGATGTTCAAGGTGGCGGGTAAGACGGGAACAGCCCAGGTTTCAAAGGGCAAGGCCGGATATAAGTCCGGAACGGTTGACTACTGGCTGAGCTTCGCCGGCTATTTCCCCGCCGACAAGCCGCGCTACAGCTGTATCGTCTGTATCCAGAAGTCGGGACTGCCCGCTTCGGGTGGCGGCATGAGCGGAGTGGTGTTCCACCACATAGCCGAGGGAGTCATGTCGCGCAGTCTCAAGCTCAGCGTCGAAAACGCCTGCGACACGTCGTCGGTCATGATTCCCGACGTGAAGGACGGCAATGTCATGGCAGCCGACTATGTTCTCGGACGTCTTGACATCAAGACCGACACCCAGTGGGACGGCACCTACGCGTTCGGCAATCCCGTGTGGGGACGCGCCGCCCGCCGCCGCGACGAGGTTTCGCTCACCCGCACGGACATTCCGCGCGGTGTGACGCCCGACGTCACGGGCATGGGGGCCCGCGACGCAGTCTATATGCTGGAGAGCCGCGGACTGAAAGTGCGTCTCCACGGCCGCGGCCGTGTCAA
Source organism: uncultured Prevotella sp. (assembly GCA_947177775.1). Lineage (GTDB taxonomy): Bacteria > Bacteroidota > Bacteroidia > Bacteroidales > Bacteroidaceae > Prevotella. The sequence continues at coordinate 11,492 of CAMWVS010000068.1, forward strand.
GTCGCAGAGTTTCCCGGCCGGCAGGACCATCGTCCGCGGCGCCGAATGCGTGCTGACGCTGGAGTGATATTGACATATTAAATTGATATTGGCATAGTTAATATAATATATAAACATAAAGAATCCCATCACATCCCGCAGGCACTCTCCCCCTCGGGGAGGGCCGGGGTGGGACCTTAACATCAAAACAGAATATGAGACTAAGCGAGTTGCTCAAAAACGTAGAACCCCAGGCCATCGCAGGTGATGCCGAGGTAGAAATAACAGGAGTGAACATTGACTCCAGACGCATTGCGCCCGGACATCTTTTCGTTGCCATAAAGGGAACTCAGACGGACGGCCATGTCTATATCGGCAAGGCCGTGGAACTCGGCGCGGCCGCAGTGCTGTGTGAGGAGATGCCGGAGGAACGGAAAGAGGGCGTTACATACGTCACGGTGGAGTCCACTGAAGCCGCCGTCGGACCCGTTGCGACGCTTTTCTATGGCGACCCGTCGAGCCGCCTGAAGCTCGTCGGTGTCACCGGAACGAACGGAAAGACAACCATCGCCACATTATTATATAACATGTTCCGCAAGATGGGGCACCGCTGCGGACTGCTCTCTACCGTCTGCAACTATATAGAGGGAGAGCCGATTGCGGCCAGCCATACCACCCCCGACCCCATAGAGCTGAACTCCCTGCTGGCCCGCATGGTGGAGGCCGGCTGCGAATATGCCTTCATGGAGTGCTCCAGTCACGCCGTCGCACAGCAGCGCATAGGCGGACTACGCTTCGCCGGCGGCCTGTTTACCAACCTGACGCGCGACCATCTGGACTATCATAAGACCTTCGAGAACTACCGCGACGCCAAGAAGGCGTTTTTCGACAGCCTTCCCAAGGAGGCTTTCGCCATCACAAACGCCGACGACAAGAACGGCATGGTGATGGTCCAGAACACCCGCGCCACCGTCAAAACATATTCGACGCGCACTCTGGCCGACTTCAAGGCCCGCATCATAGAATGCCATTTTGAAGGAATGTACCTCGAAATAGATGGCCGTGAGGTCGGCGTCCAGTTCATCGGAAAGTTCAATGTGAGCAATCTGCTGGCTGTCTATGGTGCCGCCATCATGCTCGGCAAGCAGCCGGAAGACATCCTCGTCGTGCTCAGCACGCTCAGGAGCGTCAGCGGCCGGCTCGAACCGATACGCTCGGAGAAGGGCGGCTATACCGCCATTGTCGACTACGCCCACACTCCCGACGCGCTGGAGAACGTCCTTTCCGCCATCCATGAGGTGCTCGACGGCAAGGGTCGCGTCATCACCGTGTGCGGAGCGGGCGGCAACCGCGACAAGGGTAAGCGTCCGCTTATGGCTCAGGAGGCCGTCAAGCAGAGCGACCTGGTTGTCATCACGAGTGACAATCCGCGCTTCGAGAAGCCCCAGGACATCATCAGCGACATGCTCGCGGGTCTCAACGCCCAGCAGATGAAGAAGGTCATGACCAACGCCGACCGCCGCGAAGCCATCCGCACGGCCTGTATGATGGCCCGCAAGGGCGACGTCATCCTCGTTGCCGGCAAGGGGCATGAGGACTATCAGGAGATTGAAGGCGTCAAGCATCACTTTGACGACAAGGAGGAACTCGTCCGGATGATGACCGAAGGCTGACGGACGGCATCATAATTCATAATTCAAAACTCATAATTCATAATTATGCTGTATTATCTCTTCCGCTTCCTCGACCAGTTCGGAATACCCGGAGCGCACATCTGGTCGTACATTTCGTTCCGCGCCCTGTTGGCTCTCATGCTGTCGCTGATAATCTCGGCGTGGTTCGGCGAGAAATTCATAAAGTATCTCAAGCGCAAGCAAATCACCGAAACGCAGCGCGACAAGGCCATCGACCCGTTCGGGGTCAACAAAATCGGCGTTCCCTCAATGGGCGGCGTGATTATCATCGTGGCCATCCTGCTGCCCATCCTGCTGCTCGGCCGCATGCGCAACATCTATCTGATACTGATGATCATCACCACCGTCTGGCTCGGAGTGCTGGGCGGACTGGACGATTACATCAAGATATTCCGTCACGACAAGGAAGGACTGAAAGGCAAATTCAAGATTGTCGGGCAGGTCGGCCTCGGACTTATCGTCGGTCTTGTGCTCTATCTGAGCCCTGACGCGAAGATCCGTGAGAACGTAGAGATAGAGAAAAAGCAGACTCAGGAGCTTGTGGTCAAGCACAGCAGCGAGGCCACGAAGTCGCTGAAGACGACCATACCCTTTGTCAAGGGCCACAATCTGGACTATTCCCAGGTGATGGCGTTCTGCGGCAAGTACAAGACGGCGGCCGGATGGATTCTCTTTGTCGTCATGACCATTCTCGTGGTGACGGCCGTCAGCAACGGCGCGAACCTCAACGACGGCATGGACGGCATGTGTGCGGGAGTCTCGGCGGTTATCGGTGTGGCGTTGGGCATATTCGCATACGTTTCCAGCCACATCGAGTTTGCGTCCTATCTGAACATCATGTACATCCCCGGCAGCCAGGAACTGGTGGTCTTCGCGTGTGCCTTTGTCGGCGCGCTGATAGGTTTCCTGTGGTATAATGCCTATCCTGCGCAGATCTTCATGGGTGATACCGGCTCGCTGACCATCGGCGGCATCATTGCTGTCTGTGCCATAATCATCCACAAGGAGCTGATGTTGCCCATCCTCTGCGGCATCTTCTTCGTCGAGAGTCTCAGCGTGATGATGCAGGTGTGGTACTACAAGATGGGCAAGCGCCGCGGAATCAGGCAGCGCATCTTCCGCCGGACGCCCATCCACGACGCTTTCCGCACGCAGGACAGCCAGCTCGATCCCGAATGCCGTTACCTGCTGAAAGGCTCAGGCAGTGTCGTTCATGAATCGAAGATAACCATCCGCTTCTGGATTGTGACCATCATTCTGGCCGCAATGACGATTATAACATTGAAGATAAGATAGGGGGCCACCTCCGGCTCTCCCCAATGGGAGGGTGTCTGCGGGGAAGGAGAAGGATTCAAGTATAATTATATGGTCCAGTAATTGATATGGCCCTCAAGTCTAATTGATATGGTCTTCAAACATAATAAAAGCGATATATATATAATCAGTAATTAAGAAAGTTAATGCCTTAATCTCGTAGGCACACACACATATTGCACTGTCTATGATCGACAGGTGGCG
>CAMWVS010000069.1 GCA_947177775.1 uncultured Prevotella sp.
GTCCATTCCGTAGCTCAAAGAGTAATCAAGCTCCCTCCATTCGGGAGGGTTGGGGTGGGTTTTCGGTTTCCGGTCGTTTATTCTTTATTTCACATACTCCGCATAGTCAGTCAGGCGCATGTCACCCTTGCGGCTGAGAGTATCGTGCATGGCGAAAGCTGCCGGCAGACAATGTTTCGTGTGTCCGCCCTTGGCGATTTTGAGATAATCCCAGAGCAGCTGACGATATTCGGGATGGGCACAGTTCTCAATAATGCACTCGGCACGCTGCATCGGGCTCTTGCCGCGCAGGTCGGCCACACCCTGCTCCGTCACTATAATGTTGACATCGTGCTCCGAATGGTCCTGATGGCTCACGAACGGCACGACCGAACTGATGAGTCCGCCCTTTGCCACCGACGGGCATGTGAAGATGGATATATAGGCATTGCGCTCAAAGTCTCCCGAGCCGCCGATGCCGTTCATCATCTTCGTGCCGCTGATATGTGTGGAGTTGGCGTTGCCGTAGATATCGACCTCAAGCGCCGTGTTGATAGCGATGACACCGAGACGCCGGATGAGTTCCGGTGAGTTGGATATTTCACTCTGACGCAGTGTCAGATGGTTTTTGAAGTAGTCGATATTGTCGTAGACCTTCATCAGACTTTCGTTCGTCACCGTCAACGAACATGTGGAAGCGTCCTTCACGCGGCCCTCGAGCATCATGTCAACCACGGCGTCCTGAAGAACCTCGGTGAATATATTGAAGTCAGGCACGTTCTTGTCCTGGCTCAAAGCGGCAAGAATGGCGTTGGCCGTCGAACCTACACCGCTCTGCAACGGCAGGAACGACTGCGGGATTATTCCGCGGCGCATGTCGCCGACAAGGAATTCGGCCACGTTCATACCAATCTGTGTCGTCACAGGATCAAGATCCTTGAACGCACGTGCCTCGTCGGGGATGCAGCACTCAACCACACCCACAATCTTCTTTGCGTCAATCTCCACATACGGCTTTCCTATACGGTCGCCGACGCCTGTCAGCGGAATAGGCTGACGCAGTGGCGGGTCCTGAAGTTCATAGACGTCGTGTAGAAATTTCGCACCCGTGCTGTGGAACGTATTGTGCTCCAGAATGACATGCTTTGCCAGACGTGCGGCTGTGGGGCTGATACCTCCGGCCGATGTCAGATACGCACGACATGTGTCGCCACACTCCTCAAAGTCGCAGACTTCGAGAATAGCCCAATCCACCTGACCCATGAAACCGTAACGCAGTTCCTGTGCCATCTGGCTCAGGTGGATGTCGTTGTAGGCTATCTCGCCCATGTTGACATGTTTGCGGAAATCGGAGTTGGTTGTGTAGGGAGCGCGGTAGCGGATGGCCTTTGCGTTTGCAAGGTCTCCGTCGGTGCTCTGTCCTGTGGATGCTCCGGTGAAGATGCCCACCTGAAACTCGCGTCCGGCGGCATGCTCGGCTTCGGCTATCTTTGCCAGTTCTTTCGTCACAGCCTTGGCGGCACCAGAAGGTGTGAATCCGCTGAGGGCTATATTTTCTCCGTTCTTTATCAGCGCTGCGCCCTCGGCAGCGGTCATACGTGTATATGCCATGTATATTTAAGTTTAAATTATTCAAATGTGAACGGTTGCAAAATTACCGAAAATCGGCGGGACAGCAAAATAAATAAGGAGAAAAAAAGAGAAAGCCCCACCCTACCTCTCCAGGGGAAGGAGACTGAGTGAATCAAGAGGGATGCAGGGACATGGATTGTCATATACCGATACATGAAACGCATTGTGGTCTACCAGCGGATTTCCATCCCATCCACCCCTCATAAAGACTTGTCACAACAGTGTTGATAACTCTGTTGATAACCATGTTGATAAGTTTTGCGTTATCAACACGCTTCACACATACCGCTGCGAAACATGGATATCAACAGGGTTATTAAGGGCTTTTCAGCAAGTTTTCAACAGATTATTGGCAGAAAAAGATATAAACTTATTAAATTTGCACCGAAATGGGATATTGTGGATAAACATGCGACAACGCTCATTATCAGCATGTAAGTTTCAACAATGATTGTTGATATTGACGAACCACGGTCTGATAACGAAATACGCAAGAAAAAGAGCAGAAAGTTTTTCACATATCAACAGCACATCATCCATAACATAACATTTTTAAAATTAAAAAGAAAAAAAATAAATATTATAAAACGATGTTGAAAACGGAATGGCTCGAAAAGGGCTACATTGATGAGCCCGTAGCCGAAGGCACGGACTTGAAGAGCGAAATCAGACGGATGTGTCGTGAGAAAAAAGCCGTGATCATGGCTCACTACTACACGCAGGGAGAAATACAGGACGTTGCCGATTTTGTCGGCGATTCGCTTGCCCTGGCACGCAAGGCGGCTGAAACCGACGCACGGATAATCGTCATGTGCGGCGTCCACTTCATGGCTGAGACATGCAAGATTCTTTCGCCGGACAAACTTGTGCTCTGTCCCGACCTCAACGCCGGATGTTCGCTGGCTGATTCCTGCCGCGCCGAAGACCTCAAGCGGTTCAAGGAGGAACATCCCGACCACACCGTTGTGAGCTACGTCAACACGACTGCCGCCGTCAAGGCTCTGACCGATGTTGTTGTGACGAGCGGAAACGCACGCCGGATTGTCGAGGCACTTCCAGCTGACGAGAAGATTATCTTCGGCCCTGACTACAACCTCGGATCATATATAAATGGTGTGACGGGCCGCAACATGCTTCTGTGGCATGGCGGATGTCACGTTCACGAACGTTTTTCGGTGGCCGAGATTGTACGTCTGAAAGCAGAACATCCCGGTGCGAAGGTGCTGGCCCATCCGGAGTGCAAGGGGCCTGTTCTGGCCGTTGCCGATGTGGTTGGGTCGACGGCTGTTCTGCTGAAGCACGCCATGGAAAGTGACGACCGTGAATTCATCGTTGTCACAGAGGCCGGCATTCTTCATGAGATGACACGTCAGTGTCCCGGCAAGACCTTCATTCCCGTTCCGCCGGAAATCGGCGAAGGCTCCGTGGGCTGCTCCTGCAACGAGTGTGACTATATGAAGATGAACACGATGAGGAAAATCTACAATACGCTGCTCCACGAATGGCCCTCCGTAGAGGTTGACCCGGACGTGGCCAGCGAGGCCGTCAAGCCCATCGTGAGGATGCTGGAGATGAGCTGAGGGAAGACGTAAGAATGGCTGACATCACAGGATGAGAATTGTCAACTTTCTCGGCGGACTGGGCAATCAGATGTTTGTGTATGCCCTTTACCGGTATCTGGAGCGGACGTTTCCCGGCGAAAGGATCTACGGATGCTACAGGTCCGGCTCGCTCGATGTACATGGCGGACTGGAGCTGGAACGTGTCTTCAACCTGCGCCTTCCGGAATCGCGGCCGCTGACGGATGCGTTTTCGCGTATCTATGTGCTGGCGAAACGGCTCGGACTGACTCGTTGGGAAAATGACCGTGAGTTCACCCGTTGGGATGTGGTGTTCGACGGCTACTGGCTCGACCGCCATTTCTATAGTGATGTGGACGTCAGCAGCATGTTCCGGTTCCGCACGGAAAATCTTTCGGAAGATTGTCTCAGGATGCTCGGACGGATAAGGGAGTCACGTTCGGTGGCGCTGCATGTCAGACGCGGAGACTATATGGAAGGAGAAAACTTCGGAAATTTCGGCCGCTACTGCACGGAACAGTATTACCATGACGCCATCAGGCGGATGGAAACACTGATGGATGGTGCCACATACTATATTTTCTCAGACGATCAGGAATGGGCAAAGGAGCACATAAGGCCGGATTCCGCCGTCTATGTGGACATAAACCGCGGACGGGACAACTGGGCAGACATGCTGCTGATGTCGGAATGTAAGGCGAATATAATAGCCAACAGCACCTTCTCCTATTGGGCGGCGATGCTCAACAGGAACGGCGGTGCGGTTGTTTGCCCGAGAAAGTGGTACAGATGGGATGACCCTGACATATTTCCCGACAGCTGGATAAGGCTCTGACAGCAGCGGAGAAAGCGATACAAGGAAAAAAGAAAACGGCTGTGGAAAAACTTTCAGTGGCGGATGTCTGTCCGTCTGTAGGTTTTTCCACAGCCGTTTGTTTTTGCGGTTGTTGTCAGTTTAACGTACGATTATCTTTCTTTTTCCGTTGATGACAATACCTTTGTAGCTGCTGTCGACTCTGCGTCCTGTCAGGTCACGGAGGGTTCCGGAGAGGCTTCGGTCGTCGCTGCTGATTTCGGTGATGCCAGTTTCGTCGGTGCTGATTGCGCTGACAGAACTGTCGAGCCATGTTTTGCGGCTTCCGAACCATTGTCTCAGCCCTACAGCCATTTCCGCCACAGTGATGTTGTCGTAGCCGAGAAGCCGGTTTTCCAGCTCGTATGCGCGGTCGAGCGCCGCCGCATCGTCGGACTTGACGTATGAGTCAATGAAGTCCGTCATGCCGTCAAACACGCTTGACCGGAGTCTGTCGTATGTTTCCTTATAGGTTTTTGCAAATGTCTTGTTGCTGTTGTCGAAGAGCATTCTGAAGTAGAAGAAATCGTTGTGCACTCTTGCCCAGTCTCCTTCCATCTTCATGATTGTGTCGAAATCCCACAGAGGCCCCATCTCCAATGGCGACGATGAATTTTTCCGGGTCATGAATATGTTTGAACCGCCGCTGTCCCAGGTTCCGAGAATATCGTGGGTGATGAGCCACGTGGCGAATGAAGCCACGTCGATATGTTCCGGGTATGTTCCGTTCTCGATGGATTTCTCCATGGCCTCGATACATCCTTTTATTTCGTCAATCTGTTCCGGAGTAACGTCGTCGGAGTCTGGATACTTGAACGTGTATTTCTTGTCCATTCCCGTGTAGCCGGTGTCGAAATAAACGTCTTCTTTCCACCAGTACGGGTCTGCCTCTACGATATATCCTCCGTTCTTGTCGACATTGATTCGGGCTGTCTCATTCCGTTCGACTCCTTCAATGAGGATGTATATTCCGCGATATTCGCCGTTGAAGACAACGTTCACATACTGTAGCTGCGGAACCCACTGCACTCCGGTCAGCTCGCTCAGCTTCATGCCTATCAGAGTGTTCAGAGTGCTTGTGTTGTTGAGAAGCACCCAGTTTTTGTCGTTATATATGCTGTTTCCACGGCAAAGCATGTCGCCTTTCTTCTGCAGTTTTATCTTGAACGGCTTCTTTGAGGCATACGCACTTGTGTTTCCGCGTATTTTTACGGTCATTCCGCTCACGCTCTTCTCATAGTCTCCGCTGTCGAAGATGATGTTTCCGTCCTTGCTGACGGTCACTCTTCCCGGCACTTTTGTTGCGTTGGTTATGCTTTCTCCCATTGCTCCTTCCGGGTGAGTTATGTAATCGCATGTGGGTTCTTCACTGTCAACCGTCTCTATGTTGACCACAGGAAGACCTGTTTCGTCCAAAGCCGGTGTGCCGGAAGTCTGGGCGCTCACGCCTTGAATGACAGCCATTATAGCCGTTAGAAAAGTCAGTAACTTTCTCATTATATTGTTGTTGTTAGTTTGTAACTATCGTTTGTTGTTCATGCCAGTCTGTCCGTTTTCAGTTTATGACAGCGATTTTGCATACCGTTCCTTTGCTGCCGTCGCTTTTTGCCGTCGCCACCATATATACTCCTGAAGCGACTCTCCTTCCTTTGCTGTCTTTTCCATCCCATGTGAATGTTCCTCCAGTGCTTGTTCCTTCGGCAACGACGGTTCCGTTGGACGACAGAATCTTGACGTCGGCGTTTGACGAAAGACCGACCACCGTGATGAGACCGGTATATTCGGGTCTGACGGGGTTCGGATAAGCCCACACGTTGTCCTTGCTCATGTCCTCGTTAGGTTCGGTTGCGTCGCTCATATAGGAGCAGAGGCCGTTTCCGGTGCCGAAGAAAACTTCGCCGCTTTCACTGTTGATGGCGATGGACTCGATGTAGTTGGATAGAAGACTGCTGTTTTCCGCCGTGAAATGATGGATTTCTTCCATGTTGTCGCTGCTGATGAGATACACTCCGTTGTTTGCCGTTCCAATCCATTTGCGGTTTGCTCCGTCGATGGCGATGCTCGTGACGTCTATTCCGGAAAGGAGATAGTCGGCATAGCTTGTACCGTCGTTCCGCGGAACCTTCACCTGAGTATATCCCGCTGACGGGTCGTTGATCTGTTCCGGAGTGAGCATGAGCGGCCCCAGTCCGGTTCCCACCCAGATGTTTCCGTCCCTGTCTTCGGCCAGGCAGCTCACGTTCTGGACGTTGACAGTGTTTCCGTCCTGGTTGCTGAAATGGTTGTAGCAGCTCAGTTTATTGCCGGATATGTCATACCGATAGGTTGCCGGAGCGGTGAAGTCGTTGTTGCAGAACCACATAGAGCCTCTGCTGTCCGTCATCATGCTCTTGATGAAAGCGGCGGCACGGCCCTTATATGTGAGCAGTTCGTGTGTTCCATGTGCCGTCCAGTTGCCTTCTCTGTCAAGACTGAGCAGTGGCTTCTGGGTATATGAGCGCGAATTGAAGCACCACAGGCTGCCGTTGTTGTCAAAACTCATTGCCGTTATGAGTTCGTAGTTTATGTCTCCGGTCACGGCGGTTGCTATAATGCCGTTCGTGCTTATGCTGTTGTGGAATCTGACGAACTGTCCGTCGTAGTATTCATAGACTCCGTTACGGCTTCCGGCCACAACATGTCTGTTGTCGTACGGGTCGACGTCAAGGCAGAGCATGTCCTTAAAGGGTACGTTTGTCTTGTCGCTGACGCCGTCACTTTGGAAGAATGTCCATCCGTCGCGGCCCAGCGTCTGTATGGTTGCGTCGTAAAACTGGTCCCATATATAGCTCCCGCAGGTATATAACACTCCGTTGCTGTATTTCATGAACGCGAAGTGGTTGTATCTCGGACTGTTGTCAGGTGTGATATTCCTTCGTGTGACAGTCTGCGTCCCGTCTTCCGCTTCCGTATAGCTTTGCAGCAGTCCGTCCTTCTGATTGCTCCACCAGCATTTGTTTCTGTTGTCGTATATGCGCCGTTCGGTATAATCTTCGTTTCTCTTGATTGTCTCCATGTCGTTGTCGGAACGGAAAATATCGGCCGTCACGCTGCCGTCGCGCTGCCAGTTGTTGCGGTCAAGCAGATTGGCCGACATGTCGGCACTGTAGATTCCTGAGGGTGTCCGGGCATATATTCTGCCGCTTGCGATGGCGCATGCCGTTACCTTCATATCGAGATTGTACGTATCGCTTATTTCGGCACTGCCCATGTTTATCTTCAGTATTCCGAAGTTGGTATATACGTAAGCGTAGGCTCCGTTGACGTATATACCGTTGACGGTCTTGTCGAGATTGATGGTCTTGCTGTAGTAATCGGAGATGTTGGTGACGTTTCCGCTTTTGTCAAGCAGGTCGATGTTGTAGTTGTCGTAGATGATTATCAGCCTGCCGGCATTGCTGTTCCATGCAATGTGGTTTATGACACAGTCGCTCAGGCTGTTCACCTTATTATATACGCTGACCTCTCCGTCGTCGGCATTATACGCGAAAAGACTGTTAGAGCCGAGCACGTACACCATATTTCCGGCCGGGCGGATGTCCGTAATGTCGTGATACGCCATGTAAGCGTTCCATGAGCCTATTGATGCGGCGAGCGCTTTGTCCTGCGGTAAGCCCAGGCAAAGGGTCAAGTTCAGGATTGCTGCGATGATTGTTCTCTTCATGTCTTCCGTGTATATATATATATGTTCCTTACAGTTCCTTCAGATACTCCGCCAGTCTTTCCACGGCCTTTGCCCTGTGGCTTATCTTGTTCTTGACGTCAAGTCCCAGCTCGGCGAAAGTGCGGTCGTAGCCTTCGGGCATGAATATCGGGTCGTAGCCGAAGCCCTCCCCTCCCCGTCTTTCGAGGATTATCTCACCCTTGGCTATGCCCTCGAACAGCTTCCCGGCTGGTTCCGGCTGATTGGCGTCGGTGGCAGAGTCGTCTTTTAATAATAACGCGATAACGGTGCGAAATTGTGCCTTACGGTTGTTATTTTCTCCTAATTCGCTGAGCAGTCTGGTCATATTGGCCTCGCTGTCGTGGCCTTCGCCGCCGGCATAGCGGGCGCTATATACACCCGGGGCGCCTCCGAGAGCGTCCACTTCGAGACCCGTGTCGTCGGCAAAGACGCTCAGTCCGTAGTTGTCGTAGATGTAGCGCGCCTTCTGCATGGCGTTCTCTTCAAGCGTAGAGCCTGTTTCGGGAATATCGGCATCACATCCGATGTCCTTCAGCGATACTATTTCAAATCTGTCGCCGAGTATGCTTCGTATTTCGGCGAGCTTGTTTCTGTTGTTTGTTGCGAAAACTATCTTCATTTGTAGGGATTGTTTTTATGATTTGCCGGCGGCATTGTGGCATAGCCTTGCCGCCTTGACGAAAAAAGGAATTGCACTTTAATGAAAAAAGTGTGTCTCAATGAAGTTCTATACTCACGTATATACTATTCATCTTGACACACTCCAAAATTATAAAGTTTAATAAAAAAATATTATTTAATCACGACGTTCACCATTCTCTTCGGCACGATGATGACCTTGACCACCTGCTTGCCTTCGAGATATTTCTTTGAACGTTCGTCAGCCAGCACCGTTTCTTCAACGGTCTTGTTGTCGGCGTCGGCGGCAAACTGCATTTCGAAACGGCGCTTGCCGTTGAACGACACGCCGAGCTGCATGGAGCTTTCCACCAGATATTTTTCCTCACACGTCGGCCACTGGGCGTCACACACGCTGCCTTCTCCTCCGAGGGCTTCCCAGAGTTCTTCGGCTATGTGGGGAGCGAAGGGAGCGATGAGGACGGTGAGCGTGCGGAGCAGTCCGCGGTCGTTGCATTTCAGCTGTGTCAGCTCGTTGACGCAGATCATGAACGCCGATATGCTCGTGTTGTAGCTGAAGTTCTCGATGTCCTGTGTCACCTTCTTGATCAGCTTGTGGAGAGACTTGAGCTGTTCGGGCGTGGCCGTGCCGTCGTTGCACACAACTGTTTCGGCGCCCTTAGGATAGAACAGGCCCCAGAACTTTTTCAGGAAGCGGTGGCAGCCGTCAATGCCGTTGGTGTCCCAAGGCTTGCTTTGCTCCACCGGACCGAGGAACATCTCGTAGAGACGCAGCGTGTCGGCACCGTAGCGCTCGACAATCATGTCGGGATTGACCACGTTGTACATCGACTTCGACATCTTCTCGACGGCCCATCCGCAGACATACTTGCCGTCTTCGAGAATGAATTCGGCGTTGTTGTATTCCGGACGCCATGCCTTGAAGGCTTCCACGTCGAGCACGTCGCCGCTGACGATGTTGACGTCGACGTGTATCGGAGTCGTGTCATACTGGTCTTTCAGACCGAGAGAGACAAACGTATTAGTATCTTTTATGCGGTATACGAAGTTGCTCCGGCCCTGTATCATTCCCTGGTTGACAAGTTTCTCAAACGGTTCGTCCTTGCAGGAGAATCCGTAGTCGAACAGGAATTTGTTCCAGAAGCGGGAGTAGATGAGGTGGCCCGTGGCGTGTTCCGTACCGCCGACGTAGAGGTCGACGTTCTGCCAGTATTCATCCACCTGCTTGTCGACGAGAGCCGTGTGGTTGTGCGGGTCCATATAGCGCAGATAGTAGGCAGAGGAACCGGCGAAACCGGGCATCGTGTTCAGCTCGAGCGGGAAGACGGTGATGTTGTCGATTAGCGTGTTGTCAACAACCTTGTTCTCTTTCGTGTCCCATGCCCACTGTGTGGCGTGGCCGAGCGGCGGCTCGCCCGTCTCCGTAGGCAGGAATTTGGCCACTTCGGGCAGCTCCAGCGGCAGACACTCTTCGGGAATCATGTAGGGCATGTTCTCCTTGTAGTAGACCGGGAACGGCTCGCCCCAATATCTCTGACGCGAGAAGATGGCGTCGCGGAGACGGAAGTTCACCTTCACGCGGCCCATGTTGTTGGCCTTCACATATTCCTTTGTCTTGGCTATGGCTTCCTTTACGGTCAGTCCGTTGAGGGAGAAACCTCCTATGGCTGTCTTGCCTTCGACTGGTGAGTTCATCACGATGCCCTCCTTTGCGTCGAAGCTCTGTTCGCTGACGTCGGCGCCCTCTATGAGCGGGATGATGGGCAGACCGAAGTGACGGGCGAAGGCATAGTCTCGGGAGTCGTGGGCAGGAACGGCCATGATGGCGCCCGTGCCGTAGCCGGCCAGTACGTATTCCGAAATCCACACCGGAATCTTGTCACCCGTAAAGGGATTGATGGCGTAGGAGCCGGAGAACACGCCCGTCACGCGGTGGTCGCTGATGCGGTCGCGTTCGGTGCGCTTCTTCACGTAGGCTATATATTCGTCAACGGCGGCGCGCTGATCGGCTGTGGTCAGCCGGTCAACAAGCTCGCTTTCGGGTGCGAGAACCATGAACGTGACGCCGAAGATGGTGTCGGCGCGGGTGGTGAAGATGGTGAAGGAAAAGTCCTCCTCTGTCTTCCCAATGGGGGATGAAGTGCATGAATTATCGTCCGAACCCGCAGGTCTCTCCCCCTTGGGGGAGTCGGAGGGGGCCACTTTGAACTGCATTTCAGTTCCCTCGGACCGTCCGATCCAGTTCTTCTGCGTCTCCTTCAGCGAGTCGGTCCAGTCGATGGTCTCCAGTCCGTCGAGCAGACGCTGTGCGTATGCCGACACGCGCAGACACCACTGGCGCATCTTCTTCTGTACAACGGGATAGCCGCCGCGCTCGGAGACACCGTCAACAACCTCGTCGTTGGCCAGCACCGTGCCCAGCTGCGGACACCAGTTGACCATCGTTTCGCCGAGATAGGCTATGCGGTAGTTCATCAGAACCTCCTGACGGCGCTTCTCGTCCCATAAGTTCCACTCGTCGGCGGTGAAGCTGATTTCCTCGGAGCATGCGGCGTTGAGTCCTTCGTTTCCGTATTTCGGGAAGGCCTCGACAAGCTCTTCGATGGGGCGTGCGCGTTTAGTGTCGTTGCAGTAGTAGCTGTTGAACATTTTTTGGAAGGCCCACTGTGTCCAGTGATAGTATTCCGGGTCGCAGGTGCGTATCTCGCGGCTCCAGTCGAACGAGAATCCTATCTTGTCCAACTGCTCGCGATAGCGCTTGATGTTGGTATCGGTCGTGATGGCCGGATGCTGTCCCGTCTGGATGGCATACTGCTCTGCGGGCAGTCCGTAGGCGTCATATCCCATCGGGTTCAGGACGTTGAAGCCCTGCTGACGCTTATAGCGGGCGTATATGTCGCTGGCGATATATCCCAGCGGATGGCCTACGTGAAGACCTGCTCCCGAGGGATAGGGGAACATGTTGAGCACGTAGAATTTCTTTTTTTCCTTGTTTTCCTCCACACGATAGGTCTGCTGCTCGACCCATCGCTGCTGCCATTTCTTCTCGATTTCTCTAAAGTTATATTCCATCGTCGATATAATTGTTTTCTTGTTTTCTGCTATCAAGTTACACACATATTGTTACCTCCGTTTGTTTTGCGGACGAATCCGTGTGGAGGACTGAACTTACATTGAGGTGCGGGCCGGTGTCGTTCCGTTCTCCACTTCTCGTTCCCCGTTCTTCCGTGCTTTTGTTCTTCTGTCTGAAAAGAATTGTGAATAAACAATCTTTCCTATTTATAAATAATGTGCAAATGTAATACAAAAAAACGAGAAAAGGGTTGTTGTCATGGAGTTTTTAGAAAAACGGGCGTTCCGGCAGAACACAATAGCGATTATCTTCACGTTACAGCGGATTTGTAAGCATTGGTTTCCGGACAATCTTGCTGTAAACATTGTTGTGCAAAAAACGGTGATGTTTCCGGATACTCTTACTGTAAACATTGTTGCGCAAAAAACGGTGACGCTTCCGGATAATCTTGCTGTAAACCTTGTTATGCAAAAAACGGTGAAGCTTTCGGATACTCTTACTGTAAACATTGTTGCGCAAAAAACGGTGACAAATGAAAATCCCGTTTTAGAACGACGAAAAGACACCGGAAGCGTGCCGGAAAGGTGCCGGTTTTGCCGTAAGGCCCTCCCGGGGTTGTAACGGGGCCTTTACGGCATTGCAACGGGGCTGCCGTTGCATCGCGAAAGCGGCCCCGTTGCAACCCCGGGAGGGCCTTACGGCAGAGAAAATAATGGTTTTGGGACTTGAAAAAGCGGTTTTTGGGCAGTCAGAAATTGCACAGATTGCTGAAAAACGGGTTAATCGGTTGATGTTCAGGATATTATGCTTGCACGCGTAAAATTCCATTATTTGCGTCCTCCGATGGAATATTTTCAAAAGTGGCCGTTAATGATGCCGTTTAGAGGGAATTTTTACTGCTTTTTGTCAATCGTTTTCTTTCGTGACTGACATCTTTTGCTCCAATTCCCGGGGCAACTTGGTTCCCATTGAAACGCTATCCAAACTGATGGGGCATATAAATATATGCAGCACTCAAATCTATACAAATATTACAGCCGAGAAAGAAAGCAACTACATCGAGAATCTATCCAAACAGATAGAATCTATAGAAATTTTATTTATAATACCATTTGTTTGCTGAATGTCAGTCTTCTACATGGGTTGAAAATTCTATTGAGTTTCTTTATTTTATATTGTTTTGCGCAATTAGTACACAATTTGCCGATTTCGTTTGTTAATAGATGTTGTAGGTGATTTTCGTGTTTCACAACATGGAGAAGTCTTTGCTTTACAAACACAAAAATACATTATCTTTCCTCCAATTTATTTATTCTGTCAGTATAGAAATCTCGCGATTTATACGTAAATTTGCACTTTGAATCAACTCATATTCAACAACTAATATGAAATCTAATAAAATCATATTTTTTCTTGGTGCTGGTTTCTCTAAGGATGCCGGAGGTCCCATTCAAAATGAGATTATCCAAAATATCCTTAGTTCGGATTTTTATGAACATTTTTCAGATAATGAAGATGTGGTAAAATCTATTGATGAGTTTAAGGAGTTTCTTAGAAAAGAATTGCTGTTATCAGACGAAATGTTTTCTAAGATTGCGTTAGAAGATGTTTTTACGCCCATTGACAGATGTATTTCACAAGGATTGTCATTAGGTTCATATTCTGCAAAAAGCTTAATGGATTTAAGAGAAAAACTACATCTGCTAATGGCTCGCTCCATTCAATACGGAGTTGATTCTCGAGGTGATAATAAAAACTATATCACAAAATTCGCTTATTATATCAATTCTATTGCAAAACAAAGGATTGCAAATCCAGAATCGGATAGTATAGGAATAATCACAACAAATTGGGATATTTTGTTAGACAATAGCCTGTATGATTTAACAAGGCATGAATCCCAAATTCTCTGTGAAGGAGATACTCTACATGGGTCAATTGCTGTTGTGGATTACTGCTGTTATATCAGTTCATTAGATGATAATCCATTTATCAACCCCGGATTGTTAGCGTTGGGTAGAAATGGATATAACATAAAATATCTCAAGCTTCATGGATCAATGAATTGGCTACACTGTCCCCTATGCCAAAGAATGTATGTAAAGTTCGGGGAAAAGACAATGTTTGAGACTAAATACTGTAAACATTGTAAGTCTAATTATAACCTAGGGAACAAAGCTGCTTCTATAAGGCTTAGAGGTAACCTCATCTTACCAACCTTTCTTAAAGATTTAAGCAATATTCAAATCCGACTTATATGGCAAAATGCAGGGATAGAGTTATCTGAGGCCACAAAAGTAGTTTTTATTGGGTATTCTCTTCCAGCTGCAGACTTTGAAATTCGTCAATTACTTTCTCGATTTATAAGGAAAGATGCAAAAATAGAAGTTGTGTTTCATCCGACAGCAAAAACAGAGGAAGTCGATCGATACAGAATATTTTTTGGAGATAGGCAATTTACTGAAAAGTGCATGACAGTAGGTGAATATGTTGATAGTCTATTCTCTGGAACTCCATTGGAACCTAAATAAAAACAAAACCCGATAGCTTGATATACAGGGGCTACCGGGATTCAACACTGCAA
>CAMWVS010000070.1 GCA_947177775.1 uncultured Prevotella sp.
ATATGGGGATGATTGCGTTTGAACAAAAACAGTATGAAAAGTCTATCCAACTGTTGAAGGACGGATTGAAAGTTGCTAAAGAATTGGATAATGATGAACTCATATCAAAATATTATGAGAGTCTGGGGGACGTCAACTATAAGGCTCAATATTATGATTTACAGATTGAATATTTTAAAAGATTTCTTTATTACTCAGAAAAGATGAACAACTATGGATATATTGTTCGTGCCTATGATGGTATAGGTCTTGCTTTTCGTAAGAAGAAACTGAATGATAGCGCAGATTTTTATTATAAAAAAGTAATACCATTGCTTGACAAAGCAGACGATAGCGACAAAGCGTATCTGTTCACAAATATAGGGAACATGTATATGCGACATGGCGACATGAAAACAGCAAAACGGTATTTTCAACGTTCTTTGGAGCTTGAACCGCGTCCAAATACAATATCCGGATTGGTTAAAATATATTTCAAAGAAGGAAATATTGAAAAGGCTCTTGAATTTCGCGATTCTGTGATGAAAACAGATAAATCAGAACTGAAATTTAATGTAATGAACTACTATGCCGAGTTTCTGTCAGAAAATGGATATAGTGATAAGGGCACGGATACATATAAATGGCTTCTCGCTTATGTCGACTCCTTACGTTCCGCAGAAAAGGAAAACATCATAGCGGAGTTGCAGTTGAAATATGACAATAAGGAAGCGGAACACAGAAGAGAGACGGCGGAAATGAGGTTATGGATCATATTGTCGCTGTCGTTAGCCGGCCTTTTCGGCTTCATCTCAGCTATCATGATACTCATCCGCTACTACAAGCGAATCATAAAGCGAATGAAGAGACTCACGAAAAAGATCAGACGTGAATATGTCTCAGTGCTGGAAGAAAAGCAGGAGCAGATGGACAAAATCAGTGAGACTATCAAGGAATTGGAAAACGACAGGTCCAAAAACGAGAAAGCCATACAGAAGCTGCACAAGAAAATGGCTGACATAAAACAGAACTTATGTATGAGGCTGGGGCGTGGACGCAGCATATATAACAGCATTAAGGACGGTAAGGAAGTCTTTCTTAAGAAGAACGATGAGCGTTCGTATCTGATAGACTATTACTCCATTAGGGAATATAAGTCATTCTATCGTTGGAGCATGAAATACACAAAGCTGACATCCGGTATGCTCGTATTCCTGATTCTGTCAGACATGGGAATTGACGACGACAGAATCAAGGAGATACTCGGCATATCAGACGCTACAATAAGGGCAAACAGGTCGAAACTGAAAAAACAGGAGAAAGACGACACCGGAGAGGACGGAGAAGAAATCGGGCTATAAAAGATTTTATAAGAATATTACTTCAATATTAAAGCGGCCAGTCCTCCTTCATACAACAAAGGAACGAACTGGCCGCGTATTATAAAATACTTCTCTGATATATTCTCTTTATCGACGCTAAACGCAGCGGAATCCTCCGTCAACGTGAAAGGCCCTGCTATATTCCAGTCTTCGAGAATAATCTCTGTGATATAGTCCCCACCTGCGTAATAAACCGCCGTAACAAGCGGCTTGTCGCAGGAATGGAATAATAAGAGCAGCAGTCCGAATGTAGCACTTATGTGGGTGTTGATTACGCGCTGTCATGATTGATTTATTTTTTGTTATCGGCTACTATTTCTTGAAAAAGTTCATTTATTTTTTCATTCTTTACAGGGTCTCCCACTAACAATATTTCCTTGTCTCCATTCAATAAGAATGTATGAAATCTCTGATCTTTGGGTATCTGCGGATTGTTATGATGAAAAGAATTCGAAGTATCCAAATAAATGGAAGTTGCAAATTTCAAAGACCTTACTGTAAACATGAAGATATTTTCATCTTCTTTTTTAGGTGAAAAAATAAAGCGGAAGTCAACATTACCAAACTTTTTCTTTGATTCGTAAATAAATTCATTCCAATAGTGCAATTCGCTCAGTTTACAAGAAGAGCAAACAAAAGAATCGGCATAAACAACCCAAAGATATCCTTTTGTTTCATCCATATCACTCTGCATAGTGGAATCTTTTGTATTGCAATATACCAATTCCATTTTATCTTTTGACAGATTTACCGGCTTGGACGTCATCTTTTGGATTGTCTCTTTATATCTCTCATTATGATTACAGGCACTCATGCCAATAATGAACAGAATAGCGTAAAATCCCAATTTAATATAGCGTTTTCCTATACGATTATATTTCATGATAAACCAAAGTTTAAACACAGCTCTTTCATTTATTTTTTTTGATATAACATTAGTCATGCCATCTGAGATTTCTGCGCATTTTTAAATGAAAGAGCCGTGAAGTTTAAGTAGGGTTAAAAAACAAAATCTTATTTCTTCATCTGATAAAAAACCAGCACCGTATTACCCTCCTGCATATATTCTACCATGTCTTCAGGTATGCCTTCGGTTGTTTTCATGAAGTCAAGCAATGTCAGGTTCAGATAGCCTATGACATAGATGTCGCTTACATGCAAAGGAACCATAATGTCCTGCACATCACGGCTTTTCTTGTCGCAGTTTTCTATGCCTCCGTCCTTTTTCAGTAAGTCATAATATATCACGGCCCTGCTTCCACGGTTGTACACACTTCCTATCATCTTGTGATTGACAAACAACGGACACTCTTCGGTATAGACATACTTGCTCTCGTCGCCGCTTTCAGACAACTCTACATAGCTACTCTGCCGCTCCTGGGGTATATTGCAACCGTCGAAGCCGAGACGATACGTTCCTGCGCTTTCGCCATCAAAGGTAAATTTATAAACAATATCATTCAGCGGACGGTTATAGTAGATTGTATCACCGCACTTCTGAAAAAGATTGCCTGTCAGGAGGTCGGCCTTGTCGTCTTTGTCGTACTCGAGAAGCACTTTCTGTATCTTGAAGACAGAGTCTGTCAGACAAAGTTCTTCTCCGCCATTGTCACGCCCAAGGCAGAAAAGAAACCGGTTGCCTTTCAATGCCACGAAACCGTCGCCATTGAAGTCTGTCTTGAACATCTTCACAAATTTTCCGTCGTGACTGTAAAGTAGCATCTTCTTCTGCATACGGTCATATAAATACACATAGTTGTCATCTACATCAAAATCAAACAGACGTACATATTCTGATTTGGACTTTCCCCGGCGGCTGTATTTTGTTATACAGTTTCCACGCATGTCAAACGCCATAACCGTGTTTTGGCCGAATTTATCAAACAAATAGATGGTGTCGTTGTGTATCAACAACTTGCTTATGGTAGTTAACGAAACATTGTCTGCCTCGCTGAGTTTTAAGAAATCCGTAAACTCAACAAAATCTGAGCTGACGCTGTCACTCCGGTCTATATTGAAATTCAGCATTTCGGCTTCCTGCCGGATTTTATTGTCTGTGCAGGCAATAAAAGATAAAGATAGTAATATAACAAATATTTTTTTCATATCAGACTGCTTATTTTTTTTATAAGAGCATCACCACCCGCAAAACAAATTTATGTAGATATCATGATAACACAATATATCATAAAAACACACAAAATTGTTTCTTGCGGATGATAACACTCTACTTCTTTACTTATTGCCAATCATCAACATGGTGTTTCTGTACATGGATGACTGTTTGTACAAAGGCACCACTTGCCTTGACCTCTAATTGTTCTTTTCATCATTTCTTGTTTTAGAATGGTTAGTGTTTATTTTTGATTGTTTTACACGATATGGTCATTTCTTCATACAAATCGCGCTACAAAGATAGGATAAAGATTTTGTTTCCGCCATAGAAATTCTAAAAAAAATGCAAATCTTGTTGCTAACAGAAATACATAGTTAAATTACTGTATATCTGCATATTAAACCCTAAAATAAGCCTCAAAAAAAGTATGCTTTTAGCAACAAAAAAGCAACAATTTTGGCCCACGAATCGGCCGTTTTTGTTATCAACGACCATTTCTTGAAAGGATTTTCACATACATGCAAGTAAAAACATAAACACATTTTGTGTTTGGCTTTTCTGTTATAAATAATATTTCGTATCTTTGCAACGTCAAATCCAATAGAACTACTCAAAACTGAAATGAATAGCAAATTCACGAAAACATTTATATTCTCGTTACTCGCAGTCATAATGTTTGCATGTGCAGACAGTCGCAATTCTTTTAAGTTGCTCACTGATGCCGACAGACTGATGGAGAGCAATCCCGATTCTGCTCTCACATTGCTAAACCGCATAGATACTGCGGCCGACTTGCGTGAAGACGGTCGAAAAGCTTTATATTATCTTCTGCTAACACAAGCGCAATATAAAAAATACCATCCCGCGACGGCGGATAGCATGCTGAATTTCAGTCTCGAATATTATAATAGAATTGGCGATGATGAAAAACACGCTCGTACATATTATTATATGGGGATGATTGCGTTTGAACAAAAACAGTATGAAAAGTCTATCCAACTGTTAAAAGATGGATTGAAGATTGCAGAAGATTTGGATAATGATGAACTCATATCAAAATATTATGAGAGCATGTGTGAAATAAACAATGTGGCAGGCAATTATACACAAGCACTTGAATATCTAAAAAAGTTTTATTCGTATTCTTTAAGAATAGAAAATGTTGTATATACGGCTAATGTCTATGCTAATATGGCATATATTTATAACAAACAGGAACGACATGATAGTTCTGATTTTTATTACAAGAAATTGATTCCATTATTAGATAATGGTAAAAGCAAAAGAAGACAAGGCTCATTTTGCAACAAATATCGAATGTATGTATCTGCGTCATGGCGATTTGGATTCTGCGAAATTATATTTGACGCAATCACTTAATATAAAATGGCGTCATAACACGGCTGCCGCCTTATCTGATATATATCTGCGTGAAGGAAACTTGGCAGAAGCAACAAATATGCATGATAAAGCTTTGAAGACCGCTAATCCGGAACTTAAAATAGATATTCTGACAGTATATGCCGATTTCCTTGCCAAAAGCGGAAATAATCAGAAGGCACACGAAACATACACGCAGGTAATACAGATTTCAGACTCTCTACGCTCAGCAGAAAAGGAAAACACCATAGTTGAGCTGCAGATGAAATATGACAAGACGGAAGCGGAACACAGAAGAGAGACGGCGGAAATGAGGCTATGGATCATATTGTCGCTGTCGTTAGCCGGCCTTTTCGGCTTCATCTCAGCTATCATGATACTCATCCGCTACTACAAGCGAATCATAAAGCGAATGAAGAGACTCACGAAAAAGATCAGACGTGAATATGTCTCAGTGCTGGAAGAAAAGCAGGAGCAGATGGACAAAATCAGTGAGACTATCAAGGAATTGGAAAACGACAGGTCCAAAAACGAGAAAGCCATACAGAAGCTGCACAAGAAAATGGCTGACATAAAACAGAACTTATGTATGAGGCTGGGGCGTGGACGCAGCATATATAACAGCATTAAGGACGGTAAGGAAGTCTTTCTTAAGAAGAACGATGAGCGTTCGTATCTGATAGACTATTACTCCATTAGGGAATATAAGTCATTCTATCGTTGGAGCATGAAATACACAAAGCTGACATCCGGTATGCTCGTATTCCTGATTCTGTCAGACATGGGAATTGACGACGACAGAATCAAGGAGATACTCGGCATATCAGACGCTACAATAAGGGCAAACAGGTCGAAACTGAAAAAACAGGAGAAAGACGACACCGGAGAGGACGGAGAAGAAATCGGGCTATAAAAGATTTTATAAGAATATTACTTCAATATAAAAGCGGCCAGTCCTCCTTTATACAACAAAGGAACGAACTGGCCGCATATCCAAAAACTTTTCCGATATTCTTTTTTATCGACGCTAAACTAAAACAGGGATATTTTTTTATTATTACGTATCCCTCCAGTTTCCCTCCTTATTACCTCTTCTTCTCCGGCTTCTTAGTGAACTTATACGCTGCTGTCAGCATGACGTAGCGCGGAATACAGTTGTACCATGTCTCCGTGCGGCCTTGCGCGTTGATGTTATAGCGCACGTTTGACAGCCTGTGGAGCAGGTCGAAAGCCTGGAGTTTGGCTGTGAGGCGGCCTTTGAAGAACGAGCGGGTGAGTTGGGCGTTCCACACGAGGTCGTCGGTGTTCATCACCGAGCTGCTGTAGCCGCGGCGGCAGAACATGTTGATGTCCGTGGCGACAGTCAGCTCGATGCCCGGAATGGTGTACTGGGCGTTGCCGCCGTACTGATAGTCGTAGGTGTTGATATGTTCGAAGTTGTCGCTGTTGCCGGTGCTGTTGCGCATGACGAGCTTTGAGACGATGGCTGCCGACAGCTTCTCATAGCGGTATGATACCTTGCCGTTGAGGCGGGTGTAGATGTTCGTCACCTTGCTCAACACGTCGGCGTCGGTATCATAGGCGATGTCGAAGTCGACGCTGCGCTCATATTTCACGCTGCCGTTGACGTCGAATCGCAGACGCTTCTGCCGGTCGATGGGGCGCTGCCATCCCGCTTTCAACAATCCGCTCCAGTTTC
The DNA here is from genome assembly GCA_947177775.1 of uncultured Prevotella sp. Lineage (GTDB taxonomy): Bacteria > Bacteroidota > Bacteroidia > Bacteroidales > Bacteroidaceae > Prevotella. The sequence continues at coordinate 6,557 of CAMWVS010000070.1, forward strand.
CGTTGACGTTGTCGGTCATGCGGGTGTAGGCACCGGTGGCCGAGTTATATGTCGTGCGCGTACCGCGGGCGTTCTGTTCCAGCCGGAAGTCATAACCTACAAATACCGACGAGCCGAGCGAATCGTTCTTGAACGTGACGGTTCCTTCCGACTTGTGCGTCTTGCGGTTCTTTATGTTGGGATTGTTGATGCGGATGGAGAGCGGGTCGGAGTCGTTGCTGACGGGCATGAGCGACGCGAAGTCTGGCCGTGACACGCTGAAGTTGTATTTGAATTGAAACTGTGTCTTGCCGTATGTTCTTAAGAAGATGTACGGTTCAAAAGCCGTATAAGCCCGGTGGGCCGTTGTGTCGAGTGCGGCGCTGTGGTAGTTCATCCGCTCTGTCAGCCGGTTGACGGGCAGAGAAAGGCGAAAACTAATCTTGTTTGTATATTTTGCCAACTCTATCCTTCCGGTATATTCGCGTACCATTGTGGTTGAGATGCGGCTGTTGTCGGCGTCAAGCGCCATGTCGAGCGAGTCGCGGGTGGAGGGCAGCAGCCCGAACTCCTCATAGCGCTCGTTGTCCAACATGTCGAGCCGGTAGTAGCCGTTGGTGACGCTCTGCTGGTTCTGCCTGTATTCAACGGACGAGATTAACTCCCATTCATCAGGCAGGGCAAACTGATAGTTTCCTTCGATGCTGTAGCTGTAGTTGCTTGTGTGACTGTCAGTATAACTGTTGCGCAAATCTCGTTCACCCGTGGCGACATAGTCGGTGCGGGAAAGACTGAAACTTTCGGCCGGTTTGTTGTTATAGTAATTGCCGTAAAGATTGAATGACAAGTAGTCTCCGGACTCAAAACTTTTGGTCCAAAACAAATATTGACTTATATTGAAGCTCTTGTTCTTATAGCGCCCGATGCTGTATCTTCTGTTTGTAAGCGCTGTGGCGAAGGTGGAGTCCCTGCTCTCAGAAAAGCTGTTGCCATTGGTATAGTTGAGCCATGTGAAAGAGTGGAGGCGTAGCTTTCTCACGTTTAACTGATTGTTTATCTGGAAACGGAAGTCATCACTGAGCGTTTTCGACGAGCTTCCGCGGTAGATGCTTCCATCGGTGGCAAAGCTCTCGGAGGCCGTGTTTGTCTCGTTGTCGGCGTCTTTCCATGTCAGTGTGGACGAAAAATTTTCTCTGAAAGTCTTCTCCTTGTCCTCTGTCTCAAGGTCTATGCCCACCTGACGTGTCTTTAGCAGTCCGCGCGGCATGTCGGCCGGCTTCCAGTCTCCGTCGTTTCCGGGCTTCCGGTCTTCGTTGACGTTGTTGATGTTGGCGAAAGCCGACAGGCGGGTGAAGTCGTCATAGAATAGTCCGAAAGCGCGGCCCATCCACCTGTCTTCCGTTCCGGCGCCCGCCTCGGCGTTGGCGATGTAGCCACGGGCGTACTCTCGCTTCAGCTTCACGTCCATGACATATTCCTTCTCTTCTATGTCGCGGCCCGCCAGCTCGCTCTTCTCCGTGCTCTTGTGATAGACCTGAACGTTCTTCACGGTGAAATATGGAAGGTTCTCGAGCATCACCTTGTTGTCGCCTTTGAAGAAATTCTTTCCGTTGAGCAGCAGATTCTCAATCTTCTTGCCGTTCACGTAGATGTCGCCGTTGTCCTTTATCTCCGCTCCTGGCATCTGACGGATAAGCCCGTCGAGCATCGAGCCTTCAGGAAGATTGAACGCCGCGGCGTCGTAGACGATGGTGTCGCCGCGGTAGGCTATCTGCACGCGCGTGCCCTTGACCACCAGCTCGTTCAGGCTGCGGCCGTCCATGCTGTTGTTGCGGCGTATTTTCATGAGATGCTGCGGAATTTCAAAGTATTGTTTCCGCTTCAGGTTCTTTATCTCAAAGTCCACATAACAGTCCTGATACCCTTCATGTGAAGCCTTAATGATATACTTCCTTTCCACCCGCGGCACACTGAAATAGTACCACGACCATGAACTACGTTCGCTGACCTTACATGTCATTGTGTCCACTACGGTCGAGTCCTGATCCATCAGCGTTATGAATGCAGCCAGCTTGCTGCGTGTGAAAGAGTCATAGACACTGCCGCCTATGTTGATTTTCTTTTCTTTCTTTTTTGAGTCCTTTGTACCGGATGTTGTCTGTGCCTGCATTGCGATGGCCGCAAGGAAGCAGACGATGAGTACGATTTGTTTTCTCATTAGTTTTTATATGTGTTAATATTTGAATTGGTCTGATTATGCCATACAATAGTATAAACGCTCTTTTCTGTCAAATATTATATCAGCAGACATGTTTTCGCATTGTCATATCATTTTGGTAAAAAACGGGCACCGTCATTCACATGTCAATGCCCGCCGGCCTTACTTGCGGCCTGATTCTTATTTAACTAAAAAAAAGCATTTCTCTTGATTAAGGGGGGGGGGGAAGATATGAGGAGTTAAAAGGAGATAATGCTCCCTGCGGTCGCTAAGTAGATAGAGGACGATAGCTTTAAGCATTTGGACATTTGTCTTTTATCTCCCATTACCTCCATCTATCTCCCTTTATCTCCTTTTATCTCCCATTATCTCCCTATTTCCCTTCCTTCCCGAATATTTCCTTGACTTCATTCTCCAGCCAGTGGCCGATGAGACCGGAAGAGACAATCCGTCCGTCCGGGCCGATGAGCACATATTCCGGCAAGGACGTGATGCCGTAGGTCTGGGCTATCTCGGATTTGAAGTCCTTGAGGTTGGACAGGTGTGTCCAGTGGATTCCGCGCTTCTCCACATATTTCGCCCAGTTCTCGCGGTCGGAGCTGAGGTAGACGCCGATGATGTTAAGCCCCTTGTCCTGATAGCGCCGGTTCATAATCTTCAGCATGGGAATCTCGCCGCGGCTCGCCCCGTCCATATTCCAGAAGTACAGCAGCACGTAGCCGCGGCCGACATATTCGCTCAGCCGGTGGGTGGTCCCGTCAGGGGCAGTCAGCTCCACATCGGTGTACATGAGTCCGGGACGGCGCTTCTCCATGTTCCGGTAGAACTGCCAAACGGGTTGCATGGCCGTATGGGAGGCATAGGCCCGGGTGCTGTCGAGCATACTTCCGAGGCGTTCGTAGCTCATGTTGGAGTAGGTCTGTGAGAGATAGTAGGCCGCGATGGGGCTGTCCATGTTTGCGCGGATGATGCGGTCGGAGGCAGCGTCAGCGCTGTCGATGAGGGCGAGCATGCCGTCGTTGTCGAACGTATTAGTATATCCCTCAATGTCGGTGGTATATTTCTTCGCCTCGCGCTCATAGTCGTACATGCGGTTCTGGCAGTCCATGAACTTTCGGTTGAGCTCCGACGCACTCTTTATCCGGCGTCGTTCCATGTCGACCACGACCGCAACGCTGTCGGCAACGAAAGCGTAGGTATGGCCCTGGTCGTCGGCGATTTCGAATATCTGGTCAGGCTCCGCCTCGTAGGTGTATGTGAAGCGGCCGTCCTCACCGATAGCGATGTCTTCCTTGCCGTTGAACGGGAATGTGACCGGCCGGAGCGTCAGCTCGCCTGTTCCCGGGGCGACGGTTCCGCTGATGGTCCGCTGACGCGGCGTTCTGTCCATTTTGTTTGGACTGACGAAATTCTCTCTGATGAGCTTCGCCTGAAACTCGTTTTTCAAGAACGGGTGATTGCGGGTGGTATATGCTGCCGTGAGTGACATCATGCGTTTCTTGCTTTTTCTCTGCAGGGCCATTATGGCTTTGGCCAGGATGTTGTTCCGCTGGCAGGTGGAATCGGCGGTATACATCTTTCTGGCAAGAGTGCTGATTTCGTCAAACTGCTTGACGGTCAGTGTGCTGCTGAGGTCTTCCGCGAGTTTGTGGAAGAAGAAGACAGCGGCGTCACATCCCCTTTCGTCGTTGTTGGTCTTGTGGGTTGCATAAAGCCCGGCTATGTATTTCGTCTTCTCGCGCAGCTCGGCAAAGGCGGTAGTGTCGGTTGGCGCCGCCTTGCTTTTGTTGGAGCGGTCGCGGCCGGGAACGTAGGTCGTGTTCAGGTCGTCGATGCGCCAGTGATTGCCCTCCATCTTTATCAGATAGCCGTCGATGGTGTTGCAGACCAGCGAGTCCTTGTCGTAGAACTTTTCCCGTCTCCAGACGATGGCGTAGAGCGTGCGTATGGAGTCGTCCGGACTGGTGAAAGTGGAGAACCGGTAGGTGAAATCGTCGCGCATGTTATAGTTGAACCAGATGCGTTTCCAGTAGGTGTCGGGCCACGAGAAGGAAATCCAATGGAACGGTGATTCGCCGTCCTTGGGACAGTGGGCTATCGTGGTGGTGGCCTTGCTGCCGGTGAGCTTGAAGGCGCGGTCAAGCCTTTGGAGCGACTTCGGAAGCCGGCCGGATGCGGCGTCGCTCTCGCTGACCATGTATTTGAAGTTCCAGACGTAGTGGCCCGTTCCCGGATGGGAGAAACCAATCTTCTTGTCGTCAGTCTTGACGAAGCGCTCCACCTCTTTCTTCAGGGCGTCGGCAGTATTGGGCTGCTTTTTCTCGTTCGCTTTCATCTGGCGTCCGGTTTCTTTCTTCATGCCGCTTTCCGGCTGGCCGGCAGTGGTGTCGGCTGTGGCTGCTGTGGCGAGCAACAGCGAGGTGATGATGGTCAGGATGGTTTTCATATTGGATTGTTTTTATTTGTTGTTGATGTTATATGCCTCTTCTGGAGTGTTCTGGCGGTTCATGTTGTTGATGAGAATCTTGCCTATCAGCTTCTGAAACCGTTCGTCGGTTCTGATGATTTGCTCCACGTGGGCCAGATAGACGCTGTCGCTGAGATTGTCGAGGTCGCGCTCCATCCTCTCTATCATCATCGCCATGCTGTCGGCCGCCGTCATGCCGGCTGTCTCCTGAACGGCGGCGGTATTCGGGGCATCGGCTTGCGCCATGAGTTGAGGCTCATGTCCCGCTGTCGCCGTCGGTCCGGTCGTCCGGTGTTGTCTTGTCGTCGGCAGCTGTTCTTTTGTCTGCTGCTGTCCGGACACCGGACGTTCCGTTTGTACGTGACGTTGGGCTGATCCGTCGGCCGGCGTCGGTGCTGCTACAGCCGGCAATGGGCCCGTAGCAGCCACGTGAGCCGTCATTATATTATTATTTGTGTTGTCCACGATGGTGTCATTGCGACCGATGTGCAGTCCCGTAAGGAAGACGCCGACGATGACAACGGCCGCAGCCGCCCATCCTGTCATGGTTCTCCAACGGCGTTTCCGACCGGCGACAATCTCATAGTATGTCTGGCTTTCGTCCTCCGTGAGCCATGCCTCCGTGTCATAACCGGCCGAGGGAAGGCGGATTATGCTCATCAGCGCCAGGTCCTCGGCTGTCGCTTCGGGGCGGTCCAGCAGGGCGTAGAGCCGCGCCTCGTCCTCCCGTGTGGTCTCTCCGGCAAGAAAACGCTCCCTTAGCATGTCTGCCTCGGAAGGGACGTTTCCCGTCTTTCTTTTGTTCATGTCAATCGTTGTCATAAGCATCCTCCTCGTTTAATCATTTCTAAAAGCTGGCGTCTTGCCTTGCTCAGCATCGCACTGACGGAACGTTCCCCGATGCCGGTGGCCGCCGTGATCTGACTGATGTCCATGTCCAGCTCGTGGCGCATCCGGTAGAGCCGTTGTTCCGTTGGCGTGAGCCGGCCGACGGCTGTTTTCAGCAGCCGGGCGTTGTCGTGTTCGGCCATGATGCTGTCGGTATCGGAGGTGTCCGGCTGTGCCGCGGCTGTCGACAGATCGCTGACAACCAGCCTCACCTTCCGCCGTCGCCATTCGCTCACACAGACGTTGCGGGCCATGCGCACGGCCAACACCTCAACGCCGGTGTCGGCCGCAACTCTGCCGCGCATCACCCACAGGCGCATCAGCGTTTCCTGAGCTATGTCCTCGGCGGTATCGCTGTCTCCGAAGAACTCGCGGCCTATGCTGAACAGGCGCGGCCGGAGTTTTCGGGCTATCAGTTCATACTCTTCTGTCGTCATTCTGTATATATAACGCACAATGGGACGGAATGTTAACAAAAAAGTTGGCTTTTTTTAGAAAAAAGTTGGCTTGAGGCGTGGAGAGGGATGATAATGTGGCTATTGTGTTATTCATGGCTGCTCGGAAAACAACCCGAACAGCTGTGATTTGCAATCCGTGTAAGTTGCCAAAAGAGTGTTGCAGAACCGCACGGTAGCGAAAAATTTGCCCCTACTGTTGCTTTCTATAACACAATCTCACTGCAACTTCATGGTTTCCTAACATACTCTTTTTTGTTTTTCCTTTACAAAATTGTGTTCGGATTTTCTTCCGTTTTAGCCCATTTTCGGACTCTTTTTGGCTCTTTTCAGCTCTTTTTGGCTTGATTCCACCCCGGTTTTCGTCACAAAAACAGGGTTGGGGAGAGCCGTAAGGGCCTTACGGCTCTTCCGGAGTCTATATTTCTGTGAGTTTTTGATTGCGAATTTTGTCAGGAAAAGATACCGTTTTTGAGCCGTAAGGGCCTCCCGAGGATGCAACGGGGCCGCTTTGAGAGTGCAACGGTAGCCACGTTGCATTGCCGTAAGGCCTCCGTTGCATCCCCGGGAGGCCCTTACGGCAAGTTCACCACGGTCTTGCGGAAATGTGGCGGAAATGACATGGATTGTAAGTAACTATAAATGAATGCTTTATAAAATATGTAAATAATAACTCACGACGACCCCTAATTTTTGATACGCGCATGCTTGCGATATTTGCGCCCGCGGACGAATTATTTCAGAAAGTCCCTGTTCTCGTTGGGCAAAAAACAGGAATTTTAGTTACAAATCTGGGATTCATCCGGCATTTGGAATGACATAGCACACTGGGGATGAACCAAATTTGCATCTTTGCGTTTCATTATATTGATGTTTGTCACGAATGGTATGGTGTGGCTCATGTGGACGGTCATATTTCAGTATCCGATCCCAATCACCGACTCTTTGGTGACAAAAGGAAAGGCTTGTCGTACCGCGGAATTGCACAAATCGACATTAAAAGTGCAATATTGTGTTATAAATTAAAAGAAAAACATCTATTTTGATTATAAATCAGCACAAAAGAGCGAATTTGTTAAAAGATTAGTTGGCCGTTAGGGAAAAACGGCGTACCTTTGCAGAAAATTCTGACAACACAATATTATAT
>CAMWVS010000071.1 GCA_947177775.1 uncultured Prevotella sp.
ATAGGTACAACATTATATTATATATATACGACAAAGCCCCGCGCAAATCCATACGATGGAATTGTGCGGGGCTTCTCTTTGTTCATTCCCCTATGTCCCGTGACTTGTGACTCATCACATCAGTCACCTCGTAGGCACCCTCCCCTTGGGGAGGGCCGGGGTGGGGCCTCGGGTCCTTGCCCTCTTACTTGTTCTCCGGGCGTGCTATGCCGTCAGCCGTGGCGCGGTCAGACATCTTCTTGATGCGCTTGGCCGTGTCGGGGTGAGACGAAAGCAGACGGTCCATGGTGCTGCCTTTGGCTGCGCCTTCCTCCAGTTTCTGGAGTTTCTCAAACGAAAGGGCGATGGCCCAAGGGTTCTTTCCCTTCTTCTTGAGGAAGTCATAGCCGTAGTCGTCGGCCTGGCTCTCCTCTTTCTGAGAGAACTGCGAGTTGATCACGGCCTCGCCCAGCTGTCCCAGCTGTGATTCCGTCAGGGCGGCAGCCTTGCCTCCTGTTGAGGCCACGCCATCCTTCAGAGCCGATGCGAGAAGAGCGGTGCGGTAGGCTTTCTTTGAGTGTTTCAGTGCCACGTGGCCCAGTTCATGGCCGATGACACCCAGCAGCTCGTCGTCAGTCATGATGTCCATCAGTGAGGAGAAGACACGCACGCTGCCGTCGGGGCATGCGAATGCGTTGACGTCGGTGACGTAGTAGACTTTGAAATTGAGTGGAATACCCTCAACCTCGTCCAGTCCCTGAACCAGCTTGTCAAGACGCTCAACATACATCTTTGTCTGCGGGTCGTCGGCCTTGCAGACGCGGTTGTTCTTGTCCATCCAGTCAATGGACTCCTTGACGTACTGAGCCATCTGTGCGTCAGTGAGTGTCATTGCCTTGCCGGCTTTGAGCGCGCCGCTTGCGGCCTTGCCGAGGTTAAACTGTGCCATGGCCGTTGAGGTGCATGTCATCATGAGCAGCAGTGCTGCCGCGTTTCTGAAAAACTTCTTCATAGTGCGAAATCTAAGTTTTTAAAATTAGTTATACATGTATGTGATTTTTGTTACTCTGTATTAATAAACTATCGTTTCGTCGATTTATTGCCTTTCATTCCAAAAAGGTTTTTCCGGCTTGCTACGGATTTGAATTATGAATAAGCGTCACGTGCCTAATGCACGTAAATTATGAATAAGCATCATGCACTTAATGCGCATAAATATGACTGCATGTCAATTACTTAAAGCATATCAAGCTCCCTCCCTTAGGGAAGGTTGTGGTGGGTTTCAGGGCTTTGTGGGCAGGGCTCACACCCTCATCTCTTTTATTTTCTCCCTCAGATAACGGCGGAAATCCTCACTTCCCAGCACCTCGACGTTTTCAAGCAGTCCGAGGACAAAGCGTCCCACGCCAAGGTAGCTGCACACCTCCATGCGCAGAAGCCAGTGATGGCCGTCGGCCTCGGGCGTTATGTAAGGTTCCGTCTGAGGATATTCTTCCGTCAGCAGACTGTAGGCCAGTCGTCCCAGTCGGAGTTCAACGGGCATTGTCGTCTCGCCGCAGAACGTGAAAGCGTCAGTGTGTACATGCCGGTGGCGGTCCTCATGTTTCCAGTCGTCGGCCAGCGGCATGACCGAACCGATGCGTGAAATCTTGAAAGTCTTGTTCTGGGCCGTGCGTATCTCGTAGCAGCGTATCTCGTTGTTGCCGTCGAGAAACATGAACGGTTCCACCACGCGGTTGGTCACAGTGTTGCTGTGGGGCGAGGAATAGTCGCGCAGGATGACCGCCTTGCGCATCTTTATGGCCTCATAGAGAGCCGTCACGTTCTGGGCCTCCTGCTCGCGCATGTTCACGCCGTCCAGTATCTTGAGGTCGTAGAGCGTGTCGAGCTTGCGCCTGAGGTGGCGCACGTGGAGGCTGCTGTCGTCGATGCGGTCGAGAAGACGGCGCATGGTGATGGCTTCATCTTCGGTGAAATGGACCTTTTTGAACAGTTTTTGGAAAAAAGGCGAGTCCTTGTCCAGGCTGTAGCATGTTCCGTGTTTCTCCACAACGAAACCGCAGTCGCGGAAGAAGTCAAGATAATAGTAAAGGCTGCGGCGCGAAATGCCGAGCCGTTCGCACAGTTGTGTGACGTTGTAGCCCCGGTTCTCGGTCAAGAGCAGTATCAGCGACAGTTCGCGTTCAAGATTGTTGTGGCGCATAGGCAGGTTGATGGATGTTTTGTCCGGCCCGCCATCCGCTGTCTTGCGGACAGTGCGTCGGACCGGTTGCAAAGATAGTGAATTTCCTCCTGCGGAGGCCATTGCGGCTCAAAAAATTGTCCGGAATTGTTTTGCGGTCTCCGATATTTGCAATACCTTTGCATTGAACTATAAAACAAGCAATTATATGCAGACAGTCAGCCATCTCTCGGTGTTGATACATGAGCAGGCCAAAAAGTACGGCGACCGCGAAGTCATGATATATAAGGACTTCGGAGGCGCGGAATGGAAATCTTATTCATGGAACGGTTTCTCCGATACGGTGAAAGTCGTGTCGAACGCGTTGCTCAATCTCGGCGTGCGTCCGCAGGAGAATGTGGGCATTTTCTCACAGAACTGCATTCAGTATCTCTTCACCGACTTCGGTGCATGGGGAGTCCGCGCGGTGACGATTCCATTCTATGCCACCAGCAGCGAGCAGCAGATTCAGTTCATGGTCAACGACGCCCAGGTGCGCATACTCTTCGTCGGAGAGCAGGAACAGTATGACAAGGCCCATCGGATTTTTGCCTTGTGCCACACGCTGGAGCGCATTGTCATTTTCGACCGCTCCGTGCGTATAAGCAATCACGACCCCCACGCGCTTTATTTCGACGACTTCCTCAAGCTTGGAGAAGGACTGCCGAGGCAGCCGGAGGTGGAGACGTTGTACGGGGAAGCCAACGGCGACGACCTTGCCAACATACTTTATACGAGCGGAACCACCGGCGACAGCAAGGGCGTCATGCTCAGCCACGGCCAATACATCGCCGCTCTTGAAGCCAATGGCCGTTGCGTGCCGCTGACGGACCGCGACCGCGTGCTCAACTTCCTGCCCTACGCTCACATCTTTGAGAAGGGATGGACGCTGCTCAGCCTTAGCGAAGGAGCAACGCTGATTGTCAACACCTATCCGCAGGAGGTCCAGAAGTCCATGCGCGAGACCCATCCCACGAGTATGTGTGCCGTTCCGCGGTTCTGGGAGAAGGTCTACAACGGTGTCATGGAGAAGATAGAATCGTCCGGAAGCCTGAAGCGCAAGATGTTCCGCAACGCCCTGGCCGTCGGCCGACGCCACAATATCGAGTATCTCAGCCGCGGTCGTCGTCCGCCGCTGGCCCTCCATCTGGAATACGAAATGATCAACAGCACGCTCTTCAGCCTCGTCCGCAAGGAGCTGGGACTGACCAATCCGAACATCTTCCCCACGGCCGGAGCGGCCATATCGTCCCACGTGGAGGAGTTCGTCCACAGCATCGGCCTCAATATGCTTGCCGGATACGGACTGACGGAGAGCCTCGCCACGGTGAGCTGCAATCATCTCGGCAAACCCTATACAATCGGTTCGGTGGGCTATCCCATTGACAGTATCAGCGTCCGCATCAGCGACGAGGGCGAGGTGCTGCTCAAAGGCCCGACAATCACGCGCGGATACTACAACCGTGAGGAGCAGACAAAGGCCTCGTTCACCGAAGACGGCTACTTCCGCACGGGTGACGCAGGATATATGAAAGACGGCGAACTCTATCTGACGGACCGCATCAAGGACCTTTTCAAGACATCCAACGGCAAGTATATAGCCCCGCAGATGATTGAGTCGAAGCTGCTCGTGGACAAATATATCGACCAGATTGCCATCATCGCCGACCAGCGGAACTTCGTCTCGGCACTCATCATCCCCGAATATCCTCTACTGGAGGAGTATGCACGCGAACACTCCATCGCTTTCAGCAGCCGCGAGGACCTTTGCGCCAACGAGCTTATATATAAGATGATGATGGAGCGCATCGCTACTATCCAGCAGCAGCTGGCCCATTATGAGCAGATCAAGCGCTTCACGCTCCTGCCGCATCACTTCAGCATGGAGCGCGGCGAGCTGACCAACACGCTGAAAATCAAGCGCCGCGTGCTCAACGAGAACTACAAGGCGGAGATTGACAGGATGTATGAGGCATGAGAAAATCCCCGTCAGGCTTCCCCAAAGGGGAGGAGAACAGGGGCGGAAAATTTCTTCATGCCCCATGGCACTACTATATGGCAGCCGAAGTAAGTTATAACAAATAGTATATAAAGTATAATCAACATATCATCCCGTATATCCCCCGAATGGCGTCCAACCTTTGGGGTGGACAACAGAGGGCTTTTCTATAATTTATGATAACAGCAGACCAACTGAAAGACGTCATGGAGCGTGCCGAGGCACTGCGCCGCTATCTTGACATAGACCGTAAGAAGATTGAATTTGAGGAGGAGGACCTCCGCACTCAGGCACCCGACTTCTGGGACGACCCGAAGCGGGCGGAAGAGCAGATGAAGAAGGTGAAAGGCATCAAAAGGTGGATTGACGGATACAACGAAGTGCGCCTTGCTGCCGACGAGCTTCAGCTGGCCTTCGACTTCTATAAGGACGAGATGGTCACGGAAGAAGAGGTTGACGAAGACTATCGCCGTGCCATCGAGGCCATTGAGAGTCTCGAAATGAAGAACATGCTGCGCCAGAAGGAAGATCCGATGGACGTAGTGATGAAGATAAACAGTGGTGCCGGCGGCACGGAGAGCCAGGACTGGGCGCAGATGCTCATGCGTATGTATCAGCGTTGGGCCGAGGCCAACGGCCACAAGGTCACTATCAGCAACCTTCAGGACGGCGATGAGGCCGGCATAAAGAGCGTCACGATGCAGATTGAGGGCGGCGAATACGCCTACGGCTATCTTAAGAGCGAGAACGGAGTCCACCGTCTGGTACGCGTCTCGCCGTTCAACGCGCAGGGAAAGCGCATGACGAGCTTCGCCAGCGTGTTCGTCTCGCCGCTCGTCGACGACACCATCGAGGTCTACGTGGACCCTGCCAAGGTCAGCTGGGATTTGTTCCGAAGCGGCGGCGCCGGAGGTCAGAACGTCAACAAGGTGGAGACCGGTGTGCGTCTGCGCTATCAGTATGTGGACCCCGATACGGGTGAGGAAGAGGAAATCCTCATCGAGAACACCGAGAGCCGCAAGCAGCTGGAGAACCGCAACAACGCCATGCGCCTTCTGAAGTCGCAGCTTTATGACCGCGCGATGAAGAAGCGCCTCGAAGCGCAGGCCAAGATTGAGGCCGGAAAGAAGAAGATTGAGTGGGGAAGCCAGATACGCAGCTACGTCTTCGACGACCGGCGCGTCAAGGACCACCGCACGAACTATCAGACGACCGACGTCGACGGTGTCATGGACGGCAAGATTGACGGTTTCATCAAAGCCTATCTGATGGAATTCCCGGTCAACGAAGAAGAGTAGCATGACGGCCGTCCTGTCCCGTGGAAAGGAACAGAAGCACCGATGAAACGGAGCAAAACCAATGACTAATCAATATAATTACACCTATGAAGAAGAATAACAGCAAGAAGAACACCCGTCGCGTCGCATACGAGGCACGTCAGGAGAAGGAAGGACAGAAGGTTGTCAAGTGGATATTCGCCACGCTCGTGGTGCTGGCCGTGTGTTTCATGGCCTATTCATTGTATATAATGTCATAAGCGGGGATGAGCGGACAGGAGATAGAACGCAAGTTTCTGGTGCTTGACGACACCTACAAGCAGCTGGCTTTCGACAGCAGCCGAATCAAGCAGGGATATATTTGCAGCGGTCACGGACGCACGGTGAGAGTGCGCGTCCGTGGCCGCTGTGGTTTTCTGACCATCAAGGGACCTTCGGATGCAGCCGGTCTGAGCCGCTATGAGTTCGAAAAGGAAATCACGCTGGAGGAGGCCGAAGAGCTTTTCCGACTCTGTGAACCGGGCGTAATTGACAAGACGCGCTGGCTTGTGCGCAGCGGACGTCATGTCTTTGAAGTCGACGAGTTCTATGGCGATAATGAAGGACTGGTCATGGCCGAGGTTGAGCTGTCTTCTGAAGACGAGCCCTACGAAAAGCCCCATTTCATCGGGCGTGAGGTCACGGGCGACCGCCGTTTCTACAATTCCCATCTGCGCCAATATCCGTTCTCCATCTGGGGCAAGACGATAGGGGGATAGCGCGATGAAACCGCGGTTTTCTGGCGATAACGGGGGAAAATAAACGCAGAGAGCGCAGTGACGCAAAGGTTTTTCCGTATGGAAAGGATACGGGGCTTTGCGTCTTTGCGCTCTCTGCGTTTGGACTGTGTCAAAATCAGGTTCATACATACCGTAGTCCGCCTTCCATTTGCTTGCGGACAAATACAAGAATATGTCCCTGCGGTGTGCTTCGTTTCTATCTTGACACAGTCAAAATGTGTGACGCCCAATATTTGAGACCCGAAAGCCCGTCCGGACAAATCCCTCCCGACGAGGGTGTGGCCAAGTATCAGTTACACATTTTAATATAGCAATATCATATTTTTACTTTAAATCTTTGCTCGCCGCTCCATTATTTCGTAACTTTGCAGCCTTGAAAGGAGGGCATCAAGAACCGAAAGAAAAATGGAAGAGAATAAGGACAAGATGCAGAACGAGTTTGTCAGGAAGGTGGCCGAGCAGAAATATGAGTTCGGTTTCACCACCGACGTACATACCGAGATCATTGACCGCGGACTCAACGAAGACGTCGTGCGGCTCATCTCGCGGAAGAAGAACGAGCCGGAATGGATGCTCGACTTCCGTCTGAAGGCGTTTGCATACTGGAAGACGCAGAAGCAGCCCACGTGGGGACATGTGAGGCTGCCCGAGATTGACTATCAGGCTATATCCTATTATGCCGACCCGATGGCCAAGAAAGCCGGCGGCGAGGAGAAAAAGGAGATAGACCCGGAGCTGATGAAGACATTCGACAAGCTGGGCATCCCGCTCGAAGAGCGCCTGGCGCTGAGCGGTGTGGCTGTCGACGCCATCATGGACTCCGTCTCGGTGAAGACCACATATAAGGAGAAACTGGCCGAGAAGGGCATAATCTTCTGCTCCATCGGCGATGCCATCCAGCAGCACCCGGAGCTTGTGAAGGAATACCTCGGGTCGGTAGTTCCGTATCGTGACAACTTCTACGCCGCGTTGAACAGTGCCGTGTTCAGCGACGGCTCGTTCGTCTACATCCCCAAGGGCGTCCGCTGTCCGATGGAGCTGAGCTCCTATTTCCGCATCAACGCGCGGAACACGGGACAGTTTGAGCGCACGCTCATCATTGCCGACGACGACGCCTACGTGTCTTATCTCGAAGGCTGCACGGCGCCGATGCGCGACGAGAACCAGCTGCACGCCGCCATCGTGGAAATCATTGTGAAGGACCGCGCCGAGGTGAAATACTCAACGGTTCAGAACTGGTATCCCGGCGACGAGAACGGCCGCGGCGGTGTGTATAACCTCGTGACAAAGCGCGGCGAGCTGCGCGGCGAGGGCTCGAAACTGTCGTGGACTCAGGTAGAGACGGGAAGTGCCATCACGTGGAAATATCCGTCGTGCGTGCTGCGCGGCGACAACTCCGTTGCCGAGTTCTATTCCGTTGCCGTGACCAACCACTATCAGGAGGCCGACACCGGCACGAAGATGATTCATCTCGGACGGAACACCAAGAGCACCATCATATCGAAGGGTATCTCGGCCGGCCGCAGCCAGAACTCCTACCGCGGACTGGTCCGCGTGGGTTCGAAGGCGGACAACGCCCGCAACTATTCGTCCTGCGACTCGCTTCTGCTGGGCAGCGAGTGCGGCGCACACACGTTCCCCTACATGGACATCCATAACGACACGGCCATCGTCGAGCATGAGGCCACGACGAGCAAGATAAGCGAGGACCAGCTCTTCTACTGCAATCAGCGCGGCATACCGACGGAACAGGCCGTGGGACTCATTGTCAACGGCTATGCAAAGGACGTGTTGAACAAGCTGCCGATGGAGTTTGCCGTCGAGGCACAGAAACTCCTCAGCGTCTCGCTGGAGGGCACTGTGGGATGAGAGCGGCCCCACCCGGCCTCCCCAAGGGGAGGTGAGGGGCGGAGACACTGGAGCGAGTATTATACATATTAATAAAAAGAATAAAGGAACAATAATAAAAAACCGTATCCGGAAAAGGAGACAGCCGCAGGCTCCCCTCCTTGGAGGGGGCGGGGGAGGCTTTGATTATGTTGACAGTTAAAGATTTGCATGCCAGGATTGGCGACAAGGAGATATTGCGTGGCATTAATCTCACGATAAAGGACGGCGAGACACATGCCATCATGGGACCCAACGGCTCGGGAAAATCGACGCTCAGCGCCGTGCTCGTGGGCAATCCGCTCTATGAGGTGACGGGCGGTGAGGCCCTGTTCAACGGCAAGAATCTGCTGGAGATGAAACCCGAGGACCGGGCACACGAAGGACTTTTCCTCTCGTTCCAGTATCCGGTGGAGATTCCGGGCGTGTCGATGACCAACTTCATGCGTGCCGCCATCAACGAAAAGCGCAAGTATGAGGGACTGGAGCCGATGAGCGCCGGCGACTTCATCAAGCTGATGCGCGAGAAACGGAAGATTGTCGAACTGGACCAGAAACTGGCCAACCGCTCCGTCAACGAGGGTTTCAGCGGCGGAGAGAAGAAACGCAACGAGATTTTCCAGATGGCCATGCTCGAACCGAAGCTCTCCATACTCGACGAGACGGACTCGGGACTTGACGTCGACGCCATGCGCATCGTGGCCGAAGGTGTCAACAAGCTCCGCACGCCGGAGTCGAGCTGTATCGTCATCACCCACTACGACCGGCTGCTGGAGATGATCCGCCCCGACGTCGTGCACGTGCTCTACAAGGGACGCATCGTCAAGACGGCCGGACCGGAGCTGGCGCAGCAGATACAGGAGCGCGGATATGACTGGATAAAGGCAGAGTTAGGAGAAGAATAAAGAAGAATGGCTATGCAGAGTGAACAGCAATATATCGACCTCTATAAGGCGTGCCGCGGCATGCTCTTCGGTCATAGCGCCGATGTGATGAACGGCGTGCGGGACCGTGCCTTCGACGATTTCTGCCGTCTCGGCTTCCCGACGCGGAAGCAGGAGAGGTATAAGTACACGGACATGGCGGAACTGTTCGCACCCGACTATGGTCTGAACCTCAACCGGCTTGACATTCCCGCCAATCCCTACGATGCATTCCGTTGTGATGTGCCCAATCTGAGCACGTCGCTCTACTTCGTCGTCAACGACGCGTTCTACACCAAAACCCAGCCCAAGAGCCATCTGCCCGAGGGTGTCGTCGTAGGCTCGTTGAGCGACGTGGCTGCAAAAATGCCCGATTTCATCGGAAAATACTATGCCCGCATAGCCCGGACGGAGGACGACGGCGTGACGGCGCTCAACACGATGCTGGCTCAGGACGGTCTGGTGGTCTATGTGCCGCGCGGCGTGAAGGTCGACCGTGCCGTACAGGTTATCAACATTCTTCGCTCCGACGTCGACCTGATGGTCAACCGTCGCGTGCTCATCGTCGTTGAAGAGGACGCCGAGATAACGCTGCTCTTCTGCGACCATGCCGCCGACGACCGCCGTTTTCTGGCCACACAGGTCATCGAGGCTTATGTCGGAGAGCGCGCCGGACTCGACCTCTACTGTCTTGAGGAAACCCACGCCAAGAATGTGCGCGTCAGCAATCTCTATGTAGAACAGCAGCGGGACAGCCGCGTCAACCATAACATAATAACGCTTCACAATGGTGTGACGCGCAATCGGGCCGACGTCGTTCTGGCCGGTGAAGGCGCTGAGTGCCGGATGAACGGCTGCGTTATCGCCGACAAGGAACAGCGCGTTGACAACAACACGCTCATCGACCACCGCGCACCCCATTGCGCAAGCAACGAACTCTATAAATATGTGCTCGACGGCAAGGCCACGGGCGCTTTCGCCGGCCGTGTGCTCGTTAGGAAGGATTCCCAGAAGACCGTTTCGGAGATGCGCAACCAGAATATCTGTGCAACGCGCGAGGCCCGGATGTACACCCAGCCCATGCTCGAAATCTACGCCGACGACGTGAAGTGTGCCCACGGCAGCACCGTCGGACAGCTCAACGACGCGGCCCTGTTCTATATGCGTCAGCGCGGAATTTCGCTCAAGGAGGCCAAGCTGCTGCTTGAATTCGCCTTCATCAATGAGGTTGTCGATACCATCCGTCTCGCCCCGCTCCGCGACCGGCTCCACCATCTCGTTGAGAAGCGCTTCCGCAGAGAACTGAGCAAGTGTGAGGGATGCAAGCTGTGCCGATAGTTTTTCCCCGCCGTGAAACCGTCTGTGCGTTCAATTAAAATAATGGATTATGAATAGTGAACTGATAAGAAAGGATTTTCCTATCCTCTCCCGCACCGTCTACGACCGTCCGCTGGTTTATCTCGATAATGCCGCAACGACACAGAAACCGCTCTGTGTGCTCGATGCCATGCGCAACGAATATCTTAACGTCAATGCCAATGTCCATCGTGGTGTCCACTATCTCTCGCAGAAGGCGACCGATCTTCATGAAGCCGCCCGGGAGCGCGTGCGCAGTTTTATCAATGCCGCCAGCACGGACGAAATCATCTTCACCCGCGGAACGACCGAAAGCATAAACCTCGTGGTGTCCTCTTTCTGTGATGAGTTCATGGAAGAGGGCGATGAAATCATCGTTTCCGTGATGGAACACCATTCCAACATCGTGCCGTGGCAGCTGCAGGCGGCGAAGAAAGGAATAGCCGTCAAGGTCATTCCCATGAACGACAGGGGCGAGCTGAAGCTCGATGAAATGGAGAAATTGTTTACCGCAAGGACAAAAATGGTTAGCGTAGCCCATGTCAGCAACGTGCTCGGAACGGTAAACGATGTCGATGAAATCGTGGAAATTGCCCATCGTCACGGTGTTCCCGTTATGATAGACGGCGCTCAGAGCGCTCCCCACATGAAGGTGGATGTCCGCGCAATGGACTGCGACTTCTTTGCTTTCAGTGGTCATAAGATGTACGGACCGACCGGTGTCGGCGTCCTTTACGGCAAACGGGAGTGGCTTGACCGCCTTCCGCCGTATCAGGGAGGCGGCGAAATGATTGAAAGCGTATCGTTCGAGAAGACCGTTTTCGCGCAGCTTCCGTTCAAGTTCGAGGCCGGAACGCCAGACTATGTGGCCACCCACGGTCTCGCCACGGCCATCGACTACATCGAACGGATTGGTCTCGACAGTATTGCCGAATACGAAAAAGAGCTGACCCAATATTGCATGGATCAGCTCCGGAGTATCGATGGAATGAGGATTTTTGGCACGTCGGAACGCAAGGACGCCGTCGTTTCGTTCCTCGTGGGCGACATCCATCATCTTGATATGGGCACATTGCTCGACCGTCTCGGCATTGCCGTGCGCACGGGACATCACTGTGCCGAACCGCTGATGCAGCAGCTGGGCATTCAGGGCACCGTCCGCGCGTCGTTAGCCCTTTACAATACGAAAGAGGAAATCGACATTTTGGCCGACGGAATACGCCGCGTCAGCCGGATGTTCTGACCTGTCTGCCGCCATGATGCGGCGTTGCGTTGTGGCTTTTTGATGATGCCGGCGTTAAAGCCGCTCTGCTTTGATACCGCTGTCGCGGCATTTTATCACCGCCGAAACGAGCCACGCGAGGCATCCCAGACGCAGCAGCAGATGACAGTCGGCGGGAAACGCGGTCATGAAGAAGGCCGCCTGGACGTTTAACAGCAGCAGTGTCTGCCGCGTGCTGACCTCCGTGCCGAGCACACGGGAATAGTATCCGGCGAGCGGGGCGACCATGCGCCGTAGGGTTGAGGCCGCCTTTGCTGTCCCGTCACTCATGTTCATTGTCTCTGCGGCCATGTTCATTGTCTCTGCGGCGTTCGCAGTAAGTGTCATTTTGTTGTCCATATCATTCTTGATTAATAGTTATCGTGATGCAAAGGAACCGCTATTGTGTGCACATAATGTTCATTGTTGCAGGGAATAAAGTTAAGAATACTTGAATATTAACACTCATTTACAATCAAACAATGCTTGCAAGCCATTTTTATGAGGGGCTCACGGAGGCCGGATGCGATGAGGCCGGACGCGGATGTCTGGCCGGAAGTGTGTATGCCGGGGCTGTTATTTTCCCTCCGGACTACAGGAACGAGGAGCTGAATGACTCCAAACAGCTCTCCGAACGGCGTCGAAACGAACTGAGTGAGATTATCAAGCGCGACGCCGTGGCGTGGGCGGTGGGCGTCGTTGAGCCCGATGAAATCGACCGAATCAATATCCTTAATGCCAGTTTCCTTGCCATGCACCGTGCTTTGGACGCCCTCAGCGTGCGCCCCGAGGCAGTAATAGTTGACGGAAACCGCTTCAAGCCTTACCGGGATTTGCCTTATACGACCATTGTCAAGGGTGACGGGAAGTATCTTTCCATTGCTGCGGCCAGCATCCTTGCAAAGACCTACCGCGATGATTACATGGCCGAACTGGCCCGCCAGTATCCCCAATACGACTGGCAGAGCAACAAGGGCTATCCGACGAAAAAGCATCGGGAGGCTATCCGCGAGTTCGGAATAACCCCATTCCATCGCCGCAGCTACAATCTTTTGGGCGGAAATCAGCTCACTTTCGACTTCTGAACCGTATGGCCGTCAGTATTTGGCGACTTCGATTGGTGGACTCTTGCCTTGATAACAGGACGTTGGTATAAGGTTGCAAGATTATCACTGAACGAATCCATGTATAAAAAAGGTGAACCACAATCTTTGCGTGGTTCACCTTTTTTATATATCAATGAAGAATTCTGTTATTCCCAGACGAATTCATAGACGTCCCCATTGCTTCCGGTTGCCTTTATTATATAACCGTCGCGAGTCTCGTATGTAAGCGTGGTTGGGTCTCCATTGTCATCAAAGCCTTGTGAAATCTGATTAGCGGAGCATTCGCCAAAATATCCCTGATTATACAGGACGGGGTCTATACGATGGTAATCGTTCCATCCTTTGCTTGCCATAATGTCAGAATAGGAGTATGAATATGTAGTTGTACCCCAGTTCGGTATAATGTAACGATTATTTGTATGTGAAAATATTGGCAGG
>CAMWVS010000072.1 GCA_947177775.1 uncultured Prevotella sp.
AAAATAGGCTGCACTCGGCAATCCGTGAACAAGTTCACATTGCGCTCGTTTGCACTATTTTTGCAGAAAATAGGCTGCACTCGGCAATCCGTGAACAAGTTCACATTGCGCTCGTTTGCACCATTTTTGCAGAAAATAGGCTGCACTCGGGGCGCTTGTGACACAAGGCTTGCGTTTGCGGAAATATGAACGAAAGGATGAAGATAAAGGAATTCTTCGGAAAATTTGCCAGCCGGATTATCTGGGGCAATATCCTCGCGATGATAATCGTGGTGGTGGTGGTCTGCATGGGAGTAAAATTCGGACTGGAGATATATACCCATCATGGAGAGGGCATACCCGTGCCCGAACTGCGTAACATGACTTATGCTAAGGCGCGGCTGCTCTTGGAGCAGAACGGGCTGCGGATTGTCGTGAGTGACTCGGGATATAACAAGCGGCTTCCTGCCGACTGTATTCTTGCACAGACGCCCGGCAACGGAAGCAAGGTCAAGTCGGGCCACATAATCTATGTGACGGTCAATTCGCCCGCGTCGCCGTCATACGCCATACCGGATCTGGCGGAGAACAGCAGTGCCCGCGAGGCCGAGGCGAAACTGACAGCAATGGGGTTCCGCCTGCTTGAGCCAAAACATGTTCCGGGAGAAAAGGATTGGGTCTACGCCATAGAGTGTCGCGGACGCCGCGTCGGGGCGGGCGACCGTGTTTCTATAGACACGCCGCTGAGGCTGGTCATCGGCAGCGGGACATACGACGATGACGACGAGGCCATCAGCTATACCGAACCGGAATATGACACGGGCGAGCCGGCCGAGATTGACGAGTTTGAAGAGGTCAGCGAGCCGCCCGTCGATATGCCTGAATGACGTGCGGAAGCGCCTACCTATTATTTATAGAGAGAATAGTCGGAAAAAAAGGTAAAAGAAACGAATGACAGAAATCGTTTCCCTCATTGCCGGATGAGAAGCAGGCCGCTTTGAGTCTTGGGCACGGCGGGAAAACGAAGAGTGAATTTCAAAGATTGTTGGATAACCCCATCCTGCCGGTCGCAGCCAATGCGGCCCGGCCGGCAGACTGCGGATGGACAAGGATGGTGGGGCGGACAGCCACAGACTTTCTTACAAAGAGACAAAGATGACAGAAGACACAGAAGATATTTACGGCTTGGAGCAAACAGACATGGACGACTTGGGCGGAGACGACGCCCAGGACAGACAGCTCTACGAGCACTATCGGTTTGACGTTGACGCAGGTCAGGAGGCCGTGCGGGTTGACAAGTATATGTTTGAAAAAATGCAGCACTCCAGCCGCAACCGCATCCAAAAGGCGGCGGAGGCCGGTTTCGTTCATGTCAACGAACGGCCGGTGAAGAGTAACTATAAGGTCAGACCGGGCGATGTGGTGACACTCATGCTCGACCGTCCGCATTATGACACACGGATAGAACCGGAGGACATTCCGCTTGACATCGTCTATGAGGACGACAGTCTGATGGTCATCAACAAACCGGCCGGACTGGTGGTGCATCCGGGCTGCGGAAATTTCAACGGAACGTTGGTCAACGCCGTTGCCTGGCATCTGCGCAATCTTCCGACGTACGACCCCAATGACCCGCAGGTGGGCCTCGTCCACCGTATAGACAAGGATACCAGCGGTCTGCTCGTGGTCGCCAAGACGCCCGAAGCCAAAATGGAGCTGGGCGCGCAGTTCTTCAACAAGACCACCCATCGCAGCTATAATGCTCTGGTCTGGGGAAATATGACCGAAGACCGTGGAACCATCGAGGGGAACATCGGACGCGACCCGAAAGACCGCCTGCGAATGGCCGTCTTCCCGCCCGGCTCGGAGATAGGCAAGAGCGCCGTGACCCACTATCGTGTGATAGAGCGGTTCGGATATGTCACGCTCGTGGAGTGCATCCTCGAGACGGGACGAACCCACCAGATACGTGCCCACATGCGCCACATCGGCCACCCGCTCTTCGGCGACGAACGCTACGGCGGAACGGAAATCCTGCGTGGCGAGCGAACGGGAAGCTACCGTACGTTCGTGACAAACTGTATCAGCTTCTGTCCGCGACAGGCCCTCCACGCCCGCACGCTCGGCTTTGTCCATCCCGTGACCCATGAACAGATGGACTTCACCAGCGAGCTGCCCATCGACATGTGGGCGCTGATAGAGAAGTGGAGGAAGTATATGGGAGCCAAGATAAAGAATACATAGAATACCCCCCCCAAAAAAAAAACCAATAACCACCTGAAACCCATCCCAACCCTCACGAAGGGAGGAAACTTGGATACTCTTGTGGACAAAGGAATATAATAAGGCATATCCAGCTCCCTCCCTTCGTGAGGGTTGGGGTGGGTTTCAGGTAGTTCTCCGGTGGTTGATTTGATTTAATTTTAATTTGATATATATGAAAAGAACAATAGCCATTGTCTGCGGAGGCGACTCCTCCGAACACGACATTTCGCTGCGCTCAGCGCGCAGCCTCTACTCTTTCTTCGACAAAGAGCGTTACAACATATACATAGTCGACATCAAGGCCCAGGACTGGCACGTTGAACTGGCCGACGGCACTACGGCGCGCATCGACCGCAACGACTTCTCCTTCGTGGAAAACGGCCGGAAAGTCTGCTTCGACTATGCCTACATAACCATCCACGGAACTCCCGGAGAGAACGGACTGCTTCAGGGATATTTTGAGCTGATAGGCATGCCTTATTCCACAAGCGGCGTGCTCGTCGAGGCACTTACGTTCGATAAGTTCGTTCTCAACCAATATCTGCGCGGCTATGGCGTTCTCGTGGCCGATTCGCTGCTCATCCGCAAGGGATACGAGGAAATGGTCAGTGACGACGAGGTGGAGCAGCGCATCGGTATGCCCTGTTTCGTCAAGCCGGCGGCCGACGGCAGCAGCTTCGGAGTATCAAAGGTGAAGAACAAGGACCAGCTTGCCCCGGCCATCAGAAAGGCTGTCATGGAAAGCCCCGAAGTCATGGTGGAGCAGTTCATCGAGGGAACGGAAATCTCCATCGGATGCTACAAGACGCGCGAAAAGACAGTCGTCCTGCCCGCTACGGAGGTTGTTACGTCCAATGAGTTCTTTGATTATGACGCAAAATACAACGGACAGGTGAAGGAAATCACGCCAGCCCGTCTCAGTGAGGATACCACCAGGCGCGTCAGCGAGATAACAAGCCACATCTACGACATTCTCGGATGTAACGGAATAATCCGCATCGACTACATCATCAGCCGCCAAAAGGACGCCGACGGAGTGGAGAAAGAACGCATTTTCATGCTCGAAGTCAACACCACGCCCGGCATGACGGCCACCAGCTTCATTCCCCAGCAGGTCCGTGCGGCCGGCATGGAGATGAAGGATGTGCTCACGGACATCGTTGAGAACCAGTTCTGAACCAGTCGGAAACCTGTCTCGCCATAGCCAGAGAACCTTTATTCAATAGATAACAAAAAGCTACGGACCACAATGAACACACCTTCAAAGTTTGACCCCATACGCCCGTATGACCCCGAAGAGCTGCCCGCGGTCTACGAGAGGCTGATTGCCGACCCGCAGTTCCGCACCGTCATGGAATATATATTCCGCGGAGTGCCCTTCGAAGCGCTCGCCGCAAAGATACGCTCGTGCCGCGACAATCTTGAGTTTCAGGAGAAACTGTGCTACGGTTTCCTTGTCTCGCTGCTGGCGCAGACCTCCGACGGCTGCACGATGGACTCGTCGCAGGTGGCCACAGACGGCCGCTACACTTTCGTCAGCAACCATCGCGACATCGTGCTCGATTCGGCTTTCCTTGACAAAATGCTTTTCGACGCAGGTTTCGGGACGACCTGCGAGATTGCCATAGGCGACAATCTGCTGGCCGCTCCGTGGATTGAAGACCTCGTCAGAGTCAACAAATCGTTCATTGTCCGCCGTGGTGCGGCCATAAAGGAGATGCTGGCCAACAGCCGGCTGATGGCCGAATACATGCACTATGTCATCCAAGAGAAACACGACAACATCTGGATTGCACAGCGCGAAGGACGTGCCAAGGACAGCAACGACCGCACCCAGCAGTCTCTGCTGAAGATGATGGCCATGGGAGGGGAAGGCAGTGTGATTGAAAGACTGACCCAGCTTCACATCGTTCCGCTGGCCATATCATACGAATACGATCCCTGCGACTATCTCAAGGCGCGCGAATATCAGCTCAAACGTGACGTGGAAGGATGGAAGAAAACCAAAGCTGACGATGTCATGAGCATGCAGACAGGAATCATGGGACGCAAAGGACGCATCCACTACCATTGTGCGCCGTGCATAGACGGATGGCTCGCAACGTTGCCGGCTGATCTTCCTAAAGGCGAGCTTTTCGCTGCCGTAGCCGGCCACATTGACCGTGAGATTCATCTTGGCTACCGCCTCTATCCCAACAACTATGCCGCCGCCGACCTGTTGCGCGGAAACAAAGACTTCAGTGACCGTTACACGCAGGCCGACCGTGCTGCTTTCGAGGAATATCTGGATAGCCGTATAGCCATGATAGAACTGCCGGAAAAGGATACGGACTATCTTCGTGAGAGACTGCTGACAATGTATGCCAATCCTGCCATCAACCGCCAGGCGGCCCTGGAGGAGAGCGTATGAACGCAGCGGAAGCCGTGCTGAATTTCTCCCGGAGTATGAAGAATCTCTGTCCGGTTGCTGCGACAGTCGTAGCTGTGGTTTCGGCATGCTCGTCGGACAGCTATGAGAGCGGAACGGGAACCTATTCGCTCACTCGGGCGGACTTTGTCGAGGTTCATACGGTCGCTCCCCGCACCGCTGACTATGTCATGGCGGACGACGGCTCATGTCTCGTTCTGACAGCTCCGGAGTCTGCCGGCTGGATGGAAAAGGCCGACACGCTCTACCGTGCCGTCATGTACTACAACCTGACAGAGGACGGCCGTGCCGAAGTCGTGAGTCTTGCGGCCATCCCCGTGTTGCGTGCCAGGCCGGGCGAGGAGTTCGAGGAAGGTGTCATTACGGACCCGGTGAAGTTCGAGAGTTTGTGGCTGAGTGCAAGCAGACGTTATGTCAACATCGGTTTCTATCTCAAAAACGGTACGGCCGAAGGCTCTCAGGCGCTCCATACGATAGGCGTTGCCGACGAAGGGACGGTCGGGAATGCCGATGGAACCCACACGGCCGTCTACCGGATGTATCACGATCAGGGTGGCGTACCGGAGTATTATTCCTCCCGTTACTACGTCAGCATACCCTGCGAGACCATCGACGCCGATTCCGTCAGGCTTCTGATAAACACCTATGATGGCGAAATCGAGCGCGTTATAGCCGTCAGATAACGTCTGACGATTTTGATTGGAAACAAAAAAAGCACAGACTTGCGGTTGGGATTCAGTCCCGTTTGCCGCAAGTCTGTGCTTTTTTTGTCTGCAAGGATTATGCCCTTAGGCTTATCAGAGCAGGTTCATTGTGTCTGTGGCGATCATCAGTTCCTCGTCCGTGGGAACGACAACTACCGTCACCTTTGAATCGGGAGCCGAGATAACGGCCTCCTCGCCGTGGATGGTGGCGTTCTTCTCCGCATCGAGCTTGACACCCATCCATTCCATGCCCTTGCATACATATTCGCGCATGTTGTCCTGATTCTCGCCGACTCCGGCTGTGAAGACGATGATGTCCACGCCTCCCATGGCTGCTGCGTATGCACCTACATACTTCTTTATGCGGTAGTTGTACATGTCGAGAGCCAGAACAGCCTTCTCGTCGCCGTTATTTGCGGCAGCGTCAATCTCGCGCATGTCGCTTGAAATGCCGGTGATTCCGAGCAGACCGCTCTTCTTGTTGAGCAGATTTGAAATGCCGTCGGCATCGAGCGAGAGCTTCTTCTGTATGAAAGAGACGGCGCCGCCGTCGATATCGCCCGAGCGTGTGCCCATCATGACGCCCTCCAGCGGGGTCAGACCCATCGACGTGTCTATGCACTTGCCTCCGTCAACGGCTGCGACAGAGCCTCCGTTGCCGATGTGGCATGTGATGACTTTCTTCTCTTCGGGCTTCACGCCGAGGAAGTCGCAGACGCGCTTTGACACGTAGCGGTGGCTCGTTCCGTGGAAACCATAGCGGCGGATGGCATACTTGTCATACAGCTCGTAGGGAATGGCGTACATGTAGGCCTTCTTCGGCATGGTCTGATGGAATGCCGTGTCGAACACTCCCACCTGCGGCAGTCCGGGCATAAGCTCCGAAACGGCCTTCACACCCTTGAGGTTGGCGGGGTTGTGGAGCGGAGCGAGGTCGCTGCATTCCTCAAAAACCTTGAGCACTTCATCGTTGAGGACGACACTCTGGTTGAATTTCTCGCCTCCGTGGACCATACGGTGGCCGACGGCGTCAATTTCCTTGAGGTCTTTGATCACGCCAATCTCGGGGTCGGTGAGCAGACTGAAGATGAACTTCACGCCCTCGGTGTGCTCCGGGATGTCGTGCATGATCTGTTTCTTCTCGCCGTTAGCGAGCTTAACTTTTACGAACGCGCCGTCAAGTCCCACGCGTTCCGCACCGCCGGATGTCATCACCGAACGGTCGTCCATGTTATACAAAGCGTATTTGATAGACGAAGAGCCACAATTCAATACAAGTATTTTCATAAATTTAATTTTGAGTCATGAATTTGAATTCCCAATTCTTATTTCTTAGCGTCCATAGCCTGACAAGCGGTGATGGCCACGAGATAGTAGATATCTTCGACGGAGCATCCGCGGCTCAGGTCGTTCACAGGACGGGCGATACCCTGGAGGATGGGGCCGATGGCCACGGCGTCGCCGAGGCGCTGAACGAGCTTATATCCGATGTTGCCGACTTCGAGGTTCGGGAAAACGAGAACGTTGGCGTGGCCGGCGATGTCGCTGCCGGGAGCCTTTTTCTCGCCTACAGAGGGCACGAGGGCCGCGTCAGCCTGCAGCTCGCCGTCGATTTTCAGCTCGGGAGCAAGTTCCTTTGCCAGGCGTGTGGCTTCCACCACCTTGTCCACAACCTCGTGGCTTGCGCTGCCTTTGGTCGAGAAGCTCAGCATGGCCACGCGCGGGTCGGCAAATCCAGCCACGCTCTTGGCTGTCTGTGCCGTGCAGACGGCAATCTGTGCCAGCTGGCCGGCGTCGGGCATAGGTGTTACGGCCACGTCGCCGACCACAAGAACGCCGTTTTCGCCATACTGCGGCTGTTTCGTGATGAGCAGCATTGCACCGCTCACGCAGCTGATGCCTGGGGCACACTTGATTATCTGGAGTGCGGGACGGAGAGTATCGCCCGTAGTGCTCAGCGCACCGCTGATCTGTCCGTCAGCTCCTTCTGTCTTGATTATCATGCATCCCAGATAGAGCGGGTTCTTCACCAGTTCGCGGGCTTTCTCGATTGTCATGCCCTTCTTTGCGCGAAGTTCGGCGAGCAGCTGTGCGTATTCCTCGCTTTTGGGATTGTTTTCGGGGTCGATGAGAGTGGCTTTGCCGATGTGTTCCAGACCGTACTCCTTGCACATGGCCTCCACCTTTGCCGGATTTCCGATGAGGATGAGATCTGCAATACCGTCACGCAGCACCATGTCGGCTGCCTTGAGTGTGCGCTCCTCCTCTGCCTCGGGGAGCACGATGCGCTGTTTGTTGTTTTTAGCGCGTTCGATGATTTGTTGTACTAAATCCATAGTAGTTCTTTTATAAAATAATGTGTTTCTGATATTTTCCCGTTTTCTGCATCCGCAGGCGTTGAAAGTGTTGCGTGGCGGCGGGGAAGAGTCGCGGCCGTCTACGTTTTTCACGACTACAAAAGTAAGAAAAAAAATCCGTAATATTGAAGGCTTGACTGATAATTTTTTAGCATTGATAAGGTCATTGATGAGGTCGGCCTCCGGAAGTTGTTGTTGAAGGCCTTTCGTGCGGAATGAAAGGTTGGGGAATGATTTTGTCTCCACTCGTTGTCGCATGTTTCAAGTGTTAAGGAATAAAGGCATATCCGTGGGGACGTCCCACAGTCTTGACAGCGGTAACGTGAATCTTGTTTTCGATTTTGATTTACAATCCGAAACCATATTGTGAGAATTTGCTTTCAAATAGAAATATTAGCGGTGTGATTTCTTTTGAATAGTAATTGTAGCGCCGGATGGTTATATTATTAACGTTACGGTAGTGTCGTATTGTAACATTTATTAGTAATTTTGTGCGCAATATGTAAGCCGTTTAATGGCAAAGACAAACTTAATGCAACTAAATATGGTAAATGGATTGTACAATACCGACTATGAGCATGATGCGTGCGGCGTCGGTATGGTGGTCAACATTCATGGTAACAAGAGCCACGAACTTGTCGACAACGCCCTGAAGGTGTTGGAGAACATGCGCCATCGTGGTGCAGAGGGCGCTGACAATAAGACCGGCGACGGAGCGGGCATCATGCTCCAGATTCCTCATGAGTTCATCCTGCTTCAGGGCATTCCCGTTCCGGAGAAAGGAAAGTACGGAACCGGACTCGTTTTCCTTCCCAAGGACGAGGCCGAACAGCAGGAAATCCTCTCTATTATGATTGAGGAAATCGAGCGCGAAGGCCTCTCGCTGATGCACCTGCGCACGGTTCCCACCAATCCCGAATGTCTCGGACAGTCGGCGCTCGACAGCGAGCCTGCCATCCGTCAGGTGTTCATCACGGGTGTGACCGACGACCGGGTGCCCTTCTTCGAACGCACATTATATATAATACGCAAGCGCATCGAGCGCCGCGTCCATCACCGCGATTTCTACGTCTGCTCGCTTTCGAGCCGCAGCATCGTCTACAAGGGCATGCTTTCGAGCATGCAGGTGAGACAGTATTTCCCCGACCTGACCAACAGCTATTTCACCAGCGGTCTCGCCCTTGTCCATTCCCGCTTCTCCACCAACACATTCCCCACGTGGAGCCTTGCCCAGCCGTTCCGCCTTCTGGCCCACAACGGCGAGATAAACACCATCCGTGGAAACCGCGGATGGATGAAGGCGCGTGAGAGTGTGCTCAGTTCCGAGGCGCTCGGCGACATCCGCGACATATCACCCATTGTCCAGCCCGACATGAGCGACTCGGCCAGTCTGGACAACGTGCTGGAGTTTTTCGTCATGAGCGGCCTCTCGCTGCCACACGCCATGAGCGTGCTTGTGCCCGAGAGCTTCAACGACAAAAATCCAATCTCCGAAGACCTGAAGGCTTTCTTCGAATACCACTCCATCCTGATGGAGCCGTGGGACGGCCCTGCGGCACTGCTCTTCAGCGACGGCCGCTATGCCGGAGGTATGCTCGACCGCAACGGTCTGCGTCCGGCGCGTTACACCATCACCAAAAAGGACATGATGGTCGTGGCGTCGGAGGTCGGCGTGATGGACTTCGACCCGAGCGAAATAGCCGAGAAGGGACGCCTGCAGCCGGGCAAGATACTGCTCATCGACACTCAGGAGGGCCGCATCTACTACGACGGCGAAATCAAGGAGCGGCTGGCCGCCGAGCATCCTTACCGCCAGTGGCTCTCCACCAACCGCATACAGCTGGAGAAACTCCGCAGCGGACGCAAGGTGCGCAACGATGTGGACGATCTTCTGGAGCACGAACTCATGTTCGGCTACGGGGCCGAGGACATCGACAGCACCATCGTCCCGATGTGCGTCAGCGGTCAGGAACCCACGGCGGCCATGGGCAACGACACTCCGCTGGCCGTTCTGTCCGATCGTCCGCAGCTGCTGTTCAACTATTTTCGCCAGCAGTTCGCCCAGGTGACCAACCCCGCCATCGACTCCATACGCGAAAATCTCGTCATGTCGCTGACCGAATATATAGGCCGTGTGGGCTCGGGAATCCTCAATCCGGACGAATCAAACTGCAAGATGGTGCGCTTGCCCCATCCGATATTGAACAACACTCAGCTCGACATACTCTGCAACATACGCTACAAGGGCTTCAACACCGTCAAGCTCCCGATACTTTTTGAATGTGCGAAGGGTGCCGACGGTCTGCGCGATGCACTCGACGCGCTGTGCAAGGAAGCGGAGCGGAGCGTTGACGCGGGCTACAACTATATTATCCTGACCGACCGTGACATCAGTCGCGACCATGCCGCCATCCCCTCGCTGCTGGCCGTGAGCGCCGTCCACCACTATCTCATCTCCGTCGGAAAGCGCGTCCAGACGGCACTTATCGTCGAGAGCGGCGAGATCCGTGAGACGATGCATGCCGCCCTGCTGCTCGGCTACGGTGCTTCGGCGCTGTGTCCCTACATGGCGTTCGCCATTCTCGACGACCTCGTCCGGCGCGGCAAGGTACAGGAAAACTACGAGACGGCTGAGGCCAACTATATAAAGGCGCTGAAGAAAGCCCTGCTGAAAATCATGGCAAAGATGGGCATCTCGACCATCCGCAGCTACCGCGGTGCGAAGATATTCGAGAGCATCGGTCTCTCCGAAAGTCTCCTGAAGACTTATTTCGGTACGGAGATGTCGACCATCGGCGGCATCGGGCTGGAAACGATAGCGAGGGATGCGGTAGCGCGAGTGCAGTTAAGAGGTTTGAGTTCGGAGTTCAGAGGTATGAGTGATGAGTTAAGAGGTATGATTACTGATGCAAGCCGTCCGAATGGCGGTGTACATGGTTCGGAGAACGGTGGTACGCCAACAAATGGTAATCATACCTCTGAACTCATCACTCATACCTCTGAACTCCGAACTCATACCTCTGACCTCCGAACTCATACCTCTGACCTCATCACTCAAACCTCTGACCTCCGAACTCATACCTCTGACCTCCGCACTCATACCTCTGACCTCCACACTCATACCTCTGACCTGAATTTCCTTCCCAACCACGGTCAGTTCCACTGGCGCCGCGACGGCATCCGTCACGCCTGGAATCCCGAGACGATTGCAACGCTTCAGCTCGCCACACGTACGGGAAGCTACGAGAAATACAAGGAGTTCACGCGGCTTGTCGACGGAAAGGACAAACCCATTTTCATCCGCGACTTCTTCGGTTTCCGCCGCAACCCCATTGACATCGACAAGGTGGAACCGGTTGAGGACATCATGAAGCATTTCGTCGTGGGTGCAATGAGTTTCGGAGCGCTCAGCAAGGAGGCCCACGAGGCCATTGCGCTGGCCATGAACAAGATCGGCGGACGCTCCAACACAGGCGAGGGCGGTGAAGACAGCGAGCGTTTCACCGCGACGCGCGACGGCATCCCGCTGTCGTCGAAGACAAAGCAGATTGCTTCGGGACGTTTCGGCGTGACTACCGAATATCTCGTCAACGCCGAAGAGATTCAGATAAAGGTCGCACAGGGAGCCAAGCCGGGCGAAGGCGGACAGCTGCCGGGCTTCAAGGTCAACGAGGTCATCGCCCGCACACGCCACTCCATACCCGGCATATCGCTCATCTCGCCGCCGCCACATCACGATATCTACTCCATTGAAGACCTCGCCCAGCTCATCTTCGACCTGAAGAACGTCAATCCGACTGCGGCCGTCAGTGTCAAGCTCGTCGCCGAGAGCGGCGTGGGAACGATTGCCGCCGGTGTGGCCAAGGCCAAGGCCGACCTCATCGTCATCTCCGGTGCCGAAGGCGGAACGGGAGCCAGTCCGGCGTCGAGCATGCGCTTTGCGGGCATCTCGCCGGAAATAGGACTGAGCGAGACGCAGCAGACGCTCGTCATGAACGGACTGCGTGGACAGGTCCGCCTGCAGGTTGACGGCCAGCTGAAAACCGGGCGCGACGTCGTGCTGATGGCGTTGCTCGGTGCCGAGGAGTTCAGTTTCGGTACGCTGGCGCTCATCGTGCTCGGCTGCGTAATGATGCGGAAGTGCAATCTCAACACCTGCCCGATGGGCGTGGCGACGCAGAACCCCGAACTGCGCAAGCATTTCATGGGCCGCTATGAATATCTTGTCAACTATTTCACGTTCCTCGCCCAGGAAGTGCGCGAGTATCTGGCCGAGATGGGATATGCCCGGCTGGAGGACATCGTGGGCCGGACGGAGTTGGTGGCTACGGCCCAGCCCACTCAATCCTCCAAAGGGGAGGCCCCCCTCAATCCCCCCAGGGGGGGAAGACCTGCGGCTTCCGATAAGCTCGACTTCACCCGTCTTCTCCACCGTGTCGACAACGGCAATGCCATCCGCCATGTGGCCGACATCCCCGCCGACCTTGACGATGTGCTTGACCGCCGCATAATCCATTCGGCACAGCGCGCCATCGAAATGCAGGAGGAGGTGAACCTCGACTACGCCATCAGGAATACCGACCGCGCCGCGGGCGTCATGCTCAGCGGACTCATCGCGCGCCGCTATGGTGGCGACGGACTGCCCGACAGCACCGTCAACGTCAAGTTCAAGGGCTCGGCCGGCCAGAGCTTCGGAGCGTTCCTCGTCAATGGTGTCAGCTTCAAGCTTGAAGGCGAGGCCAACGACTACTTCGGCAAGGGACTCAGCGGCGGCCGCATCGCAATCCTGCCGCCGGTGCGCAGCAATTTCTGCGCCGAGGACAACATCATAGCCGGCAATACGGGTCTCTACGGTGCGACAAGCGGCGAACTCTATGTCAACGGAAAGGTAGGCGAGCGCTTCGGCGTGCGCAACTCGGGCGCGATAGCCGTTATCGAGGGCGCCGGCGACCACTGCTGCGAATATATGACGGGCGGCCGCGTGGTCGTGCTTGGTGAGACGGGCCGCAACTTCGCCGCCGGAATGAGCGGCGGTGTGGCCTACGTGTGGGACAAGAACCACAACTTCGACTACTTCTGCAACATGGATATGGTTGAAATCAACCTCGTTGAGGACAGCGGCTACCGCAAGGAGCTTCATGAACTCATCCGCCAGCACTATCTCTACACGGGGTCGAAGCTGGCCCGCACGATGCTCGACGACTGGAACCGCTATGTCGGCGACTTCATCCAGGTTGTGCCGATAGAATATAAGCGTGTGCTGCAGGAGGAACAGATGAACAAGCTGAAGCAGAAGATTGCGGACATGCAGAGAGACTATTAAGGGCTCCCTCCCGACCTCCCCCCCGCCCGGGGGGGGGGGGGGGGGGGGGGGGGGGGGGGGGGGGGGGGGGGGGGGGGGGG